>JAGFIY010000046.1 GCA_024103215.1 Melioribacteraceae bacterium | reverse complement strand
TGTAAGGATTTAGTATGTTCGAGTTCCTTACCCTTAAACCTGTTGTTGAAGTTCGATTTATTTTTAAGAACATGAAAAACAATACGAGCGATTTCTTTAGCGATGATAGCTTTTGCAATTTGTTTATTCTTCTTCCGGAGTTTAGCATTATAATATTTTCTAATAACCGGGTAATATTGAATAGCGTGAGTAGCAGCATCCATAAAGACAACTTTGAGATATTTGTTGCCATCTTTAGAAGAACGCTGTTTAGATTTACCGGCGGAAGATCGAGTAGAAGGAACGAGTCTGCAATAGGAGAAAAAATGTTTTTCATCTGCAAAACGATTAATGTTATCAACTTCGAGATAAATAGTAAAAGCGTTCATTTTGCCTATACCCGGAATCCAAAGTAATCTTTGGATATCATCGTTAGGAATGAGATCGGGATAGAGTTGTTTTTCAAGATCTAGAGTTTGTGCATCAAGCAGTTCTTCAACTTCGGATAGTTGTTCAAATTGATATTTAGCTATTCCGGTTAATTGAGTTGGAGAATCAAAATTGTACTTTGCTAATAACAGATGCATAGAGTTGGTGATTGATGTATGCCGTTGCACAATTTTAAGTCGAGCACGGAGAGCATCCCGAAGAGTACGTTTATCGTTGGAGATTTTATGAGCGACGGGAATGTAATCCATACGAAGAAGTTGAGCAAGAGTGTGGGAATCGACTTTATCGGTTTTGACTTTGGCATAAGCAATAGCCTTGACATATTTGGCGTGAGCGAGAACAAGAGGAATGTTAATAGAAGTAAAAAGATCATTAAGCCAGTACCAGGTCATAGTAGATTCAACGGTAGTGAGGTGATCGCCGGGAATAGAGTCGAAATACTGAATAAAATTATGATCGACATTTTTTACATTTTCTTGTTTGATAATTTTCCCGGAAGAGTCGACAGTAGTTAAGAAGGAAGTAAACTTGTGAAGATCAATACCAGTGTAATACATTTGATACCTCCAAGTAAAAGTTGTTGGTCAGGAAAGGTAACTCGTTTTTTACTTATTGGAAATATCAAGCGCATCAATCGGACGCCGTTAGGTGAGTAAAAAAGAGTTGTTGATTAAAACTGCAATGTGTATATTTACCATAATAATACACATTGAAAAGGAATTTTAAAATGCGAACAAACATAGTAATTGACGATAAATTGATGAATCTGGCTCTCAAAACAACCGGCTTAAAAACAAAGAAAGAAGTAGTTGAAGAAGGATTAAAAACTTTGATAAAAATTAAAAACCAATCAAAATTAAAATCGCTTCGAGGAAAATTACATTGGGAAGGTGACCTTGAAAAAATGAGAGCCGATAAATGATATTTTTAGATTCTACAGTCTTGGTAGATTATTTCAATGATATTAATAATTGGCAAGTTGAGGTCCTCGATTCAATTCTCGGAAAAGAATTAGTTGTAATAGGAGATTATGTATTAACAGAAGTTTTGCAAGGTTTTAGAAGCAATAAAGAATATCAAGAAGCAAAAACAACTCTTCTTTCATTTCCTTGTTATGATATCGGTGGAATAGATAATGCAATAAAAAGCGCAAATAATTATCGTTCATTAAGGAAAAAAGGAATAACAGTAAGAAAGACAATAGATGTAATGATTGCGACTTTTTGTATCGAGAATGATTTCATACTTTTACACAATGATAAAAATTTTGATCCATTTGAAAAGCATCTCAAATTAAAAGTTTATCACAAGTAAAATGCACATAACCTCTTTCATAAGTAAAAAGTTCCCGCATAATAAAACTGCGGGATAAACAATAGGACATAAATTATCGTGACAAAATAAATTTGAAATAAGTTCTTTGTAGGAAATCTTTTTAATAATAATAATTGTGTTTTAAAATAACACGCCGTTATGTGCGATAAAAAAATTGTAGAGTTTTCAATAATGAAAGAAAAAGAATCAGAAAAACATAAAACATTATCTAATATTAATATTCAATGGAATGAATACAAATATGATTATCAACAAGAACTGACTTCTAATTTGGATAAACTTTCGGGTGATTTTAATCAATCCATAATTAATGAAATTATTTTATGGAAATTAAATCGCTACGCCAAAATTGATGATGAAGCTTTGTCCTATTTAAATAAAATAAATAAAACGGATAAAAAAATAAATCTAAGTTTAACAAGAAAAGTTCTTTAGAAGTTACTTTTAACTAAAGGAATTAGATTGCCAATTGCATCATCAATTTTACGATTTAAAAATCCATCACTATATCAAGTTATTGACCAACGTGCATATAGATTGATTAATGATGACGAATTAAAATTGCCAAGTTCAATAGAAAATCAAATTGACTTATATCTGGTTTATCTTTCAAAGTTGCGGGACGTTTGTAAAAATAATAATATCCCATTCAAGGATGCCGATAGAATACTTTATGAGATAGATAAAAAAGTGAATAAAAAAATAAAACTAAAAAATTATGGATAATCATAATTGCCCAATTTGTGATAAAGAATTAAAAGCCTACGAAAGATATCCAAATTATGTTTGCAAGGAATGTAGTTCAAGGGCAGTGAGCAAAACTGGAAGAAAATTAATATTTAGTAATATTGATTTTTCGGGTGGTTATATAGCTTACTATGAAGACACAAAAGAAAAATATAATAGTCATTTATGTTTTATTGATGGTGTAGAATGTATTGCTGATGAAGCGAGATTTGGCGGAATCGTAATTCAAGTAAAAAAAATAAAGAGTAAAATTGCTAATATGTAAACGCACATAACAAGCCGACCGCATCATTCTGCTTGGATTTTGAAAATGTTTTTTGGGTTGTCGTTCTACCATAAATTGTAGTGCAAGGTAGTTATATTAACAAAGTTTGCAGTAAAAAATATCTTAATAATTCTGAACTGAGCAATTAAAATATGAAGGTGCGACATGAGAACAAAAATTTTTTGGATTTTCGGAATACTGCAGGGTATTACTTTGAGTTTTATAATTTTTCTTCTATTCAGATCGCTCAATACTATAAATGGAGTAAATGTCATTGGTATGGATACCCAGATATTATTAAGTCTGTCTTTCCCCTTTTTTTTTGTTAGTGGTAGAATATATAATTTATTCTAAGAAATAATGATATTAACTCCTATGAAGAAATATGTTCAACGCTAAACTGAAACTTGAATTAAAGAAGTATGGAAAGAATATTTTGTTTTAAATCAAACAAAATATTTCTATCTTTGTAACTCGATATAAATTACATTTATATTGATTTATTAAGCTAACGGAGAGATGCCCGCCTTCGTAAAAACTACGGCGGGTAAAGGTGAGTGGCTGTCATCGCCTCTGGCGAGATCCCGCCTAAAGGCGGGAAAACCTAACGATTTGCTTATGTATTTTGTCTATATTTTACATAGCGAAAAATTTAGCCGGCATTATGTAGGTCATTGTAAAAATTGCGAGTGTAGATTATCAGATCATAACAGAGGAAAAGTTAAATCTACTAAAGCATATGTTCCTTGGAGTATTATTTATACTGATCAATTTCAAACTAAATCTGAAGCTTTTCGACGCGAAATGGAAATTAAAAGTTATAAAGGCGGAGAGGCCTTCAGAAAATTAGTTCATAAATAAAAATTCAGCTAACGGAGAGGTGGGTGAGTGGCTGAAACCAACGGTTTGCTAAACCGTCATACTGGGAAACTGGTATCGCGGGTTCGAATCCCGCCCTCTCCGCTCTACTTCGCCCTTTGGGTTATGTAGAGCATGCTCACTTAAACATCCGTATTTGAAATTCCATAAAAATCTAGATTATCATTAAATTATTTTAAATTTTTTTTGAGTGTATAATCTTTTATGGAGTTAAAAATGTACTATGTATATTTCCTAAAAAGCGAAATCTCACAATTTCGATATATCGGATTCACTTCCAACATAAAAAAAAGAATTAAAGAACATAATGCTGGACTTAATGTTTCAACAAAAGCTTATAGACCCTTTTCTTTAGATGCTTTCATTGCTGTCAGAACAAAAGAAAAAGCAAAAGAACTTGAAAAATATTTTAAGACTGGGTCAGGAATAGCTTTTGCAAGAAAGAGAATTTTAACCTACGAAGCCTCGGCGAAGTAGGTCCCGCCCTCTCCGCTTTTCAGGGAAGTCGATTTTTTCGGCTTCCCTTTTTTCTTTTATCCAACCTAAATATTCTCATTAAATCAAACTTTTAGTTTATTATTCATTATCATCGCAAATATCTATATTCGTAAATAATTTCTTAAAAATTCAATAAGAACCTTGAAATCGATTAAACAGATAATAATTATCGTCCTTCTTGCAGTTTTAGTTTCATGTTCAACGACAAAAGAAACAACCGAAACGATTGTACTAGGACTTCCGGGAAAAATTAAAGTTTACTTCAATAAATCCGCAAACGAATCTGTTGCTTTGCCGGGAAACAAAGCACAGCATTCGGTAAATCTTGAAAATAAGCTTATCGATTTAATCTCTAGTGCAGATTCTACACTTGATATTGCAAGTTATGAAATCAATCTTCCGAGACTTATAGACACTCTAATTTCCACTGCAGCAAAAGGGATTAGAATCCGTTTAGTTATGGATGCGAAATCTGAGGCAGATTCCGAGGATGATGATTCTTTCTCGCGTTATGACATTCTCAAACTATATCTCGAAAAACTTAACCGAGGCAAAGATGGGAAACTGAACACGGATGACGATATAATAATTTTTGCCGACTCCCCTATTTTTGCAAACGAAAATTCATCGCAGCGTGATTCATTTAATCTTCCTTTATCACCAGGCGAATATAAATTTGTAGAAGTAACTATCGGAAACGAACTTCAAAGCGGGTTTTTACTCGCTGACGGTGAACTTAAACCTTCTGGTCAAAACAGTTATTATTCACCCGGGAATCAAATGCACAACAAATTTGTTGTAGTTGATGATGAAGCTGTCTTTACGGGTTCGTGGAATTTTACCGTTACGGGGTTATATGGAACTGAATACAACATGCAGAGGGGAATTTTAGACGGGAACCAACAACATTCAGTGATAATCGAGAACAAAGAAATTGCCGCAATTTATAAAGAAGAATTTGAAACAATGTGGGGTTCTTCCAGTGATTATCCGAATCCGATGAACTCAAAATTTCATAAGAGAAAACCAAAGGATATTCCAAAAACAGTGTATATCGATTCTATTAGGGTTGACGTACTTTTCAGTCCTTCAACAAATGCAGTGAGTTACATTACCGATCTTGTAAGAACCGAAGCAGATCATTCAATACTATTTTCAATTTTTGCATTTTCATATCAACCGCTGGTAGATATTATTAAATATAAATGGGAAAATAGTTTTGAAGATATGACAGGCGAAAGAACAAATTTTTCCATAAGAGGAGTATTTGACAGAAGCTTTTGGAATCAATGGTGGTCGGCATCTGTTGATATGACCGGAAGAACGGCAAAACAAAGTTCAGCAGATAATCCAAACACGAGATGGAAATATCCAGCAAACGTTTTCCCTGATGCCGAAAGAAGAAAACTTCACAGCAAAACAATGGTTATCGATGAAGAGATTGTTGTTGTGGGTTCGGCAAACTGGAGCACAAATGCGAACGAAACTAACGATGAAAATACGCTGATTATCTACGATAAAAAAATAGCTAATCAATTTGTTCAAGAAATTTTTGCTAGATATATGAATGCCTCTGGTTTAAGAAATTAATACATCACCGATTTTTCAGAAAGGTTTATGCAAATTTATAAGGGAAAGGCTGTCTAATTGGACAGCCTTTCTTTATTTTAGAAATACACTGTTTGACATGCGTATATCGCAATCGCCATTGAGAGCAAAACCCCCAACACCATAACCGCTGCTAGAAATTTTGACATTTTTTCTCCTATTAAATAATTATATAAATTCTTTTTAGTTAATTAAGTCAAAGAAATACATATAATTATTTTAGTAGCAGCATTTTCTTGACTGCCACATTTTTGCCCGCAGTCACTCTCAATAAATAAGAACCGCTTGATACTTTAGAACCAAAATTATTATCCCCATTCCATACAACTTCATACCTTCCTGCATTCATTTGGGAATTAACCAAAGTTTTAACTTCGCTTCCGAGCATATCATATATCTTAATTGTGATATGCGAAGCCTCAGGAAGATTATAAACAATGGAAGTACTCGGATTAAATGGGTTAGGATAATTCTGCTCAACAGCAAATTTTTCCGGGATAATTGATTCTTCGGCAATGTCGGTTATACTTCCGGAGAATGTTGGTCCGTCAATAAATTCTCCATCATTCAATTTAAATTTAGTAGTAATCTCAACATCTTCCGGATCGATTCCATCTTTAATATTCAGCAAAACTTTTGCCGGTTTAAAATTACCTTCCAGCGGTGACTGCGAAACGAAAGTCAGCAACGCTCTGCCAGGCTCAATCTCAACAGCGTTTGTGAATATTCCAGAACCGTTAATTAGAGCAGCAAAAGATTGATAGTTAATCTTTTCGGGATCATAAATAAATTCTACTTCAGTATTTTTTACAATCCAGTCATTCTCAACTTCAATCGGCAGAGAGATAACATTTTCATCGGAAATAGAAGGATCATCAAATACCATTGAAGGAGCAGGAGGTGCCGGCAGCGGATCATATGACCACTGTCCGCTTATTATGAAATTCATAATAGCAAATGCGTCGTTTATTGAAACTCCAGCATTGCCGTCAGCAGCAGCAGCGTTGGCAATTGCATTCGGATCCGTGAGCAAATCGTATTGATAAACATGATAGATAACCGCAATTGCATCATCCATTGTCACTAGATAGTCAAGAGTTGCATCGCCTCTTACGTCGGAAGGACTTCCCGATCCATCTGCATACTCTATCGAACCGTTGTAGATCGTGAACACAGATGCAGTTCCATCGGCAACCCAATCGTTCGTGTTTGCATTTATTTCCGCGAGTGTCCCAATAGAAACATCAATATCAACAACCTGGAAATTAAGTTGGAAGAGTAATCCGTCCGAATCTATCGGCGTCAAGCCCGTAGCAATAAATTCAACAACACCGGGATCAGATTCAAAGAAATGGACCAACCAATTAGCGTCATTGATTAGAGTTCCGGTACCGTAGCTTGCATATTTGAAATCCAGTTGATCATTATCGAATTCAAATTTTCCTTGCAGTGAACCATCCAATTCAAATGAACCTGAGAGATCAAGATTTACATCCACAGAAACTGTCGCGCCACCCAAAATTCCGGTTATATCTTCGATTGTAATTATTTGAGCTGTGTTGTTGAAATTTAAATCAATCGTAAATTCATCCGATACGATATTATAAATAGATTCTAAAGTTCCGGTTACTTGATAATCACCTAATGGATAATCATCGTTTATTTTGAACGGAACCGGAGTCGTAAAATAATCTAAAAATAAGCCATCTAAGAGTTGAATATCCCCGGAACCGTCAACTGCCAAATAAAACATCGGCTCAATACCAGTAATGATATCCCACATATGTTCTTGCCAATTACCTGAAGCTGAAGCATTAACACCCTTTGCATCCCAATAAGCAAAAAATTCGGTATCGGGTGAAGGTAATCCGGTGAGATAAAAAGGATTATCAACATTATTCTTTAACGGCAGTGATGTAGCGGAGCCGGAGCCATAGAATAAGTAATAATAATCTCCAGTTAAGGGAAGCAGACTTAAAGAGTAACCGTTAATTAAATCACCCGGAACGTCATATTTATCACTATCATCATCTGTGTTATATTCCAACTTAAGATTTGTGAAATATGTTTTGCCGTCATTAAAATTCATATTGAATTCAATTGTTGAAGAAAGAGTATTTTGTGCGATTATTGTTCCTTCAACCGTATAATCACCCTGCCAGTAATCATCGTTAACTATGAAAGGAACATTGTTTGTTGCAAAATCTTTCTGAAGTCCGTCGTAAAGTGCAAAATTACCTACACCGTCGGTATGAATATAAAATATCGGTTCGTCTCCGTTAATTATTTGCCACATATGAGCTTGCCAGGTTCCTGCAACAGAAGATTCATTAACTCCTCTTCCATCCCAATAATCGAGAAAACCATCCGGAGTTGAGGTCAAATAAAAACCATAATCATCAGGAACAAGTGGAGTATTAACTGCAGTACCCGCACCGAGATCAAAATAGTAATAATCGCCTGTAAGCGGCAGCAAAGCCATATAATAGCCGGAAATAAAATTACCCGGAACATCAAACTTTGTGGCATTATCATCCGAAAAATATTCAAGGTCGATCATCGAAAATTCAGGATATACTGGTGTTGAAGGTAATGTTTTAAATTCCCAAGGATCGCTGTAATTTCCGTCTAAGCCAACTCTCCAATAATACGTTGTATTATAAGTCAATCCAGCCGATTCGAGAACTTTATAGCTACCTGTTCCCTTTGCGACAACCGTTTCATCAACAAGTAAGGCTCCAGAAAAATCGTCCGATGCTGATACTTGGACATTATATGAAACATCAACTTGCGTTGAATACCACCAATAAAGAGTAGGAGTTAAGGAAAGATATGTTTGTTCATCAACAGGAGCAGAGAGATTAGGCGCACCTCCGCCACCACCGGCTGATGAAGTTGGAGTAAAACACCACTCTTCTGATGTTTTACCGTCTGCTGTAACCTGCCAATAATACTTTTGATCGATTGTTAATCCTGTAAGTTCGTAGTAAGTTTCAGTTGTATTATCAGACACAACAGGAGTGGAATAATCACCGGAAGTAGTTGAGACTTCTACAGTGTAAACAGGGTTTCCTGTTGAAACATACCACCAATAAAGAGTAGGAGAAGTTGTTATCCCGTATGTTGAATTGTTAACCGGAGCTGAGAGATGTGGTTCATCACTATCCCATCCACCCCCTGAGCCGCTTCCGACAGTGAAACTCCATACAGGAGAAACGGATTCAGAATTATCATCGTAAAGAGCTATAACTCTCCAATAATATTGCGTATAAATGAATAAACCGGTTAATTCTGTAGATAAATCAGTTCCGACATTTTTATCAACTGCCGCATACCAAAAATTAGGATCGGCAATTGATGCCTGTACCTGGTAACTTACAACCGTACCCGTCGCCGGGGGAGACCAGGATACTATCAAATCAGAACTTACGCCGGTACTTCCGTTTGCCGGGGATAAAAGAGTTTGAGCATTGGAATTACTAGCGAATAGACATAAAAGCGCGAAAAAAAGAATGGAAATTTTCCTCATCGTGGTACCCTCATTTATTTTTTAAACATTTTACCGGGCTAGGGCAAAATAATATTTGCTATGTGTGCGGGCTAGGCAAGTAATAATAATTTATTCAACAAAAACGCGAAATAATTATTTACGAGTTTGTTGTAATAATGTAAGATAATTCAAATACTTTGGCAATACTTATTTATTTTTTTTTATTAAAATCTTTACTAAATAAGATAGATGATCTCTTTTATTAAATATTTTTCTTTTAACTCATGTTCTTACAGTGATCATATAGAAAAATTTTTTGCAATTTTAGAAAGGAAATAACAAAATTTTGAAAAAAATTTATTTGGCTGCTGATGTGATGTTAAAATAAAAAGTTGTACCTTGCCCTATTTCGCTGGCAACGTAGATTTTGGAATTATGAGCATCAATAATTTTTTTAACTATCGAAAGTCCCAAACCGGTAGATGACTCCCCCGCAGTAGGTTTAACGCTGGTTTTTCCAAAAGGAGTAAATAATTTATCAAGTTCGTCAGCGGGAATACCTTGTCCTTCATCGCTAACCGAGATTTTTACGTCACGTTTAGTTTGTTCGATAATTATTTTAACTGTCGTCTTTGGATAAGAGAATTTAACAGCATTTGTGACAAGATTATTTAATACTTGTTCAATTTTTGTCCTATCAGCAATAACATCGATTTGCTTATCGGGCGCATCGATAACTATTTCTATTGATTTTTTATCCGCCATCGATTTGTGCATCATTTTAACCTGATCGACAACTTCCACCAGATTAAATTCAGTTTTTACTAATTTTAGCTTACCGGATTCAATTACGGCCAAATCTAGAAGTTCATTCAATAATGTTATAACTAATCCGCCGGATCTTCTGATGAGATCTATTGTTGTAACTAACCTTGAATCGTCGCCTTCTCTTAGTTCATCTTGAATCATATTCCCCCAGCTCAACATTGCAGAAATCGGATTTCTGATATCGTGAGCCGCCATTCTAAGAAATTTATCCTTCTCTTGATTCAGCTTTTCAAGTTCGGAATTTTTTTGAAGCAATTCTTTGTGAAGTTCGGTAAGTGTTCGATTAGCAATTTTTAATTCCTCATTTGTGTGAATTGCATTTTCGTAAGTGGATAGAAGCAAATCCATAATCTGGATTCTGTCTGCACTTATAAAGTACTTTTTCCCGTTCAGAATCAATTCCAGACCGAGATTAGAATCAATATTTTGCATCTGTCGTATTTTGTTATTTTCCAACACGTAGTTTACACGCGAAAGCAAAAATTGACGTTCGTAAGGTTTTGTTATAAAATTATCCACCCCGGCTTCCAAACCTTTTATTACGTCCTGGGGTTCAGAAAGATTTGTTAAAAGAATAACGGGAATTTTTTTTAAATGAGTAGTAGTTTTAATCTTATGGCAGAGTTCGTAGCCATCAAGTCCAGGCATAATCAAGTCTGTTATTACCAGATCGGGGATGTTCTTCGAGGCTGCTTCAAATGCTTCTTTGCCGTTTTTCGATGAAATTACATTATAATTTTCTTTTTTCAGAATATATTCTAACTGCTTCCGTTGGAGTGAGCTGTCTTCTGCAATTAAAATAATTGGAGTTGAATCATCCATTGATCCAACCAAGATTTTGGATCATTTCTAACTTAACGCCTCATCTATAATTGCTTTTAAATCGTTATTGTTTATAGGTTTTCTTATAAACTTGTCAGCACCGGCATTCAGTGCATCATTTTCATCCTTTGAGCGGACGTGAGCTGTCAAGCAAAAAACAGGTGTATTTTTATATCTTTCGTTCTCCCTGATCTTCCGGATAATTTCCAATCCGTCAGTTCTTGTTCCGAGAGCAATATCAATTACAAAAAGATCAAATGTAAATTTTTCTAAAGCTTCCAGTACTTGCGAAGGGTTCTCATAAATACTAACCTCATAATCCTTTTCAAACAAGAACTTAAATACTTTACGAGAGAAAAGGTCATCATCTACAAAAAGTATTTTTCGTTTCATAAAAGATCCGTTTGTTTGTTCATAAAATCACACGAAAAAGGAAAAAGTATAAATTTTTTAATTAATATAACAATTTTTCCATTTAATAAATATGCTTTATGATTAAAACTTGGTGAGTATCACAATATTTCCCAATTCTTCCAAATTTTGATTTTAGTCTGCTCACTATTAAATTGGAGGTCAAATAAAAAATCAAGAAAATAATTATGAAAAAAGTACAAACATTTATTCTACCGCTGTTGGGAATTGCGGCTGTTATTATGATTTACGTTTTTTATTTCTCCCCGGCAAAGCGACCCGGAACTTTCGACGAGATAGACAAAGATGCTCATGTTCAAAAAGAAGTTAAGGTTAGAATTCTTCAAAACGAAGGAATTGACAGAAACAGCAGTCCCGAAAAAGCTTATTTCAATGTACTTGATGCAAAAGGTGTGCGAGCTCGTGTTGCAATCAACAAAGCAGATCTGCCATTGAATATAGATAAGGCAGATTTAATAACAATCATAGGACATTTTCACGGCCAAATTTTTGATGCTGTGGAAATAATTGTCCATTAGGTGTGGGAGCTTAAATTGTAACGGTAAATGCCGTACCCTTACCCACTTCACTTTCAACAGAAAGTATGCTTCCATGAAGCTGCAAAAACTCTTTACTTATTTTTAAGCCTAGACCGGTTCCCTTTTCCTGCTGTGTTCCTTCGGTGGTAACCGATTTTGTTGAAAGTAGAATTTGCTTTATTGTGTCTTTATCAATTCCTTTTCCAAAATCTCGGACTATTAAATTAGTTCTTCCATCTTTCTCCTTCGCATTGATTATTATTAATCCATTTGAGTGAGAAAACTTTATTGCATTATGAAGAAGATTTGCAACAACAATTTCGAGAATGTATTTATCGGCAAAAACTTCCAAATTAGGGTCAATGTCAATTTTTACTGTTATGTTTTTATTTTTTGCAACAAGATCGTATGGGGCTTTTGCTCTTTTAATTATTTCGTTAAGATTTAATTGTTCTTTAGTTATTTTTACTTCGCCTTTCTGTGATCGGGACCAGGTCAATAAATCGTTGAGCATTCTATTTATATCTTTTGATGATTCAAAAATACTTTTCACAAGTTCGATTCGTTCGTTCTCAGTCAAAGAATTATAATCGGATTTCAGAAGCTCGGATATATTCATTAGTGCACCGAATGGGTTTTTTAAGTCGTGCGCAATAACTGAGAAAAATTTATCCTTTGAATCGTTCAGATCGTTCAATAGCTCATTTGCCTTTTTTTGAGTTTTGTATTTTGATATCATGAAAATAACCGCTATGAGCGTGAGAATTGAAGCCAGAATCAAGTAAATACGAGTTGACTTTTCATAATCAACAAGTCTTAGTAATATTTGGTTTTCTCTGTTCTTCCTTTCCTCGACGAAGGCAGTTTGAAGGTCTGCTATATGATTCGATGTTTCTGTGCTGAAAATCGAGTCCTTCAGTTCCTCATATTCGACCATCGATTCATAGGCTTTCCTATAATTATTTTGTGCTGTAAATAATTGAGTAAAGGCTTTGTTTGCAACCATCAATTGATCGAGGTGACCTGTTCTTGCAGCTTCCCTTCTTGCAAGATCGAAATATATTTCCGAGTTATTAAAGTCGCCTAATTCAAAATAAATTCTACCCAATTCATTATAATCGACAATCTCACCATACTTATTATCAATTTCTAGATCTATTTCGAGAGATTTTTTACTGAACTCAATTGCGAGATTGTATCTTTTCAGAATCTTATAAATCAAACTCATTCCGGAATAGACCCAGCTTTTACCTTTCGTATATCCAATTTCATCTGCTAATTCCAGAACATATTCATAAAGGTTTAACGCTTCGTCAAATTGATTTCTATTTATAAGCACATTTGCTTGGTTAATTAGTGTTTTTGCAATTCCCCTTTTGTCGTTTAATTCTCTTCGAAGCACTTCTGCTTCTTGGAAGTATCCCATCGCTCTATCGAAGTGATTCTGTTTAAAATAGACTTCACCGATGTCGTTCAATGTGTAAGCCATGCCCTCTCTATCATTGAACTTTTCAAAGATGTCATAAGCTTGTAAAATCTTTTCCAGGGCGAATGAATACAGGGATGTTTTATGATAATAATCGCCTATGTTGTTCAATGTGTAAGCAATTTGAAGAGAATCTTTAATAGTTTCCGCAACTTGTAAAGCTTTTCGATAATAGTGAACCGCGCTGTCAAGTTCCCCTATATTACCGTAAACAACTCCGATAAAATTATATGCTTCACTCCTATACTTATCCGTTGCAAGCCGATCAATTATCTCAAGAGCTTTTTTACCATATTTTAGCGCAATTTGTGGATTCTTACTTCTGTATTCGAAACTGAGATCCGTCAAGTATTTTACTTTAAGAGTATCATCAAAGTGATTTATTGAGATGAGTAAACTGTCCAAGTTCGGTTGAGCTTTTATCGCACTTACAAATAGTAAAAGTAGAAGTATTTTCTTTATCATTTTAATTTTCCGAAAGCTAATCCATATACAACGAATGCATTAACCCAATACTAAACTTAGTAAATATAATTGATCAAAGGTATTTAATTCAGTCTGTAGAAACCAAATCTATTTTTCGACGGAAAGTCTAATTACTGTCGTATGTTGGTAAATCTCTCCCGAATCTAAGACTGCGTCTGTAAAATTACTTTTGTTAGGTGAATCCGGGAATTTTTGTGGTTCAAGACATAAGCCGAAGTATTTCTCGTAGGTTACTCCTTCCCTTCCTACAATTGTTCCATCAAGGAAATTTCCGGAATAGAATTGTACACCTTGTTCCGTTGTAAATAATTCGAGTTTACGTCCGCTTTTTTCGTCATAAAGCTCTGCTGCTTTTCTCATATTTTCACCGGAATCGATTAATACAAAATTATGATCATAACCTCCGGGAAGTTCATTTATTTCGGCTCCGATCTTTTTCGCTTTCAAGAAATTGAATGGAGTTCTTTCAACCTCCATAATTTCTCCGGTTGGGATTAAAGTATTATCAACTGGCGTATATTTATCAGCATAGATTGTCAAATAATGATTGAGAATATTACGTTTTGCATTACCGCTTAGATTGTAGTAAGAATGGTGGGTAAGATTGACAATTGTCTTCTTATCAGTTTCTGCCTCATAATAAATTTTCAATTCAGAATCATTGTTTAACGAATATGTAACAGTTGCCTTCATATTGCCGGGATAACCTTCTTCCCCGTCCTCGCTAAGATATTCTAATTTTACCCCAATTTCATTTTCTCTTTCAAAAGGTTCTGCTTTCCATACAACTTTATTGAATCCTTTATTTCCGCCGTGAAGATGATTGCCGTTATCATTTGTGGATAATTGATATTCCACACCATCAAGAATAAATTTACCTTTGGCGATACGGTTTGCATAACGTCCGACTGTGGCACCTAAATAGGAATTATCGTTTTCATATCCGATTAAATCTTTATAACCCAGCGTGATATCTTCTACGTTGCCATCCGCATCCGGCATTTTTATAGAGATAACAGCCGCACCGAATGTGATAATCGAAACTGAAATGCCCTTCGAATTTTTTAATGTAAATCCGTCGACAATTTCATTGTTATTCGTTGTGCCGTATTCAAATTTTTCTAATGTCAGGTTATTTTGTGCCATTGAACCTTGATTCAGTTTGAAACTTAAACACAATATAAGCAAGAATAACAAATTGCGGTTCATAATTTCCATCCTAATTTATTTTTGTTTTTTCCGGTATTTCTCGATTAAAACCTTTGCGATAATCGAATCCCAGATATAATTCGAAGGTGAATTCAGCACAGTGTTATCGGGACTGTATGATTCCCAAAAATTATGATTTTTCGAAAGTTGAGTCGAAACTGCCAACACCATCTTATCGGCAAGTTTATCCGCAATATCCGTATAACCGTAGTTAATGAGTCCTTCATAAACCATATAATTCCATAAAAGCCAGACGGGACCGTTCCATTTACAGCAGTAATCAACATTAGGACTGTACCAAGGATCATCCGCAGCAAGTGTCGGAATTCCAAACTTTCTCCAAAATTTATTCTCATCAAGCATATGGCGAACAATCAACTCTGCTCTTTCCTCCGTTGCGGCTTCCGCCCAAAGAGGAAGAAATCCTATAATTTCCATCCGGCGAAGATCCCGGCTGAGATAATTAAATGAATGATTTTCCTTGTTAATCGAATAATAAAATTGCGATGAATCGTCCCACATTCTTTCATTGACAAGTTCTGATATATATTCTGCTTTCTTGAGGAGTTTATTTTGCTCATCAAGTTTGTTGTGGGCCTCCGCCATTTTTGCAAGACTTCTAAGTTCTTTAACAATCATAAGCGTGAGATCGAGACACTCAAGCTCATCTGAAATATCCTCTTTATCAACATCCAAAAATCTATCAGCAGAAACTTGAAACACCGCATTGTACCAATCTCTTACATTTTCAATAATGCCGTAAGGTCCCCATTCAAACGTACCGTCATTATCCAGGTCTCTGTTTTCTTCAAGCCAGCGGAGATATTTAGTTCCAGAGTTATAAGCATCATTCAGAAAAACCGTATCCTTACTAACACTGAAAAGTTCCCAATTTATCCAACTGAAGAATGGTGCAGAAGTTGTTGACATTTCCGAATTTGTATATTTGCTGAAGTGAGGATAATCCTGAATTCCCCGCGGACCATGTCTGTATGCGATTAAACCGTCCTCACTCTGCTGCTCGATGTAAACCCGCTGGGAGTTTTGTGCCGAATGAAAGTCTAGATATGCATAAGGAATCATACTCAAAGATTCATGAAGGACCTGATGCCCGTGTCCCCATCCCCAAAGCGGATTACGTGAAAAAACATAATAATTGTAACTTGTTTTTCCTTCCGGTGGAAGCATGGAACTGCGTACTAGATTAAATGCGCTTAGATAGACTTGTTTTTCACTAGTACTATCAAAATTAATTCGGGGAATAGATGAAAAAAGATCTACATTTTCATCAACAAATTTTTGCAGAGAAATCGTTTTTACTTTTTGAATTTTTGAAAGAAGCGAATCGGGCTTTTTCCCGGCATCCTGCCAGCCGCGTATAATTTTTATTGATTTAGATTCTTCCGGCTGAAGGTCAAACTTCGTGTGCAAAACTTTTATATCATAGTTACCTGTAACCGCAAAATTAAGTGAATCACTCCTATCATCGCTGTAAAAATCTGTTTTGACTATGTTGTAGAGACTGTCAATATTTCCATCATAACTTCCGAATGAATAAACATCCGCACTCGTAGAGATAATATTTCTACAATCCGTAGGATAATCTCCGTTCTTGTAAAGATTACTGATCAATCTCTTGTGAGTCTCGAAATGTTCTGAAACATAAGCCGAAGCTGAATCTATATAACCTTTAATATTGAGCGATTCGTTCCCGATCTCAAGCACAGAATAAATTTGAACATTGTGCGGGATTTTATCGACATTAGTTATCTCAAAATAAATTAAAGCAATGTTTGAACTATAAACGAAGAAAGTTTCCTGCACTTCTATTCCGGTAAACGGACTGTGTTCTAATATTGCCATATCTGGAAATGAAGCATATATTTTAGGTTTTCTGCTATACTCGCCGGTGTTTAAAACAACAACTTCATCCACTTTCCAAATATTGTACAATTTACCGGCTTGATCCCCGGAATAATTAACCGGGAGACAATCGGTGTAATAATCCATTTTATACGCTTTATCCTCATAAAGTTTTGATCTGCTCATTGCAGCAGCATAGGTTGTGTACGTTGGGTCTTCAGCCGAAGCATTCATCAAAAGATATTGATCACTGATAATCAATTTTTGTGCTGAAAGATCTGCTGCCGGCAAAAGCAACATCAAAATAAAAAGCGAATAATATAATTTTATCATGGTTATTTTTAATTAGTTTTTAATTTGGAAACATCTATCATCATTCTCGCAATTATTCCGGTCCAAATATATGTTTTGTTCCAACCTGCTTGATAATCATCAGAGCTGTAGAACTCCCAAAAATTATGATCTACTTTCAATTGGTTTATTATGTTATCGATTACACGATTAAAAAGATCGATAGCTTCATCATAGTAGCCGTAATCAATCAAGCCTCGGAAGACTAAATACTGCCATTGAATCCAAATGGGACCATTCCAATAGCCGATCGGGTTGTAATAAGGATCATCCGCACTTAAAGTGGGAATGCCAAACTTCCGATTAAATTCATCCGGATTTTTAAAATGTTTAAGAAGTGATACAGCAGTCGCTGAATCAACAGCATTTGCCCACAAAGGAAGAAAACCAATAATTTCTTTAATCTTAAGATCATCTTTTTCGTTGTGAGTAAAATTGTGAGATTCTTTGTCTACGTGATAAAAGAAACCGGATTCATCATCCCAAAAAGTTTCATTAAGAAGTTTTGTCCGATTCTCTGCTTCATCTTTCCACATTTTGCTTTCTTCTGTCAGATTTAGAATTTCAGCCATTTCTGCAAGAGATTTTTCTTCCATAATCAACATTGAATTTTGATCAACCGCTTCAAAATTTGAAGGCCAGCCGACGCGATCCCACACAGCAACCCTAGCATCACGGACACATTCCAGAACAGCGTGTGCACCCCATTCGCAAAGTCCGTCGTTATCTTTATCACGATTAGAAACATAATATTTATAGAATTTTTTACCGGAATAATATGCCTCTTCTAGGAAATCAATATCGCCCGTGATTTTGTAGATTTCATAATTCTGGTAATTGAACCATGGGGCGGAACTTGTGAACTCGTCGTCATATTTAATCGATTCATTCAAGTATGGTCCTGTCCTATAATTTATATAACCGTTATCCCATTGGCGTTCCATGTAAATTCTCTGCGAATTCATTGCTCCGATTGGATCCATAAATGCATAAGCGAGCATAACAAGACTCTCATGAAAAACTTGTCCACCATATCCCCATCCCCATTTTGGTTCACGAGAAAAAACATAATAATTATAACCGGCTTCGCCTTCGGGCGGCATCATACATTGACGAATAAGAGAGTATGCCGAGTAATATACCATTTCGTGTTCCGACAGTTCAAAATCAATTGAGGGTATTTTTGAGTAAAGATATTCATTTTTATTTACGACATCTGATAAATCGATATTCTCCAATAGATCAACATTGCTTCTCAATTCTTTTTTATCGATTGAAGTCGATTGCAGCGCTCTAATCACTCGTATGGATACCAATTCATTTTTGGATAATTCAACTTTATGGTTCAACACTAAGATTATATCAGAATCAGCTGAACTCACAAATAGTTCATCAAGAAACGATTCCCCTGCTTTGGTAAATATTTTACACACGGCGTTTTCGTCAAATGATTCGTAAATATTGAATAGATTTTCATCATATGGAATATCGTGTTCATCCATCCAACTGTCACGGCTTTTTTTTAAATCGAAGGTGAACGAGTTTGTCGAATCCGGTATAATAACATTCGATATTTTGCCTTCGGTTGGTCTAAAAAAAGTTATTATTTCGAGATCTTCATCAAATGAGCTCTGATTGGAAACAGTTATGTCTTGGATTAATATTCCACTCGAATAAACATTAAATATTAGCTCAACTTTAATCTCTTTAAACGGTTCTGCTGTCAGCACAACGATATCCGAGTATGAGGTTTTTATAATCGGCTTTGAATAGAATTGCGAAATCGAATAACAGAGGATGGAATCCTTGATGAAGGCTATACAGATATCCCCGCCGTCTTTGGATGTAAACTCAATTCCCCTCTCGTCATCGTACCACAAAAGATGATATGCTTGATCGATCTTATAATCAGAACGCTCTATTGATGCGGCATAAGTCGTGTAAATCGGATCATTCGATGAAGCATTTAAATTTGACAAATATTGCTGCGAATTAATCACAATACAAAAGACCAGGAAGGATATAATAAATAAAATTTTTCTCATAACTATCTGCTTATTTTTACGGTTATTTGTTTCTCGATATAATCTGAATTACTTTCTTCGAATGTTGTTTTTATTTTGTAAATGTTATCTGGTGTTTTAATTACATCTGCTCCCTCAATTGAAACTATATCAAAATTAGAAAATAATTTTAGTTCACAATCCGATTTTGATTTTCCTTCGAGAGAAATAATGAAATCATCTTCAATTAGTTCAGAATTAATAATTTTTACTAATTCCGTTTTTCTTCCGGGAATAACTTTAGGAATTACAGGAAGCAAACCGATTCCTCCTTGAAAATGAATCTCAATTTCAACTTGCTTCCCAAAATCAAAAGACAGATTGATTTCTACAGATTGTGATTTATTAAAAACATTAAATTCTATCTCATTTCCATCAATTAAGACTTTTTCGACTTTAGTACCCGCAGGGAAAACCGGTGTAAAAGAAATTTGAATATTAACATTTTCCTTTTTACTGAACTTGTATCGATTTATATTTTTGCTGTGCTGGAAATTAAAATCAATTGAATGTTCAGCAAACTTTATGTTCGAAACATTTAAGAAATTCCAATCAAACGGAATCCTTGGTGAGATCGACAACTTTTTTATAATTGCATCGGGTGAAAGCCCAAGCATTCCTTCGATAGCAGGTTGAACTGCCATCGTCTGCGACCAGCATTGGTGAGCACAGACACCTGACGGCTCATAAATTTCTCCGTTAAGCACTTCTTCTATGTAACCAAGAGACCAATTTTTATAAACATTGAGATTATTCTTTAAGTGAGTAAAACCTTGTAAATAGCGTCCACTTCTGAACTCAGCTAGTGATACCCATCCTGTAAACAGAGGCCAAACACTTCCGGTGTGGTAACCGTTTGGTCTGAAAAAACTGCTGCTCCTTCCTACAATACGCACTCCCCAATCAGAAGTGTACTCATATGAAGCAAAATCTTCAAGCATTACATTAGTTTTTACGTCATCAAGTTGTCCGAACAGCATCGGTATTGAAGGCATAATCGTTTTCTCTTGATGGAATGAATTGTCTCTGAACATCCCGTGATAAAGATAGGATTCCCCCTCATTCCAAAACTTGTTGTTTATCTGATTTATTACAACATCGTATAAATTTTTGCTTTTCTTATATTCACCTGGTTTACCCAATGCATCTGCCATAAACCCGTACTCTCTCAAGGCTTCAGCCCAGCAAGACGCAAGATAAAGCGAGGTGTGAGAACCGAACAGTGCTCCGCCCTCTACCCATCCATGACCTACATTCGTGTTTTCAATTAAGTTATCGTGATCCGTATCTGTCGAGAGCAAGAATTTCATTGCGGCTTCCACGTGCTCCCAATATTTTTGAACAAATTCCAAATCTCCGGTATAACGAAGATATCTTCCCATTAAAATTAGATAAAGCGGAGTTGCATCAGAAGCATCATAATGTACAAAACCAGAAGTTGTAAGTTCGTGAAATATCTTTCCGTTCAGGTCTTGATATTTCTGCAGAAATTCCAAATTTTCACGAACTTTTTGAAACTCTCCAAAAGACAAAAATGCAAAAGCACTCCATTCCGAATCACGACCAAAATACCAGCTGTAACCGGGCCGTCCATTCACTTCGTGCTCACCATCCCAACCTTTATCAGTTCCGGCATAACCGGCGACAAGAGCTTTTCCTAACTCAGGCGTATTTACCATAAATTTATCAGAACCTATTGCAGCCCATTTATAAGAAAGATCAAATTCATCATCCGGTGAATCGAACATAAGTTTTTCCTTAAGCAGAGCCTCATAATATTGTTTTGAATTTTTATAAATCTGTTTAGGTTCGAACGCTGCTTGCGAAAAGTAATCTACGGTTTTCGTTATGCTTTGATCGGTTCCCGAAAAGATGACATCTACATTATCATTCATGTCAAGATTAATGGAAAATGCTGCTGAACACAAGAATTCTTCGGTGAGGTTTCCATTGAATGACGAATCATTGAATGTTATTTCACTATATCTTCCAATCAAGTGATTTGAAATTAGCTTGTTTGACCCAAGTATAGCACTTAAATCCTCATCCTTATTGGTGAAAAAGAAGAAATTGCTTTTTTTGGAAAAGGAATAATTGATTTTGGGATTCACTTTTTCCGAGTAGGGCCACATTATTCTTAAGTTGCTTTTAAATTTCACAAAAAGCTGTGCCGGATAAACGCCGCGGTATTCATAATGAACAACGCCTTGTGGATTTTTTACATCAACAGAAATCAATTCGGTCAAATATGCGCGCTTAAATTTATAGATTCTTCTAAATGATTCTGGATCAACTTCAACTCGCGGTCGTTCATTTTTCAACCAATGAATTGAATCGGCATAAGAAAATTGGATACCGACTTCATAATCTCGAAAAGCCATAAACGGATGAGTCCATACCTCATTGATTCCGCTTTGTTCATTTCCGATGATCAGTATTCGCTCTCCGGCAAGATCAAAATAATTTTCCGAAGCAAAATTTCTCGTCAATTGAATTTCGGATGGCTGTGTGTCCCAATCTTTTGGATTGTCAAATTTTATCGGATTCAATTCTTTGTCATTTTCTTTGACGCTTTGCTCCGAAAAAGTCCAATAATTGACCTCACCTGAATAATTATTCGATAAATAATGAAACGCGTTGCTCATAAACTTTTCAAGATGCTGACGGTTTACATTCTCAATATCGAATAATGTGTAACCGCCTACGGAAACGATTTTTCCCTTCCCAAAAGAATGTTCTATTATTAACTTTTTATTTTCGCGCAGAAAAATGTAATCCCAATCAACGCCCGCAACTTTTCCTTCTTTTGGAAGATTGTTTTCAAAATAACCTATCTGTCTGACGTTGATGTCGTGTGCAGGTTTAAGAATATAACTTCCGCCGTTAAGTCCATTGAATAACGGGTGATTCTTGAACGCGTGTAAACCGAGCATATAACCGTAACCGTTATCACTGCAAGTTTTATTACGTAACTCGGGCTTGTTCGATTCTATTCCCAGATAGAAAGCATAAAATGCTGCATCAAGGGTTAATAATAATCCGCCGCCTTCTTTTACAAAATTCTTAATTATATCGATAGAATTTTGATTAAGCTCATGCTCAGAAAATTCGGATGAATCGGGGCGATGAAACCAGATCATACCAAATGTCGATACAGTCTTTCCCGATAATTGCTCGAAAGAAATCTCCTCAAATTCAAAATTATTTTGAGCTTCTAAATAATTTTTTGCTGAAGAATACTCCCCGGATAATTTTGAATTATCATTTGAAAGAAGTCCGATTTTTAATTTCCCGGATGACTGAGCTTTGACTGAGGTAGATAAAACGAGACAGAACAAAATGAAATATTTTTTCATAACGGTTTTATTTTATTTTTACATCACTTACACATCTGAATCCTACTGTAGCATTACGCTCAAAGCCGGGCGATACTTGAAGAAGCCATTGATTGTAATTAAGCGGTTGAGGTCCGCCCTGAACATACCACCAACTTGAAGTTGGTTTAAAGTAGCTTCCACCTTTTATGATTATGTAGTTATAGCTTCCATTGTAATAAACATCCGAGGTTAATTGCCAAACGTTTCCTACAAGATCATAAATGCCGAGTGAATTTTTCCCTTCTGTAAATTGATCAACATCAGTGAGTTTGCCGATTCGATAATTGCACTTTGTTGAATCAAACTCTCTCCCCCAAGGGAATAGATTTGTACTGTCTCCGGCCTGTGCAGCATACTGCCACTCAATTGCCGTTGGAAGTCTTTTGCCGTCCCATCGGGCGTATGCTATTGCATCATCAATTGAGATATAAACTACCGGTTTTTCTGCATCTTTAAGAGAGTAAGTACCGTTTGACCAATGCTTAAGATAGTTCGAAGTATCAGCGGGTAAATACCCGGTCTCATCAATAAAGTTTTTGTATTGTCGATTCGTTACCGGGAATTTATCGATATAAAAATCATCAACGTTTATTTTTTTCGCTTCGGAATTATCCGGATAAGGAATAAAATCATCACCATGCACAGAATAATAATTATATTCACCACCCTTTACAAAAATCATATTCTCTATTGTTGATGCGAAAGCTAATTCTTTTTCCGAACTGATAAGCTGTGGAGTCCCGGGTTTTATGTACAGAATATTTTCATCTATAAGTTCAGAATTATCAAAAAGCTGTACAACAAATTTTCCTTGATAACCTTGGAACTCTTTTGCCAGATTTATTCTTATGTGGTCAGCTATAAACTCCTTGCCAATATTTTGATAACTTGGGTTCCCAGCAGTGACAACAATTTTAGTCCCTTTATTTTTGTCAATGAAGAAGATTCCATTTTCTATTCTCGAGTTAAGCAACTTATTGAATTCAACCACACATCCAACAGAACCCTCATTGCGTGTTCCGAGATCAAATGAATTAAATCCTTCGATACGATAATTTATTCCGATTAAATTTTCTGAAGAATCAATTTCAATTTCTTTATGATTTATCAAATCAATAAAGTGAGTGTCTGAATTTTTTCTCTCGATTTCAAATAGCTTGCCTGAAAATCCTTCTGGGTAAAGACTAAAGATCGTATAAAGCCTCTTATCATATGTCATCCATTCATTAACATA
>JAGFIY010000022.1 GCA_024103215.1 Melioribacteraceae bacterium | reverse complement strand
TTCCGCAAATTGTAAATAACCAATCGTTATCGGTCAAATTGATAATTTATGATATCCTTGGGAGAGAGGCTGCCACGCTTGTGAATGAAACTCAATCGCCGGGAAATTATAAGGTAAATTTTGATGCATCAAAGTTATCAAGTGGAGTTTATTTATACTCTTTGAAAGCCGGTGAATTTATGCAAACAAGAAAAATGATTTTGTTGAGATGATTTTGGAGCAAATATGAAAAAGATAATACTAATTTTATTGATCACATTTTCGATTTGTGCTGCACAACCGAACGACAATTTTGCAAAATTTTTTGATTCGACATTCCCGGCACTAAAAAATTTAGTTCAAATTGTTGAACATACTAATGGTTATTACCTGGTTACGAATGGTCTATTTAATCTTCCTACAGGAGGTTCAATAAACAGGGAATCGATTACAAAAATTGATTGGTATGGTAAAGTACTTTGGAGTACTAATCTCAATCTGTTTACTAAGGATGCCAATATTTCTCCTGCTGTCCTGCTTCCGAATGACGGACTATTAGTTTCAGGAACATCGGATGATTCCCCTCAACCATATTATTCAAAACTCAATAGTGATGGAGAAATTGAGTGGACTCTTGAATTGGATCGTTACAAAGATGGGGTTGGTGTTGCAATCTTAAATGACGGAAATTTTATGGGAATATTACAGGATGCGAACACCGAGCTTGCCTTGGCTAAAATTTCCGGCGATGGAGAACTACTGTGGACCAAACCAATCTACTCCGGGAATTCCGGAAAAGAAAGCGCACAGATTTATCGATTAAGCGATTCGACTCTAGTTGTTAGATCAAGCGCTAAAGTGTGGGTGATAAATCATGAAGGTCAAGTTAAATGGACATATAATTCACCATGGAAAATTATTAGCATGATAGTGGATCACAATAATCATATAGTATTATATGGATATACTGATGCAAAAATTAACGATGCTCCCGGCGCGGTTAAATTAAATGATAAAGGTGAAATAATCTGGGAAAGAGTAGGATGGAATTATTCCGAAGGCGGAAAGAACTCTTTGGGTCTAACAATAGAAGACAATTATTTATTAATTTGCGAAAATGTCATTGAGGAATATGATCAAGACGGATATCAAATTAGTGAATATGTTTTGCCGATTGGTATAAAACTTTCCTTAAAGGGATCAAATAACAAAATCATTCTTGGTGGAAGCAGCCAAATACAATTTCCATTCTTTGCTAGAACAGACGGCACATATTTTTTTGAAGACATTTTATTTTACAGAATAGAATTCACTTATCCGATCAATCCAAAAAGTTTATTATTTAGATGGTTTTCATACAACATTAACTATATCGATATTGATTACTCCACCAATAACCTTGACTGGGAAAATATTGTTGAAGCATATCCCGCAAAAGATTCCCCTTACGAATGGGAATTTCCAAGAGACAATGTGGTAGATACTCTGTATATAAGACTCTCCAAATCCGGCGATCCTAATATTTACAAAACGCTGCGATTTCCATTAAAAACAGCACTAGGCTATTATCACTATGAATACATTGCGGCAAATGAAGTATTTATGTGGGTGGGCAATATCGGGGATGGTTCGCATGATCCGCGAACCGATGGCTCGGGTTTCTATTGGCCAGGAGGTGAAGAAGCGGAAATTGCAGCAATATATCAAGACGGATTGGTTTATGGAGGGAAATTAAATGGAGAAATTAGAGTTAACGGAAATACTCATAGAGCCGGGCTGGTTCCGGGCATTATTCTCGAAAACGGAGAACCGGATGATCCATATCAAAAAAAATATAATGTATTTAAATTCAAAAAAAACTGGCACACGGTTCCTCCCGGTGAAGAAAGAGAAAAATATATTTACAATATTGAAAACTGGCCTGTTGAAATCGGTGCCCCGTTTATAGACAAAAATGAAAATGGAGAATATGATGAATACTTTGATATTCCGGGAAACGGCGCCGATGAATTTTTATACTACGTTGCGAATGGGGCTGATTCTTCTTCATCGGCTTTTACATATGGTTCTTTGCCGCTTAAATTAGAATTTCAAACGAGTGTTTATGCTTACAATAACATAAGTGAAATCGATGATGTAGTTTTTAAAAAATATTTGATAATAAATAAAGGTGATGAAGCAATAACCGATTTTTATGTTAGTTATTGGTCTGATGATGATATGGGAGATGCTGCTGATGATTATATCGGGGTCGATTCAACTTTAGGCCTCGTTTATACTTACAACAAAAACGAGGAAGATTATTTTTATGGCTCTCCGCCACCTGCAGTTGGGCATATGCTGTTGCAAGGACCGATTGTCGAAAGTATTCTTACTGACAGCGCATATTATATGGATGAATGGATTCAAGGTTATAAAAATCTAAAAATGACCTCGGCGATAAATCTGCTTAAAAATTATTTTCATCCCGATTATATTCTAAATGATCCGCAACAGGGAGTCTATGAAGGAACTTTAGAATTCTATTATCTTATGCAGGGAAAAGATTTGTTGGGCCGTGACATTCTCGATCCAATAACTGGCGCGCCTGTGAATTTTATGGTTCCGGGAGACCCGGAAAAAGGTTCAGGATGGTATGAAGGGGAGGGCTGGCCAGAAGGACCCGGTGCGGGAGATAGAAGAAACTTATTAAGCTCAGGACCATTTGATTTTGCTCCTCAGGACACGCAAGAGGTAGTCATTGCAATTTTTATGGCTCGAGGAACAGATAGAAAGAACAGTGTAACCGAATTGAAAAACACAGCTGTGAAAATCAGAGAATTTTATTACGGTGAACATATAACAAATCTTAGTGAGGATTTAATCTCACCGGATGTTTTCGAACTGAAACAAAACTACCCGAACCCGTTTAACCCAACGACAACAATTGAATATACTATTCCGCAAATTGTAAATAACCAATCGTTATCGGTCAAATTGATAATTTATGATATCCTTGGGAGAGAGGCTGCCACGCTTGTGAATGAAACTCAATCGCCGGGAAATTATAAGGTAAATTTTGATGC
>JAGFIY010000015.1 GCA_024103215.1 Melioribacteraceae bacterium | reverse complement strand
GCGAAAGATTAACCCCATTTTCGTCCCTTGTATAAGTATCGGTTGAAAATCCAAAACCGAAACCCGGAACAACCGAAAATCCACTGAGAGTTCCGTTTCCGGTAATGTAGGGATAATTTTTCTTTATACAGTAATTGTAAGCGGATTGTTTAGGACCCGCAGCGTTTTTCCAAAAGTACCGCAAGCTGTTTATAGAATTTATTTCTTTTGAGGCTTTGATACAGGTAAGAAACTTCAAGCGTCTTTCGATACCTTTTGGTGATGTATCAAGTCTCCTTTTTGATGATTTTCGAGCAATAAAATTATCATCTCCTTTCACGATTCCGATGTAATCACCGAAACTGCCGGAAAGTTTTCCAAAGAATTTTTCTTTTAAGCTAGCCATTTTAATTTTCTCCTATTTATTAAGTGGTCATTGATATTTTTTTCATCGAGAATTTATACTCGACTGCTGAATTTTAATATTGTGATCTTCATGTTTAGGTTGAGATTCCTCAGTTGTTAATCCCGATAAACAGCCCCGGGATACAAAAAGCGACGCCTTCGGAATGACAGAGCTGGATAAAAGGAGGCGATCGCGGGACGGCACTTGTTCGAGACCGTGACGGCACTACTACGGCAATGTGACGGCAATGATTCGAGAAGTATTCGACAAATATTCGAGAACTGTTCGAGAACTCTTCGAGAACCGTATATGAAACAGGTATGAAGCAGGTATGGAGTTTCGAGGTGAATAATAGGAAACTGTTGATGATATTTATTTTTAAGCAGGTCATTTTTAGTTTTTACCCTTTTATAACCTGCTATGAGAATTGGATGCCAATTCCAATTTCCAATTTGGGGGCTATTTTTGGAAGTTTAAATTTGGAAGTAAACTTCCAATTTTAAGAAATTCCGAAGTAGATACATTTAGCTTTTGCGGCGTGATTAGAACAGCCCAACTGCCTGCCGAGTTCAGAATAATTAATATTTCCGTTCTTTTTTCTGCAATGATTTTCAATTAATTCAAGCATCTTATCTTTTGTTAGTCCCTTTTCAAGAACATTAATTCTCTTTTTCTGATGCTTAATGATGTTGTGAGCGTTTTCCAATTCCCTGTCCTTGTTCTTTTCCTCAGCTACTTCTTCTTTTGGTGAAGAAGTAAAAATCCGTAACGGGCGAATTGAACCGGAGACTGACTGTTGATAAGCTCTTGGGCGAACAATAAGTGTAAAAAATGAATTAGGTTTTGCCGGGGTAAGAGGCTTATCGTAGATCTGCTGCATTTTATTCAACGCATTTTCGATATCCGAAGAATGTTTTTGACACAATTCATAAATTCCTTTAACTCTTTCTTCATCGCCGGCACCTTCCGTGTAAGCCAAAACATCCGCTAGTTCAGGACCGTATCGAATAAAAAATCCGTCGAGTGTCAGGCTCCTGAAGTTTTGAGCAAGTCTTATATATTCAAGAAGAACTTTTATAACGACATCATCGGTTAAACTATCATTGAGAAAATCAAGTTCATAACTACTAACATCGTCCCATTCATTTACATCTGCAGCAAAAGCAGCAAATCTTCTGTCAACGCACTGCGAACATTTTCCGCAATGAGTTTTTGCGGTTGTGTTATCACGCGTGCTGCTGCAGGAAACAGAATTCATAAGCATTTCGCGGCGTTCGTACTTTTTCAAAATTTTTACAACATCGGTTTTTGTCTTAAAGAAAAAATTATTCCTAATAAGGAAAGCTTCACCGGCAATAGCAGAAAAGAGAGTTTCGAGCAGAGCCAAAGTTTTAGGGTGTGTAGTTCTACTTGAACGAGCATTAATAAGATCTTGAGTTTCCGGAAGGTTTAGAGATGTAATCCCGTTTTCGTGGATGTATATTTCATTCTGTCCGTATGCTGCTGCAATAACAAAAGCAGCTGCCGTAAAAAGAAATGATCTTGTTCTTTGGCTTTCCTCGGCAGAACTTTCGTTGGTTAAACCACATTCAAATTTATAGCGGTTTACTTTACCGGGGTATGATTGCTGCAGCAATTGAAAGAGTTTGTTCTGAACGCTGATCGTAGTTTTTTGCCCAGATTGATGACTGACCAAACATACAGAACCTTCTTCATTTTCAAGTACTTCAACCGCACCAGCGAGCGAATCGATTCCACCGGAAAAAAGAAGTACTTTCAGGTTGTCTTCTTTCTTCATTGTAAAGTTAGCGTTATCAAAAATTGAAGAGGGGAAATCCTGGTCTGACTGATAAAAAACAAATTCAAACTTATAATCGCCTGTCATAAATTCAAGAGCATCGGAAATCAATTTTTGTATGGCGGGTTGTTTCCAAAAGAAGTAATCGAAGACTCCAATATGCATTACAATATGACGGCTCCAGGAATGATATTCTACTGAACTATTACTTCCTCTTTTAATTTTTCTATCGGCGGCAAAAAGATAGCCTGCAATGTTGAGTAAATCCTTATGGCGGTTATTAACGGTCAGAACAGAATTAACCAATTTTTCAAGTTTGATCCGGGTGTTATGATCGGGAAAACCCTCCCGATGTTCAAGCATTACTTTTTTAGCATCAGGGTCTTTAATCCCGGCTCCAAAACCACCGCAAGAGACAATATACTTTCGAATATCACTCATTTCATTTCCTCAAACAGAAGTTCTTTCTGCATTTTTCCGAAGGTGTTCCTGATTAACTTATCAACATCTTTCCCGGAAGGTTCTTTTGCAGACGCATGTTTGTTAAACCAACCGGCGGCATAGGATTGTGTAATTTTTGAGGTTTCGAAAGCATGTTTTGAAACTTCGTGGGTGTATAACTCAACGGCTTTTGAAAATTTGTTAATAACATCAACGTTCTTTATACGAGGGGCGGCTTCCCTTTCAAGAAAATATTTTAGATATCTTTCTGTAAATTTTGCAAAAAAGAGCCGGCTTAAATCAGAAAAGCCGCCTCCGCCTGCGGCTTTCGCAAAAATATTTTCCGGTCTTACTGTTTCGGAAAAGAGATTTACGCCGTGATCTATATTTGAATAGTACCAATTATTTATCGCATCTATTACGGCACTTCTTGCAAGCGACTGATATTCTTTTGAGTGCAGCGATTCCTTTTTATAGGCATTTGCGCCCTCAATAAATGAGATCAAAGAAATTTTTTCTGAGGATAAAATTCCGCTTTCAACAAGATACTTTCCGGGGTTCTGTGTTTTGAAAGCCAGCGAGAGCTGAACTAAAAACGATAAGGAAGCTTTAACAGACGGATCTTTTTCGAGGTCCCGATACAATTTTCTAACGTTTGCCAGGGTATTTTTAGCAACTTCTTCGACAGGTATTTTACCGCTTGCACAGGCTTCAACAGCTTTTACAATATCTCGCCATTTTTTACTTTTTGGTAAAACGTTTAATCTTTTGTGACCCATACTTCTTTTTATTTAATTTAATAAGTATGATTGCAATTTGAACTCGTCTCATTCAAAATCGAAGGATATAGAAGCAATATAATGGTATTATTTTAAAATGTCTATATTTTTGTATATTGAAATTAATTTTGAATTAAACTGAAAGGTTTACAATCTTCTAGTAATTTCAAATTATCATTGTGATTAACCGAAATTGATAGAATTTGATCAAAGCATAGAAAAGACAACTATAAAATGGAAATAAAATTAATATAAGTATTATTTACACTTTATAGTTGGAAAAAAGAATAAAAGGTAATATATTTGATTAATAGTTCTAAAATTGACATAGAAAGATTTTTAGAAGAATTTAAGCAAAAATTCAAAGTATACGGTGTTTTCTTCAAAAATCGAGAAAAAAATGAACAAGCTTTATATGATCTTGAAATTACACCAAAACAGAGAGAAGAATATCTTCTCAATCTTGAACCGGAAGATTATTTATCTGGTCCAATTGCAGATGCTTTCGATCCAAATTCGCCCGATAATTATGAATTTGCAATCACGTTAAAAAGCAAAGAAGTGTATATAAAAATAAATAAAGGTAAACCGGGAAAACGTGTTATGTGCATTTCTTTTCATATATCGGAGAGGAGAGTAAATTACCCATTCAAAAAAGAAAAATGAGATGAAAGATGAAAGAGATACTTGAGTGCCCGATGTGCGAGGGTTTCGCAGAACCTAAATCGGAAAAAAAGAAAAGGACTTTTCGAAAAGAAGAATTTGAGATAACGGAGTTTTTTTACCTATGTGATAAATGTGGTGAAGAATTTACCTCCACAGAAATTGATGAACTAAATGTTGCCCAGGTTTATAACCAGTACCGGGAAAAATACGGAATTCCTTTTCCAGGGCAGCTTACCGCAATAAAACAAGAATACGGATTAAACTCTACAAACTTTGCAAAGCTATTAGGATTCGGAATAAATCAATTTGCCGCTTATGAAAAAGGGGAAGTACCGAACCAAAGCAACGCCACATTATTAAGTCTTTGCATGGATCCGAGAGAGATGCTGAAGATTGTTGAGAAGAAAAAGGGAATACTATCCGAATCTCAAAATAAGAAAGTTGTTAAAAGATTAGTCGAATTGGCAGAGCGGGAAAAATCAGTAGAGCCAATTAAATATTACTTCAATAGAATGCAAACACCCGATCGCTTTACAGGTTACCATGTTCCTTCTTTTGAGAAGTTTACGAATATGGTATTGTATTTTATTAACAACGCTCAGTTCAAGGTGAGATTAAACAAGCTTCTGTTTTATGCCGATTTCCTTCACTTCAAAAAGTTCGGAACCGCAATAAGCGGAGCCAAATATGCAGCTCTTCCAATGGGACCTGTTCCCGATAATTACGCCCCCATCTTCGGGTTGATTGAAAGAGAAGGGTACGTGCTTACCGATTTAATAGATGATTTTGAAGGTTTAGTTGCTAAGGAAAAATTCAATAGTGAATTATTCACTAAAAACGAACTTGAAACGATGCAAAATGTTTTGGATGCTTTTCGGTATAAAAAGACAAACGAAATAGTTGAACTTTCGCACCAAGAAAAAGCATGGATTGATAACGAAAAGCAGAAAAGAATAATAAGTTATCAAGATTATGCTTTTAATTTGAAAGGATTGTGATTTTTATAATCATATCACCCCTTCGGGGTTATGATGCAGAGTGTTTAGTAGTATTATAATAATATCACCGCTTTGCGGTTTGTTTTTTTTGCCGGTTAGGTTCTTTATAATAATAGCATCCCTTCGGGATTG
>JAGFIY010000013.1 GCA_024103215.1 Melioribacteraceae bacterium | reverse complement strand
GTTGTTAAGCTATGCTAATATTAGAGTTCAAAACAGCACGTTGGGAACCTCGGCAAACATTAACGGCGAGTATGAATTAAAACTTCAACCCGGGACATATAAGCTGATTGCTTCTTTTATAGGCTATCAATCGGATTCCGCTTCATTCGTTCTAAATGATGAAACAATTATAAACTTTTCACTGAAGCCGACAGCAATTCAGCTTGATCAGGTAACAGTTTTCCCCGGAACCAATCCTGCGATTGAAATTATTAAAAGAGCAATCGAAGCAAAACACAAACGTAACGAACTGTTGAACAGTTACATTTACAAAGCCTACACAAAAGGATCAATTAGAACAACACAGGATATTTCTTCGGGAAACAGCAGCATCGGCATCGGGATAGGCGATGCGGATTCATCAGAATTAAAAATTACGGGCATTGTTGAAAACGAAAGTATGGGATATTTCCGCAAGCCTTCGGATTACAAGGAGGAAATAATTGCGAGAAAGCAAAGCTCAAATTTTCCTTCTTCAATTAATATTTTAACCGGTGGCAGGATACTTCAAGATTTCTACTCCGACGATATAAACTTTTTCGGAAGACCTGTTCCAAGCCCGATTGCTGATAACGCTTTGAGCTACTATTATTATTATATCGAAGATACACTTGCAATTGATAATCAAAACGTATTCAAAATTTATTTTGCTCCCGACGACGAGTCCGACCCAGGATTTTTCGGAAATGTTTTTATCGCTGATAAATCTTTCCATCTTTTAAAGATTGATATTGACCTTAATGCAGCGGCAAATCCCGGCGGTATTTTTACGACAGTAAATATCTTCCAACAATTTTTACTTTATGAAAACCAAATTCCTATGCCGGCTGATTATAGAATTTTCGCCGAAGGAAATTTTTTGGGTCTCGCAAAATTCGGATTTGAGATAAATACAATTCTCTACGATTATGATATTAATGCAGCAATCCCCGATGATTTTTTCGATATGGCACTTATAAAGGTGCTTCCCGGCGCTGATGATAAAGATTCGCTTTATTGGAGGAATACTCAAACGATTCCGAATACAAATGAGGAAATTCAAGCTTACGCAAGAATAGACAGTCTCGAATCTGTGCCGAGAACTTTCTGGGATAAATTTTCACCCCTCTCTACTAGAATATCGATTAACGATAATTTTTCAATGAGCGGGCCGCTTTTCATTTATCATTTTAATAGGACTGAAGGACACGCACTCGATCTAGATTTCTTTGCACACGATCTGCTCGATAGACGTTTCAACGGAAACTTCTCGACCGGTTATGGTTTTTCCGATAAAAAAATAAAATCGGAATTTGAGCTCAAGTATCTTCTGGGCGAATACCGTACTACGTCAATCTCGTTTTCTGCCTACGATAGATTGAACGATCTTTTCGGGGGATCAATAAATTATAATAATCTTACATCAACTCTTTTTAATTTAATAAGCAAGTATGATTTTAGGGATTACTATTATTCTAAAGGATTCAAAGCAGAGGTTGAAGCAGAACTTTTTCCAGTTTTGAAAACTCGTATTGGTTTTATCAACAGAACAGACAAATCAGCATCAGTAAACACAGATTTTTCAATATTTGTAAAAGATAAAACTTACAGGGAAAACAAACTTATTAACGAAACCAAGTTAAATCTAATAACTGCTTCACTAACTCTCGATTTCCGGAAATATATCGAGGACGGTTATTTTAGAAGAAGATTGAGTGGAACAACAAAACTGCCGATAATAACTGCCGAAGTTGTCAGCAGTTCAAAATCATTAAAATCAGATCTCGATTTTACAATTTTCAAATCCAATGTAAGATGGAACTTGCGGACGTTTAACTCTGCTTCACTCGGTGTAAGGTTTGACGGATTTTATTCAGAAGGTCCCGTTCCTTATCAGCTTCACTTTGCTCTGCCGGGCAACATCAATTCGGGAGGAAAAAATTTCACTTTTCGTACATTAAGAATTGGAGAAGTATTTGGTGATAAAGCTGCAGCCATCGGGATTAATCATTCATTTAATGATGAACTTTTCCGTATGTTGAATTTGCCTGTGCTCAAAGATTTGGAACTTACTCTTGATCTTTACGCAAATGCCGCATGGGTTGGTGTTTCGGAAAAAAGTGAATCAATAATTCCGTATGAACCGACGCTGTGCTTAAAACCGTTTATCGAAGCCGGCTTTGGAATCGGTCAAATTTTATTTCCTTTTACTCTTGAATTTACATGGAAGCTTAATTACCGGGGCGAAAGAAATTTTGTTATCGGCATAAACACAATAGCTCTTTAAACAAATGACAAAAAATTATGATTAGAAAAATAGTGGCGATCGTTGTATTGTTTCTCTCCGTCAATGTTTTGTTTTCTCAAGAGTTGAGAGTCTCAAAAGTTGAACCGCCTAATTGGTGGAGCGGAATGAAGTATAACTCGCTTCAACTTATGATTTACGGAGAAAACTTAATCGATGTTTCGTTAAGTAGTGATAACGAACAAATTTCTGTCGGAAAGATATACGAAACAGAATCAGGCAAGTATTTGTTTGTTGATATCGATCTCGACGAGAACATCCAGCCGGAAGATTATTCATTCAAAATTAGTTCAACTGAAAGTGAAGTCGATTTTACGTTCCCAGTTTTCCCATCGAACAAAAATGAAAAAAATCATAAAGGCTTCGATAACGGTGATGCGATATATTTAGTAATGCCCGACAGATTTGTAAACGGTGATACATCAAACGATTTTGTGGAAGGATATGTTGATAAGTTCCAAGGTAATCCCACTCAAGAAAGGAAAGGCGGAGATCTTCAAGGAATAATCGATAAACTTCCATATTTGAAGGATTTGGGCTTCACGACAATATGGATGAATCCCGTTGTTGAAAACAATACTTTTAGAAGTTATCATGGTTATGCGGCAACGGATTTTTACAATGTTGATCCGCGGCTCGGTAACAACGAACTGTACAAAAAAATAGTGGACGAAGCCCATAATTTTGATCTTAAAATTATCATGGATCATGTGGCTAACCACTTCAGTATTGATCATCCCTGGACTAAATCGCTTCCGTTTGACGATTGGATAAACGGTGAGATTGGAAACAATCCCAAAGCAAACCATCATAAAATGATATTCACCGATCCATACAGTGATTCACTGAATATTAAGCAGATCGAACAAGGTTGGTTTGTTGATTATATGCCCGACTTTAATCAATCGAATCAGCACGTTGCAAAGTATATAATTCAAAATACGCTTTGGTGGTGCGAGTTTTCAGGTATTGACGGTATAAGAGAAGATACTTATCCATACGCTCAGCAGGATTTTATGTCCGATTTGAACAGTGTTGTTTTGACGGAGTATACCAATTTCAACATCGTAGGTGAAGTGTGGACGGGTGACCCTGTCTTTCTTGCAGGATATCAAAAAAATAATCCTCTAAGAAATGATTTCGATACTAACCTTCCAGCTCTAACGGATTTCGGGTTGCGCGATGAACTCAGGCGATTCGTTAGAAATGAAAGCGGGCTGTTTAAAATATACGAGCTGTTTGCTAAAGATTATCTTTATTCCAATCCCGATAACCTTGTAACGTTTGTTGATAACCATGATGTTGAGAGAATTATGTTTAATGCTAACGGCAACGTGGACCGGGCAAAACTTGCGTATTTTATTCTTCTAACTTCGAGGGGAATTCCTCAGATATTTTACGGCTCTGAGATAGGAATGATCGAAAATGAGGATCACGGAACTCTGCGTGCAAAATTCCCCGGGGGGTTTCCCGGCGACGAACGCGATGCTTTTACCGAAGAAGGAAGAACTGATTATGAAAACGATATTTTTGATTTTATGAAAACTCTTCTCCATATACGACTGGATCATCCCGCAATTTCTCAAGGTAAATTAAAACACTTTCCTCCGGATAATAATATTTATATCTACTTCAAATATGATAAGCAGAATGTTTATCTTCTCTTGGTCAACGGAAACGAAACCGATGAAACAGTTGATATTGATTTTGTGAAAGAAGTCTTCCCGAAACATAAATTAGTGAAAGTAATTTTCGGTGAGGATGAAAATGACAGATCAGCGAATAATTATGTTCATCTTCCCGCAATGTCGGCAAAAATTTATAAGCTGAGCAGATGAGAAATAAGAATAAAAAACCCGAACTTCTTGCACCTGTGGGAAACTGGTCGATGCTCTCAGCTGCTGTAAAAAACGGAGCGGATGCCGTTTATCTTGGAGTTGATTCACTTAATATGCGTGCAAAAGCAAAAAATTTTGAATTAGACCAGCTTGAAGAAATAACAGAATACTGCCGTGAAAATGATGTTGATGTTCATCTTACACTAAATTCAATAGTTTACGAAGACGAAGTAGAACAAGCTCGAAAGATAATTCGTAAAGCTAAAGAGACGGGGGTTAGATTTATAATCTGCTGGGATTTTTCGGTGATACAACTCTGCCGTGAAGAAAAAATGCCTTTCTGCATAAGCACCCAGGCATCAATCTCAAATTCATCTGCAGCAAATTTGTATAAACAAATGGGCGCTGAGAGAATAGTATTGGCAAGGGAATGCACTCTTGAGCAGATAAAAACAATCAGACAAAACACAGAAATAGAAATTGAAGCTTTTATTCATGGGGCAATGTGCGTTGCCGTAAGTGGAAGATGCTTTATGAGTCATCACGCATTCAACCAAAGCGCTAACCGCGGGGAATGCATTCAGAACTGCAGGCGCGAATATGAAATTCACGACACGAGCGGGGAAACAAGTTTTATCATCGGGAAAGATTATGTTATGTCCCCGAAAGATCTTTGCACTATTGAATTTATCGATCAATTGATTGATGCAGGAATAGACAGCTTTAAAATAGAAGGAAGAAAAAGAAGCCCGGATTACATCGCAAAAGTTGTGTCGTCTTACAGGAAAGCAATAGATCTCCATCTTGAGAACAAACTGACGCCTGATATTAAGAAAGAATTAAAAGCAGAACTAGAAAAAGTTTACAACCGTGGTTTTTCAAACGGATTCTATTTCGGTGTTCCCGGGGACGAAGATTATGCCGGAAAGTACGGTAGTCTTGCAACAACAAAAAAAGTTTACGTCGGAAAAGTACTTAACTATTACAGAAAAGCAGGTGCTGCATTTATTAAACTTGAAGCTGGCGAACTTAATCTAGACGATTCAGTTTACATCATCGGGAATAAAACCGGTTGTGTTGAGCTAAAAATTTCGCAGATATTAAAAGATGAAATTCCTGTTGTAATAGGTGAAAAAGGTGATGAAATAACATTTCCCTGTAATGAAGAAATACGTCCGAGAGATCAAGTTTATAAAATTGTCACTTCCGATTTGTAAAAAGAATTTAAATTAAGCTGTCTAATTATAGAAAGCTTCAAGAGCGGATTTCAATTCCGGCGAAGTATTAAACACTTTTCCCATTCCCGTCATTTCGAATATCATCCACGCAGGTTTGTTGCCGCATATAAGCCGCATCTCTCCTCCGATGCTCCCGATTTTTTTGAGAGCAACAACAAGCGTCCCGAGAAAAGTGGAATCAATTATATCGCAGTAATCCAGGTCAACAATCAGTTTCGTAGTTCCGTTTTCTATTAATCTGGTAAGAATTTCTTTCAATTTTGGAGAGTAAGCAAGTGTAGCTTCTTTTATGTTTACAGTAAGTATATCGATATCATCATATCTAACTATGTCAAACTGATTTTCCGGTTTCATCCGGCTCTTAATTGCTTTTATGTCTATTCCGTTTTCGGGAGTTTCCTCTGCCCGGGTTTCTCCCGTTATGTTTTCTATTTTTATCTCTTCAATTTCCTTTACCGGTTCTTCGAGTTTAAGTTCATGCTCACTTTTGGATTTTTTTTGGTAATCGAAAGATGGTTGATTGAAAGTTGTGCCCTTAAGTTCCTTTGCAAATTTTTCGTAATTTTCTTTTACCTGTTGATTAGTCGAAAGAAAATGATTTATAGTTTCCTCATCAAGTAAATAGTAATAAGTGTCTCTCACAGCAATGGCTGTGGAGTCGCTGGTTGAGGAGTTTGAAAAATCGCACGGAATAAAATCACCCTCTCTATAAGAAACCACTTTTGTTTTTCCGTTATTGTCTTCCACGAAATGATTTATTTCCCCGGATTGAAGTAGAAACACAGAATCTATTTTCTGTCCCTTTCTAAAAAGAATCTTCGATTCGTTGATGCAGTTTATAGAAAGCTTGATGTTTTGAAAATCTTCGGGAGTGCAGGAAGAATCCTTGAAGAGTTTGTTCTTCAGAATAGATTTTACGATTATATCCTGCATTTTAAAAACTGGTTTTTATAGAAAGAAATAATTTTAACTCTGTCTGAAACTTTCAATGGCTTCGTCAAGATCTTTGAAAATTTGAAACACTTGATCCATTTTAGTTAAACTCATTATTCCTGAAGGGGCTTCTTTAGCAATAACGATTCTCATCTCACCCTGTCCAGAAATAATTTTTTTTAATCCAAAAACGAGGGCGCCTAAAAATGAAGAATCGAGAAAATCGACCGCGCTTAAATTGGCAATTACTTTTGAGGGATTCTGCTCAATAACATCCAACAGAAATGTTCTAAACTGAGGGGCACTGTCCATAGTTGCACGCGAAAGATTAACATTTACAATTACTATACCGTCCCGCTCTTCACTCGTAAAAATCATACCTAACCGTTTTATTTACTTCCTAAATATAAATTAAAATGGAAATCATAACAAATAACTAATATCTTATACGCTAGTAATTTTAGTGTGTTTAACCGACCGAGTTTTATGAAAAATTTTAGATTTAAACATATTATCTGGGATTGGAACGGCACGATGCTGGACGATGTTTTCCTTTGCTGCGATATCATGAATAATATATTGCACCGAAGGAACAGGCAGCCTATAACCCTCTCTCACTACCGGGATATTTTCACTTTCCCGGTAAGAGAATATTACAAAAATGTTGGACTGCCTCTAGATAACGGAAATTTTGAAAAGTTAAGTGTCGAATTTATTGATGAATATGAATCGAGAAAAAATTACTGTAATCTTTATCCCGGGGTTAAAGAAACCTTGGAGTATTTTAGTTCTTTGGGTATTAGTCAATCCGTGCTTTCCGCATATTCGCAGCATACTCTGGTGGAGATAATAGAGCATTTCGGACTGAGCCGTTATTTTCAAAGGATAAACGGTTTGGATAATATTTATGCCGCAGGAAAAATAGATAACGGAAGAAAATGGATTAAAGAACTTGGGCTGAAAAAAGGTGAAGTGCTGCTTATCGGCGACTCGGTGCATGATTACGAAGTTGCCGAGGAAATCGGAGCCGCATCGGTGCTGATTTCTGCCGGACATCAAGCGGAGACAAAGTTAATAAAAGTGACTCAGAACGTGTATCCATCAATGAATTCGTTTCTTCTTGAGCTTCAAAATCTGAAAAATTATTAGGAAAAAAGAACATTAAATAATAAATTAATTATCAGAGATTAGGTTTGCTTTTTTATTCAATTCAAGTAAAACTCATCTCATTTAGTAACAATCAATAATTTTTAGGAGTTTTATATGTCAG
>JAGFIY010000012.1 GCA_024103215.1 Melioribacteraceae bacterium | reverse complement strand
TATTATATAAATAGTACTTAAGCTCCTTGCCTAAACCCGAAACAATAATTAAACAATATAAGTCATTTTATAATAATGATTTTCCCAAAAGAACTAAACTGTGAGTTTTTTTTATAAAAAAATCCCGACTCAATTAAGAACCGGGATTCTGACTTCTGAATTCTTTATTCTGAGTTCTATATTCTGACTTTTATATTGTGTCAATAATTTTGTTGAAGGTTTCGCTCGGACGCATCTGCTTTTCGGCTAAATTATCATCCGGAAAGTAGTAACCGCCGATATCAACGGGATTACCCTGTGCGGCAAGTAATTCTTTGTTTATCTTTTCTTCGTTCTCTTTTAATTCCTTTGCAACTTTTACAAAACGATTCTTCAATTCCTCGTTCTTATCCTGTGCGGCAAGTTCTTCCGCCCAGTACATTGAGAGATAGAATGAACTTCCCCTGTTGTCAATTTCGTTTACCTTACGCGAAGGTGTTTTTTGATTTTCCAAGTATTTACCCACGGCTTTATCGAGCGCCTCGGCAAGAATTTTTGCTTTGGGATTACCTGTCCTTTCAGCGGCTAACTCAAGTGATGGGACAAGTGCGCAGTACTCACCGAGTGAATCCCAACGCAAGTGGCCTTCTTTTAAGAATTGCTGAACGTGCTTGGGAGCAGAACCTCCTGCTCCGGTTTCAAACAATCCGCCGCCGTTTAACAGCGGTACAATCGAAAGCATTCGCGCGCTTGTACCCAATTCCAATATCGGGAATAAATCGGTTAGATAATCACGAAGAACGTTGCCCGTTACCGAAATTGTATCGAGTCCTTTTCTTACTCTTTCCAATGTATATCTCATGGCTTCAACAGGAGCTAATATTTTAATTTCCAACCCGGTTGTGTTGTGTGCCGGTAAATATTGATTTACTTTATTGATTATCTCAGCATCGTGACCTCGATTTTCATCGAGCCAAAATACAGCAGGCGAACCGCTTGCTTTTGCCCTATTTACCGCAAGTTTCACCCAATCTTTAATTGCATCATCTTTGGTCTGGCATGCTCTAAATATATCGCCCTTTTCTACTGCTTGCTCTAAAACAACTTCGCCGTCGGCTTTAATAATTCTTACTTTACCTTCATCCGGTGCAATAAATGTTTTATCGTGCGAGCCGTATTCTTCGGCTTTCTTTGCCATCAATCCAACGTTAGAAACATTGCCCATTGTTGCCGGATCAAACTGTCCGTTCTTTTTAGCATCTTCAATAATTTCTCTGTACATAGTTGCGTAACATCTGTCGGGAACCATTGCAAGTGTATCTTGAAGTTCGTCATTTTTATTCCACATTTTACCGCCGTCTCGTACAACGTTCGGCATTGATGCATCAACAATAATATCGTTTGGTCTATGCAAATTTGTGATTCCTTTTCGTGAATCCACCATCGCAAGAGCGGGACGTGATTCATAGACTTTGTTAATGTCGGTTTCAATTTCCTTGCGTTTATCCTCGGGAAGTTTCTCTAACTTTTCCAACACATCCGCAATACCGCTGTTCACATTTGCACCGATTTCTTTTAATGTGTCGGCGTGTTTTTCAAGCGCTTCTTTGAAATAAACCGATACCGCGTGACCGAACATTACAGGATCAGAAACTTTCATCATTGTGGCTTTTAAGTGAAGCGAAAGGAGCACATCATCTTTTTTTGCTTCTTCAATCTGCTCGGCATAAAATTTTCTTAATGCCGCAACATTCATCACAGCAGAATCAAGAACTTCGTCTTTCATCAACGGCAATTTCTCTTTTAGGATTTCAGTTTTGCCGTCTTTGCCGACAAATTCAAATTTGACATCACATGCTTCTGTAAGTGTAGTCGATTTTTCCGAACCGTAGAAATCTTTTTCGGTCATATGAGCAACGCGTGCTTTTGAGCCTGATTCAGGCCAAGGCTTCATCATTTTGTGAGGATGTTTTTTAGCGAACTCTTTTACTGCTGCGGCAGGCCTTCTATCGGAATTGCCTTCGCGAAGAACAGGATTTACTGCCGAGCCGAGTACTTTTGCAAATCTTTTCTGAAGTTCTTTTTCCTCCTCTGTTTTGGGTTCTTCGGGATAATCCGGTATATCGTAACCTCTGTTTTGTAGTTCTTTAATTGCCGCCTGAAGCTGCGGCACCGAAGCGCTGATGTTGGGTAGTTTGATAATATTTGCTTCGGGAGTTTTTGCTAATCGACCAAGTTCTTCTAAGTAATCCGGGATCTTTTGTTCATAAGTTAATCTCTCCGGGAAGTTTGCAATAATTCTTCCGGTAAGTGAAATGTCTTTCGTTTCAAATTCTACCCCGGTTCCTTTTGCGAATGCATTAACTATCGGTAATAAACAATAGGTCGCCAAAGCTGGCGCTTCGTCAATTTTAGTCCAAATAATCTTGTAATCGGTCATTCATAATTCCTGTACATTGATGATAATTTTATTAATTATATAAAATATTTGAGAT
>JAGFIY010000162.1 GCA_024103215.1 Melioribacteraceae bacterium | reverse complement strand
AGAGGGATGTCGCACATTTCACTTTATCAATAACATATACTGTTATTAAATACCTTTCTGTTTCCTTCCTTATTAGCCAAATGGGCGGACAAATCTAACTTCTAAATTAATCTGGCTAATTATGTTTATTACTAGCATTTAATATTGTAATTCCAATTATTTCATTATTTTGATAACGAATAACAATGTTATCATCGGTTAGTTCGCTATCATCAGCAATCGCCGGCTTCTTAAAACTCAAGTATAGCACATCAGCTTCTTTATCGTAATTTGTCCATACGTTATTAAACGGAAGATTCAACAGATCTGAAGCCAGATTGAGATAATTTCTTATATTATTTCTTCCATAATAGTTCTCTCTTTTCTATTAGTATCAAGTATCAAGACGTGAGTATCGAGATTAAAACAACAAGTTCAAAATCAAAAGCGGTTACACAAAGTCTCTCATAGACTAACCACGCCAGAGGCGGGCAGGCACAAAGTTGCACAGAGTAAAGTCAAGGGAAACCATATCTGAGACGAGCAGTCTGCTGAACGCTGGCCGCTATTTTATCTTATTCAGTAAATATATAAATTACTGTCAACTGAAAACGACTTCTTTTTCATTGATCATACTAGTAAACGTGTTTAATATAAATTCTTTTCCGCCTTGTATTTCCAATAAAACAGGTTCTTCATTTTTTGCGAAGTGGATAATAATAGGTCCTTCTTCCTCAGCATATTCGATAGGCTTTTCGGAAAATTCAATAATTAAGATGTCAGTTTCTTTATCATAATTAATCTTTTTCATATCTTGATCTCCTACCTGGATAAATTGTAATTATCTTTATTTCTTCTTCGTTTTCTTCATAGACAATTCGTAATACATGTTTATCATCTAAAATACCTTGTGCAACTAATCGATTTTTATATCCGCTCTCAATTTTACCCGGTTTTGTAATTATTTTCGTTATTAGATTCTTATCAACAAGTATTTTATGGTCACTAAGAATTTGAATTTTATTTAGCGCATGAAGCGAAAATACAATTTTTTTCATTTTATAGTATAGTTTACTTTAGTAACCTTTTTCAAGTACCTTTTTGAAATCGGATTCAACCAAAATTTCAACTAATTCTTCTATCTTTGTTTCAGCTTGCCAATCAATCTTCGTTTTTGCTTTAGAAGGATCACCGATTAATAAGTCAGCCTCTGTTGGTCTATAATAATTCGGATCAATTGCAACGATTTCAGAATTAAGAAGCAAGGAGTAAGAATTAAGGAGTTCGTCAGCATCAGAGATTGAATGATTGCATGATCCCCCTTCGTCTTGGAAACGACTTCCTCCTTCGTTTGAAAAGCAACTACGGAGGACAGGTCGGAGGACAGGTCGCATGACCTCCTTCGGTAAACCTTCGGCGGTTAAAATTGCATGAAATTCGTCTTTATTGATTGATTTTACTATTCCGACTTCATTTTCGGCTTTGCCGCACCATTCGAGTTGGGTATTATATTTTTTCAATTATCTTATTCAGCTTTTTATCAAAGGTTATTATATCGGCTTTTTGAATTTTACTATAAGAAATGAGTATGCTATGCCGGAATAGGTCAGTCTTCGTTTGCGTAACAACTACGCCTGGACAAGCTGCAGAGTATAAATTTTTGCCAGGTTCATAGCTTTTTCCAAATCATCTTTTCGTAAAGCTTCTCTAACTTCATCTAGTTTATAAGCATCTTGCAAAGATAGATACGGGCTCCAACTTTCATTGTTTTCCAACAGTTCTACACTTACTTCGGCAAGATATTTACCTTCGCGAATATTTTCAATTTGTTTTCGTTTTTTCATTTTGTACTCAGAATAAAAAATACAATGGAACACAGATGACACTGATTTGAACAGATTTTCACTGATTATTATTGAAAAACCAATACACAGGGACCTTTCGAATAATCGGGATATTCACTTATAACTTCAGCTTGGTCAATTGTTTCAAATATTTCCTTTACATATATATTGTCGTTTGCTAACTCATCATATCCATGGGAAGATATTAGAACATCTCCCTTTTTGACCAAAGCTATTATTTTCGAAAATAATTCTTTCATCTAGTTTCATTAACTCAATTTTCATATTTCTCGTTCACAGCTAAACTCCAAGCTTGATTTTCCTTTTTGGAAAGTTTGCTATCAGCGTATTGTGAAAATACTCCTGCGAGGTTTTCATTTTCCGCAATATCACTTTCGTTAATCTCATTTATATCAAGTTTTATTTCTACTCTCTTACCTTTAAACTTTTCGAGTTCTTTAATTCTTAGAAGTGAAGAACTAATTTTTCGCTTTATTTTTATGGTTTTCATAAGACTCACCTGTGGTTTTCTACCGAACAAAATTTAAAGAAATTCAATATCCTTTTTCAAGTACCTTCTTAAAATCAGATTCTACCATTATTCTTACCAATTCATCTATTTTTGTCTCTGCTTGCCAATCCAACTTCTTTTTCGCTTTTGAAGGATCGCCGATCAGCAAGTCTACTTCAGTTGGGCGGTAGTAGTTGGGATCGATCGCAATGACTTCAGAATTAAGAAGCAAGGAGTAAGAATTAAGAATATTATCAGCGTTCAGATTGTTTGAACTAGATTGCCACGTCGCTACGCTCCTCGCAATGACATCGGGGTTGATTGCAGAAACGATGCCGACTTCGTTTTCTGCTTTGCCGCGCCATTCGAGTTGGATGCCGAGTTGGACGAAGGTTAATTCTACGAATTTGCGGACTGTGTTTGTTTCGCCGGTTGCGAGGACGAAGTCTTCGGGTTCGGGATGTTGGAGCATTTTCCGCATACCTTCGGTGTATTCGGGAGCGTAACCCCAGTCGCGTTTTGCATCCAAGTTACCGAGTTTTAATACTTTCTGCTTACCGAGAGCAATTCTACATGCGGCTCTTGTAATTTTGCGAGTAACAAAAGTCTCTCCCCTTCTAGGTGATTCATGGTTGAAGAGAATTCCGTTTACAGCAAAGAGATCGTAAGCTTCGCGGTAGTTTTTAACTATCCAGAAGCCGTACAGTTTTGCAACACCGTAAGGAGAACGCGGGTAAAAGGGAGTTTCTTCGTTCTGTGGTACTTCTCTAACTTTACCGTAAAGTTCTGATGTTGAAGCTTGGTAAAATTTTGTTTCTCTGCCGAGTCCGACTTCTCTAATCGCATCTAAGAATCGGAGTGTACCGAGTGCATCCACTTGGGCTGTATAGTCGGGCACTTCAAACGATACTTTTACGTGAGACTGGGCTGCAAGGTTATATATTTCATCAGGTTCAATTTTTTCTAATAGTCTGTTTAAGTTGCTAGTATCTACGAGATCACCGTGATGGAGAAACAAAGTTTTATCGTGAATTTCGGGATCGTTGAACAAGTGATCTATTCTTTGTGTGTTGAATGAGCTACTTCGACGGATAACACCGTGTACCTCGTAACCTTTGGCGAGGAGTTGTTCAGCGAGATAGCTGCCGTCTTGTCCGGTGATGCCGGTTATTAGAGCTTTCTTTTTTGCCATATTAAAACCAATGGAACACAGATGACACTGATGCGACTGATTTACGCAGATAAATAATCAGTGATAATCAGCTTTTTCAGCATATGCCCGCCTATGGCGTGGTTATCTGTGTTCTATTCCTTTTTTTAATTTCAGATATGTTTATTTTGAGAGAAATTCTTCCACGGAAATGTTTGCTTGTTTTAATATTGCTCTAAGAGTTCCTTCCGGCATATCGCCAGAGTGATTTGGGATTGTTGTATATAAATGTGTTGTTTTATTATACCAAATTTCATGACTTCCTGCTGCCTGCCGATAAAATTCAAAACCAAGTTTCTTTAGTTTTTTTACTATTTCTCTGTACTTAAAACCTGCTAATCTACCCAATTAAACTATACCCCAATTACTAAAGGCATATCGAAATTGTTTTTATCTGTTATGATATTTGCTCTAATATCAGATTTATCATCTTGAGCTTCTAAAAGTTTTTTAGCAACATCTCGTGCAATTTCTAGAGTTTCTGTAATGGTTCTACCCTGTGCAACAAGTCCTTGTACTTCATCTGAAGTTGCCAGGTATACACCTTCGGGTAATTTTTCTATATGAATGTTAATGATTCTTTCCATGGTGAGTCCTTTGTAAAAATTATGTCAGTTCAAATCAAAATGTAATGAAAAATAACAACAATGGAACACTGATGACGCTGATTTTACTGATTCACACAGATTTTTTTTATCAGTGATGATCCGCTTTTTCTGTGTATGCCAGCCTATGGCGTGGTCATCTGTGTTCTATTCCCTTACTTTTATTGTTGTAATTTTCCAAAAACCAATTGTATGTTTTTTTGATACCTTCTTCGAGTGATGTTTTGTGTTTCCAACCAAGGTCGTGGAGTCTTGAGACATCCATCAGTTTTCTTGGTGTGCCGTCGGGTTTGGAGGAGTCGTATTTTATTTCACCTTCTAATCCTACCACATTTTTAATTGTGTCTGCAAGTTCGGCAATTGATAAATCTTCACCGGTTCCGATGTTGATGTGTGTTAGTCCTTGCTCGTATAGATCTTTCGCATTTATTTTATTCATTAGGTAGACAATTGCGTCTGCCAGGTCTTCTACGTAGAGGAATTCGCGTTTGGGGGTACCGGTGCCCCAAATAGTTACTGAGTTATTGGTTATTGAGTTATTACCCCCCTCTAAATCTCCCCCCTTATTAAGGAGGGAGACTTTGGACTCATGGAATTTTCTTATTAGTGCCGGGAGTACGTGTGATGTTTCGAGATCGAAGTTATCGTTTGGGCCGTAGAGGTTTGTCGGCATTACAGAATAAAAATTTGAACCGTACTGTTTGTAATAATTTTCACAGAGTTTTATTCCGGCTATTTTCGCAATTGCGTATGGTTCGTTTGTCTGTTCTAGTTCGCCGGTTAATAAATGTTCTTCTTTCATCGGCTGCGGTGCGAATTTTGGATAGATGCAGGAGCTGCCTAGAAAGATTAATTTTTCTACTTTGTTTTTGTATGCTGCGTGTATGATGTTTGATTCTATCATCAAGTTATCGTAAATAAACTCAGCGCGGTAGGTATTATTTGCGAGTATTCCACCTACTTTTGCTGCTGCAATAATTACGACTTGTGGTTTTTCTTCTTCGAAGAATTTTTCGACTTGTTCTTGTCGGGTTAAATCGAGTTCTTCAAGTGAGCGGGTTACTAAATTTTCATAACCTCCGCTTTGAAGTTTTCTTGTTATTGCGGAGCCAACCATTCCTTTATGACCGGCGATGTAAATTTTTTTATTTTTTAAATCATTCATAATAATTTCTTTATTAATTTCGATTCAAGCAGATTAAATTATATATTCTGAAAATACCACTTAGCGACTAACCCAAAACCACACTTTGCATCAAATGCTGGTTCATAACTTTTTCAGTCTTCAGTCGCCAGTCTGCAAGTTTCGGGATCACGGATGTCACCTTCGATGAATGTAAAATTTGAATTATCGAAGTTATGTTCGATGTTTTTTTTGAAGCCAGTGGAGAGGTCGTCTAGGCAGACGACTTTGTGTCCTTGAGATAGAAAGTAATCAACTAAATTCGATCCTATAAATCCAGCACCGCCTGTTACTAGTATTTTCATTCAGTTATTGAGTTATTTGGTTAATGAAATTGTCGCATTGTTTAATTGTCTAATGGTCGTTCAGCAACTCGGTAATTGAGCCTGCCTAGTCCACCGTAGCTTGTTTTTTAGCGAAGACGGGCCTGTCCAC
>JAGFIY010000136.1 GCA_024103215.1 Melioribacteraceae bacterium | reverse complement strand
AATTTCACTTAACATTCCCTTAACATACACTTAACATATTGTTAACGGGCGGATAATATTCAGGTAATATGCGGGATATATATTTGTCCATCATTAAAATCAACAACTGAGAGAGAGAGAATAAATGAAACAGAAAAAATATTTTTCAAAAGTGAAGCATCTCAAATTTATAATAACAGTTTTTGCAATGACACTTCTTTTAAACGCTCATGTGTTTGGACAGTCCGGCAAAATTACCGGGACGGTAGTTGATTCCGAAACCGGCGAAGCCGTAATAGGATGCAACGTTCTTATTGAAGGAACAACAATGGGGGCGGCTGCGGATATTAATGGTACGTACGTAATTAACAATGTCCCGGTCGGAACATTCTCACTTAGATTTTCTTCAATAGGTTATGCGAAAAGTATAGTTACTGACGTTGAAGTAAAAGATGGTGAAGTAACAATAATCGATTTTGTACTTGCCGTAGAATCAATTCAAACTGACGAAGTTGTTATTACAGCAAAGCTACTTGAAAACAATGAAGCGTCACTTTTAGTAAAAAGACAAAAATCGTCTTCAATAAGTGATGCTATCTCAGCAGAGGCAATTTCTAGAAGCGGAAGCAGCAATGCAGCAGATGCAATGACTAAGGTTACCGGTGCATCGGTTGTAGGCGGAAAATATGTTTACATCCGCGGACTTGGCGACAGATATTCGAATACACAGCTTAACGGAACCGATCTTCCAAGTGCTGATCCCGACAAGAAGTCTTTTAACTTGGACTTATTCCCATCAAATCTTCTTGATAATCTTGTTACAATTAAATCTTTTACTCCCGATAAACCCGGTTCGTTTACCGGCGGATTGGTTGATGTTACTACAAAAAATTATCCCGAAAAACTTACTGTTGATTTTTCAACTTCGGGCTCATACAACTCAGCAACTGGAAACAATGAGTTTCTAACTTATGGCGGCAGCGGCTCTGACTGGCTTGGCTACGACGACGGTTCAAGATCAATCCCATCGGCTTTAGCGGATCCAAACATTTCTATTCCCTCACCGAACGCAGCAAGAAGAGACAGGGAACAGGCAATGGAACTTGATAGGTTAACAAAATCATTCAACCCGGAAATGGCTCCGTCCAAAAGTGCGGCTCCGATCAATTCAAGCTATTCTTTTTCCGCGGGAGATCAAGTAAGTCTTTTCGGAAGTCCACTCGGATACACGGCAAGTTTAAGCTACAGCAGAAATTATAATTTTTACGATGACGGTCAAGTGGGCAGATGGCAGTTAAGCGGTAATGCAAACGATGTTGAAAGGTTGAACAATTATATGCTTCTTAACGATGTTAAGGCAAGCGACGAAGTGCTTTGGGGAGGACTGGTTAACCTGGCGTACAAACCCGCGGGGAACCACGATATTAATTTCAGATACTTATACACTCAAAGTGGTGAAGCAACATCACGTTATCAATCTGGTGAGTGGTCCGATCAATTAGGAAGCGATCCGGTTTACGAAACTCGCTCACTTCTTTATACTGAAAGAAATCTGCAGACTTATCAATTCGGTGGCGAACACTTTTTTGAATCTCTGCTTGGATCGACCATTGATTGGACTGCCTCTTTCTCAAACACAAAGCAAGATGAACCCGATCTTAGATTTTTCAGTAACGACTATGTTTACGATGAGAATAACGATGAATATTATTACAGCATAAACAAGAACAGCTACAACGAACCCACGAGATTTTTCAGAAACTTAAAAGAAGAAAATCAAAACTTTAATCTGAATATATCTGTTCCATTTGAACAGTGGAGCGGAATAAAATCCAAATTCAAATTCGGCGGTACGATTTCGGAGATAAACCGTGAATTCCGGGAAAGGAGATTCGAATTGAGACGAAGCACCGCAAACTACAATGGTGATCCGAACGATTATTTCTCTTCACAATCCGGTATAATCGATTCAACCAACGGAAGATACTTGTTCGGAACATATATTTTCGATGCCTCAACGCTGCGAAGTAATTACGACGGTTCGCAAAGTGTAAATGCGGTATATGGTATGCTTGAACTTCCGATTTTCAATAACTTAAAATTTATTGGCGGTGCCCGTTACGAAACAACAAAGATGGAAGTAACAAGCCAAGATACCAGCTCACAGACTGCTTTGCTCGACGATAAAGATCTTCTTCCGGCGGCAAGTTTTATCTTTCAGCTAACTGACAATATGAATCTTAGAGCATCCTACGGAAGAACAATTGCAAGACCAAGTTTTAGAGAACTTGCCCCTTTCAGGTCGTTCGAATTTTTGGGTGATTTCATCTTCTCCGGTAATGCTGATTTGGAAAGAACACTTGTAGATAATTTTGATCTCCGGTGGGAATGGTTTACGAGACCTGGCGAACTTTATGCAGTAAGCTTTTTCTATAAAGATTTTAAAAACCCAATAGAGCGTGCATTCAACCCGACAACAGAATTGGTCAGCTTTCAAAATGTTGAAAGTGGTTACACTTATGGTGCGGAGTTCGAGATAAGAAAAAGATTAGACATCATCGATGATATGTTCAGCAATTTCTTCGTTAGCATAAATCTCTCATTAATTGAATCCCAAGTTGATATTCCAGATGAAGAATATGAAGTGTTGATTAAGCCGAACGATCCTGATGCAGAACAAAACAGACCTTTATTCGGACAGTCGCCTTACATAGTAAATGTTGAATTAGCTTATGTTGATTACGAAAGCGGAACTTCGGCAGCACTTCTTTATAACATTTTCGGTGAAAGATTAAGCGAAGTTACTTTGGGTGTAACACCTGATGTTTACGAAAAACCAAGAGGAATGCTCGATTTTACATTTAGTCAAAAAATTGGTTACGGATTTGGTGTGAAACTTTCAGCCAAAAACATACTTAACTCAAAAATTGAACAGACCATCGATTTTAAGGATACAGAATATGTGTTTCATAGCTATACTCCTGGTAGGAGTTTTACGCTCGGAGTTAGCTATTCATTATAGTTTTAACTCATAATAAATATAAGGAACCACAATGCGAAAACTTCTATTTCTATTTTTGTTAGTCCCTGTCTTTACTTTTGGACAGATTGTAGTAACAGATGCAACAATTCAAGGCGGTCAAGGTGATGTTTACTGGACGGCAGATAATGAATATCATATTGACGGATTCGTTTATGTAGAGGAAGGAACAAATCTTCACATTGAAGCCGGTACGGTAATAAAAGGACTTGAAACACCTAGTACAGGTGATATTGCTTCTGCTCTTATTATTACTCGTGGAGCTAAAATCTATGCGATGGGAACAAAAATAAACCCAATCATTTTCACAACAGAATATGATGATGTAACATTACCAGACGATGGAACAGATCCTGGTGTTGATTACACAATCGATACTGGTCTTTGGGGCGGATTGGTTGTATTAGGAAGATCAACCTTGAACGTAGCAAGCGAAAAGGTTGTTGAGGGTCTGCCTGCAGATGAACCAAGAGCACAGTATGGTGGAAATGACGATGCAGATGATTCAGGTATTCTTCGCTACATCTCAATCAGATATACAGGTATAACAGTTGAATC
>JAGFIY010000133.1 GCA_024103215.1 Melioribacteraceae bacterium | reverse complement strand
TCAGACCGGAAAGCTCGTTGCTTTTCTCCGGCATCGAATCGACGGTTATTGAAAACACAATCGGAAAAATATTAGCAAATCCAAGTCCGATTAAAATCACGCTTATTACTGCAACTGTTTGATTGCTCAAGAATAAACCCAAAACGGCAATCAATGAAACAAGTGAGGTTATGACAAAAAACTTTTTAGGTGAAACCCAATTGAGTATTACTCCACCCAAGAATCTTCCAATCATCAAAGTCGTAAAAAATAATCCTGTTCCCAAGAGACCAAGTTCTTGAATGTTAATTCCAAATAGTGCTTCGAGGTAGAGAGGTATTCCCGAACTCATACAAACCTCAGCTCCAACGTAGAGAAAAATTGCCAGCACCATTAGTAACACGTAGCTATTCTTCAGAAGCGCGATACTTGAAGAAAATGACGCCGGTTCTACTTCTTTCTTTTTCGATTCGTCTATTTTCAATGTCGATATTGAAACAACTGTAATCACTATTGCAGCAAGATAAATCGGGAAAAGAATTTTCCAATCCTTCTCAAAAAAGCCTGCAGCAATTGTCGGAATAACGGGCCCAGACAATGAACCTATAGCCTTAACAAATTGTCCTAGCGAAAGATTTCGAGAATACTTGCCTTCCGCAGAAACATCGCGCATTATTGGATTTCCCGCAACTTGAAGAATTGTTGCACCTGCGCCGAGCAGCAGAACGGTCAACAAAAAAAGTTCGAAAGAAGATAAACCGAAAAGAGGGAGCAGCATTCCTATGCCCATGATTACCAAACCAAGATTCAGAATAAACTTTTTTCCTTTTCTTGATTGCAGAATTCCCATGGGAACTGAGAGAAGCCCGAACATAATAAATCCCACAAAAGGTATTAAGAAAGCCACTGTGTTGCTGAGAGTGAATTCGTTTTTGGCGAGTCCTACAAAGGGGCCAACTGCATCCCCGAATCCCATAACAAGAAATGCAAGAAAAACTGGAACCGTCTTTTTATTCATATTAACTCCGCTGGATGATTAAATATGAAAAACAGAAAAAGATATGTAAATATTGTTATGAAACTAAGGAAAGAATTTAAAAGAATCATTTAAAAGTGCGCTGCAAAACTTCATTTCGTTCAACGAATTCTTGGAAGAATATTCTTTAAGAAATATATATAAAATAAAAGCAGCCGAAGCTGCTTTTTATCAACTTATGATTTAGATGAAGTTAAAGTCTGGCTACCAGTTCAACTCTCCGGTTCAGCTTTCGTCCGCTCTCTGTTTCATTTGATGAAACCGGTGCAAGCGGACCCACCCCGTTAGAAGACAAACGATTGGCAGCAATACCATATTTTGAAGTAAGTTCTTTCACGACAGAAGCAGCACGACGTTTTGACAAATCCATGTTGTGGTCAAAACCTCCTTTCATATCGGTATGACCTACGACATACAGCTTTAAGTTTTTATCCGATTCTAAAAGTTTAATAATTTCCTTAAGAGTTGATTCTGATTCGGGTTTAATATCAGTTTTATCGGTATCGAAATAAATTCCGTAAAGAGCTATCTTGCCGTCGGAGTGAATCCCTTTCAACATTTCTTCCGCATTTATTTGAATTAAATCATCTTCCATTTTGGTTTCTTCAATAACATCGATCATATAAACTGTTTTTTCGCTGCTGTACTCAATTGCAGAAATCACTAAATAAATTTTTCCGTCAGGTCTGCTCAACTCGGATGCTATATAGCAGCTTCCTCCTGCACTGCTGGAACCTGAACTCAATAATACATTTGAATTTGTTGGAAACGGATTTTTTCTTAAGAATGTACCAAGCCAAGTTCTCTCACCGACTCCCTTCCCAACGTTTCTATCCTTGTTTATACCGTTAGCAATTATTTTGAATTTTGATTTTTCCAATGCACTTAAAAAATTTCTATAAACCTGGGTGATTGTGGTTGTGCCAGAAAGCTCGTAATATATTCTTGTAAATTTTCCTTCAACATCAATCCAATCGTCGATATTTCTGTAACCGGTTTCCGGTCCATAAGCAATACTATACAGTGTATAATCTTCTTCTAAAAAATAAACTATGGTTGATCCAGGGTATCTGCTTATTACGGGATGATCTTTACTTCCCTCGACATCCGACTGAGCTGATAAATTTATTCCGGAAAAACTAAGTATTATTATGAATGAAACAATTTTATATAATCTCAAACTTCACCTCCGTTACTATTTATTGAATT
>JAGFIY010000124.1 GCA_024103215.1 Melioribacteraceae bacterium | reverse complement strand
TAGGTGTGATGGAACTTAATAGAAATCCCGAAAACTATTTTGCAGAAATTGAGCAGGCAACGTTCGAACCTTCCAATATAGTTCCGGGAATTGGGTTCTCACCGGATAAAATGCTTCAGGCAAGAATCATGTCCTATGCAGACGCACACCGTTACAGGGTAGGTGTAAACTATACTCAAATTCCGGTAAACCAACCGAAATGCCCGTTCCACACTTACGGAAGAGATGGTCAAATGAGGGTTGACGGAAACTACGGCGATCAAGTGAACTATGAGCCGAACTCAATGGGTGGACCAACTGCCGACGCAAAATACAAAGAACCACCGCTTAAACTGTTCGGTGATGCGGATAGATACAACCACCGTGACGATGACGAAGATTACTATTCCCAGCCAGGGGCATTGTTCAACTTAATGAACGATAACCAAAAACAGCAATTGTTTAATAACATTAAAGCTGCGATGGAAGGCGTTCCGGAAAGAATTGTCGCAAGACAGTTGGCAAACTTTTATCAAGCTGATAATGCATACGGCGAAGGCGTTGCAAAAGCTCTTGGTTTCGATGCAAACAAGATGAAAGAACTTGCAAAACTTTCCTTGCAAGAGCTAGCTGATGCAACAACAGAAGAAAATTATAAGTAATCAAATCTCTTTCAAAACTAAATCCCGGAGAAATGCAGCTCCGGGATTTTTATTCAGTTTTATCAACATGAGATTTTAGAGAGAGTAAAAATATGATACTTTTCAGATAATGAGATTTATCTAATTAGTTTTTTTAAAATCAACTGTTTGAATTAGTATAATTAAGTATAATCTTAACTCACAGCATAAACATCTTACCTTGCTAAACCAGCCTTTATTTGATAATTTTAAGCTTGTTTTTAAATAAAATAAGCGTAGATCAATTTATGAAATATCCTCACAGCGAAGTCGAAGCAAAGTGGCAGAAATTTTGGGAAGAGAATAAAATATTCAATACCGACCTAACAGATATAGAAAAAAAACTGTACTGTCTGGTTATGTTTATTTATCCCTCAGGTTCAAAACTGCACTGCGGACATTGGTATAATTACGGGCCCACAGATTCCTGGGCAAGATTTAAAAAGCTGCAAGGATTTAACGTATTTGAACCGATGGGTTATGATGCTTTCGGACTTCCTGCCGAGAACTATGCGATAAAAACAGGTGTTCACCCGCAGGATTCTACTTTTGAAAATATCAAGGACATCCGTAATCAGTTAAAAGCAATGGGATGCATGTATGATTGGAATGCCGAGTTGATGACCTGTGTTCCCGAATATTATAAATGGAATCAATGGCTCTTTCTACAATTATATAAAAAGGGTCTCGCTTACAGGAAAAACGCTCCGGTAAATTGGTGTCCTTCCTGCCAAACTGTTCTTGCTAACGAACAAGTTGAAAATGACGGAACCTGCGAAAGATGCGGCACTCCGGTTGAACAGAAAAATCTTACTCAATGGTTCTTCAAGATCACTGAATATGCAGAGGAACTTCTTGATGGAATAGAAAAAATTGATTGGCCGGAAAAAACAAAATCCATGCAGCGAAATTGGATAGGTAAAAGTATCGGCGCTGAAATTATATTTACAATCGATGGATTTGATGAGACACTGACTGTGTTCACAACTAGACCAGATACAATCTTCGGCGCAACGTATATGGTTATATCTCCGGAACATCCTCTTGTTGAGAAGATTACGACCGATGAATATCGAACTGCAGTAAATATATACCGCAATGAAGTAAAAAATAAAACCGAAATTGACAGAACTTCAACTGCAAAAGAAAAAACCGGTGAGTTCACCGGAGCCTATGCTTTTAATCCAGCGACAAAAAAATTGATCCCTATCTGGATTGCAGATTATGTTTTAATGACATATGGAACGGGTGCAATAATGGCTGTACCGGGTCAAGACGAACGCGATTGGGAGTTCGCAGAAAAATTCGGTCTCCCGATTGTTAGAACGGTTCAACCGCCTGATGATTTCGAGGGGAAAGCATATGTCGGTGATGGTGAGGCTATTAACAGTGATTTTTTGAATGGGTTGAATATCTCCGAAGCAAAAGAAAAAATTATAAACTGGCTCGAAGAAAATAATATCGGAGAAAGCAAAATAAATTACAGAATTCGTGACTGGCTGATTTCAAGACAGCGATATTGGGGAACACCAATTCCCGTTGTGTATTGTGAAAAATGCGGTGAAGTTCCGGTTCCAGAAGATCAACTTCCGGTTGAGCTTCCTTATGATGTCGATTTTAAACCAGACGGCGGATCACCTCTTGCACGTAACGAGAGCTTTGTTAATACAGTCTGCCCCAAATGTGGTTCTGATGCGCAACGGGATGTCGATACGATGGATACTTTTGTTGATTCTTCATGGTATTATTTGAGGTATCTAAATCCAAAATTTGATAAGGCAATTTTTGATAAAGATCTTGCAGAAAAATGGACGCCGGTCGATATGTATGTCGGCGGCGCTGAACATGCTACAATGCACCTTCTTTATGCAAGATTCATTCATAAATTTTTGCGCGACATAAATCTTGTAAATTCTGATGAACCGTTTAATAAACTTATCCATCAGGGAACGATTACAAATAAAGGCGCTAAGATGTCGAAATCAAGAGGCAACGTAGTAAATCCGGATAAGTTTATTGAAGATTACGGAAGCGATGTGTTCAGAATGTATCTTATGTTTATGGGTCCATATGAACTTGGCGGTGATTGGAGCGATAAAGGTATTGTTGGAGTGGATCGCTTCGTACAAAGAAGTTATTCGTTAATCAAAAATTTTGATAACATAAAAAACATAACCGAAAGTGTTGAAAGACTTCCGTTAGATAAACTGACTGATATTGAAGCTTCGATTTACAAAAAAGTCAATATTTCGCTTGTTAAATTTACCAGAGAAGTGGAAAACTTTAGATTTAACACGGCTGTAGCGGTGTTAATGGAATTGCTAAACGAGTTAACGAAGAATATTGATGATGTTTCTGATGAAGTTAAACTTTATTCTTTGGAAAGATTTGTTTATATGATTGCTTCACTTGCGCCTCATTTAGGTGAGGAATGCTGGTCGATAATCGGTAACGTCAATTCAATTTATAAATCGGAATTTAAGTTTGAAGTCGATCCGGAAGCTCTAGTTGTTGATAATGTAACTATCGGAGTTCAAGTAAACGGCAAAATGCGCGGAACAATTGAAATCCCTTTAGATTCCGACGAATCTGTTGTAAAAGAAGCAGCTTGGAATGAAGAAAAGGTAAAAAACCATACGAGCGGAAAAACCGTTGTGAAAGAAATTTATGTGAAGAATAAAATCTATAATATTGTAGTGAAATAAAATTAATAACTAACATAACAAAGTAACAATTCAAGAAAATAAATCGGCTTAAGAAGATACTTCTTCCCGCCCCTAAAAGAGAGATTTATATGCTGGATATTAAATTTATAAGAGAAAACCCTGAAGTTGTTAAACAAGGTATTTTGAACAAGAATGAAAAAGATACTGTTGATGAAATATTAGCCCTCGATAAAAAACGAAGATCGCTTCTTCAGAATACAGAAGAGTTGAAAGCTCAAAAAAATAAAGTTTCTGCTGAAGTGGGGCGTCTTAAAAAAGCGGGCGAAAGCACTGATCATATCTTCGAGGAGATGAGAAAAGTAGCAGACGAGATAAAAGAGATTGACGATGAACTAAGAACTATAAATGAAAAGTTAAACTCACTTTTAACGTGGGTCCCAAACCTTCCTCATAATTCTGTCCCCATAGGAAAAAGCGCTGAGGATAATGTACAGGTTAGAGAATGGCTGCCTGAGGACTTCAAGCAAGAGGATGACGAAAAGAAACTAGATCACATTCAGCTCGGTAAGAAACTAAACATTCTTGATTTTGAAAGAGGTGCGAAGATAAGCGGTTCGGGATTTCCCGTCTACGTCGGTAAAGGAGCAACTCTTGAACGTGCTTTGATAAATTTCATGCTTGATTACCATCTTCAGAATCACGGTTATACTGAAATTCTTCCGCCTTTTCTCGTAAACAAAGAATCAATGACAGGAACAGGACAGCTTCCTAAAATGGCTGACGATATGTACACCTGCGAGAAAGATGAACTTTACCCAATTCCGACGGCGGAGGTTCCAATCACCAATATGCACCGTGACGAAATGCTTGCCGAAAAAGATCTTCCTATAAAGTATGTAGGTTATTCTGCATGTTTTAGAAGGGAAGCAGGGTCTTACGGAAAAGAATCAAAAGGTTTTTTGCGGGTGCACCAGTTCAATAAGGTTGAGATGGTGAAAATTGTTTATCCCGAAAATTCGTACGATGAATTGGAAGGCTTGGTTTCAGATGCCGAAGATATTTTAAAAGCATTAAAAATCCCTTATAGAATCCTTATGTTGTGCAGCGGTGATTTAAGTTTTGCCGCAGCAAAATGTTATGATATAGAAACCTGGTCGCCTGCAGAAAACAAATGGCTGGAAGCATCATCATGCAGCAACTTTGAGGATTTTCAAGCAAGAAGAGCAAACATAAAATTCAAACCAAGTGAGGGCGGAAAACCGATGTTTGCTCATACTCTCAACGGATCCGGTCTGGCAACCAGCCGGCTTATGGTTTCGATTCTTGAAAATTATCAAACACCAGAAGGGAAAATTATTGTTCCTCCTGTGCTTCAAAAATATACCGGTTTCAATTTAATTGACTAATTTTAAAAGTTCGACTTTCGGAAAAATAACTTCCGAATAAAGGACTGATTATCTTATATTTCTTTTTTTATGAAAAGTCTTCTGTCGCTTAAAAAATATTTTGCCCGGCATAAAAGAAAATTGCTCTGGGGGATTGTGTTCATTTTGCTTTCGAACATAACTCAGGTTTACGTGCCAATCTTTCTTAAGGATGGAATTGACGGACTTCAATCGAACATAAGTCATTCGGAAATTCTTTATTACGCTCTACTAATCGTTGGGGCAGCTTTGTTGAGCGGCTTCTTCAGATTTTTGATTCGTCAGACAATAATAGTTGTATCACGCGAAATAGAATATGATCTCCGCCAGGATTTTTGGTCACATCTCCAGAATCTTTCACTGCGTTACTATCAAAATACTTCTACCGGTGATTTAATGGCTCATGCAACAAACGACATCAGCGCTGTAAGAATGTTCGTTGGTCCAGCAGTTATGTATTCGATAGATACCAGTACCAAAATGATAATGATAATTGCAATTATTACAACATTTGACTGGCAGCTTACAATCGCAGCACTGCTCCCTTTACCGTTTTTATCTTATATGGTTTATAAACTTTCAAAAAAGATTCACATTAAGTTCGAAAAAATTCAAGAGAAATTTTCTGAACTCACTACCAAAGCACAGGAATCTTTTTCCGGGATCAGAGTAATTAAATCGTATCTGCGAGAAGAAAGCGAGATTAAATTATTCGAAAAACTAAGCGAAGATTATCTCGATAAAACAATGGACAAGGTAAAGGTACAAGCCTGGTTTGCACCTTTACTTTTTATGATTACCGGACTTTCTATAATTATCGCCATTTGGTTCGGCGGAATGAAAGTAATTGAACAGTCACTTACGCTGGGCGAACTTTCTGCATTTATTGTTTATCTCGGTCTTTTAATTTGGCCTGTAATAGCTTTTGGATGGGTACTTAATATTATTCAGCAATCCTCGGCAAGTATGAAAAGGCTGAACGTTATTATGTCGGTCAAAAAGGAAATTTCGGATTCGGAAGAGACTGATTACTTTGTAAAAGAAATTAAAGGAACTGTTGAATTCAAAAACGTCTCTTTTCGATACGGCAAAAATCTTCCTGTAGTTTTGGATAAAATAAATATAAAAATTGACCAGGGTGACACCGTTGCATTTATAGGTAAAACGGGAGTCGGTAAAACAACACTGTTAAATCTTATACCAAGACTTTACGATGTTACCGAAGGCGAAGTTTTAATCGACGGAAAAAATGTAAAAACTATTCCGGTGGATGTCATTCGATCCTCGGTCGGATTAGTACCTCAAGAGACTTTTCTTTTCTCGGACACACTTGAGAACAACATACTTTACGGCGTTAAGGAAAAAGATGAATCTATATTAGAGAGAGTTGCGGATATTTCGGAAATTAAAAAAGATGTTGATGATTTCCCCAAAAAATATCAAACAATTTTAGGCGAAAGGGGTTTAACACTTTCGGGCGGACAGAAGCAAAGAACTTGTCTAGCAAGAGCGCTTGCTGTTAATCCGAAAATTTTAATACTCGATGATTCTTTCTCAGCGGTTGATACACATACAGAGGAAGAAATTTTAAGGAAACTTAAAAATTTTATGGAAAATAGAACAAGTATTATTGTAAGTCATAGAATTTCGACTGTGAAAGATTCCGATAAAATATTTGTAATTGATAACGGTAAAATTGCAGAAGAAGGCACACACGAAGAACTCATAGAACTTAACGGAATATATGCAGATATTCATCAAAGACAATTGCTTGAAGAGGAGTTAAAGCAGATTTAATATGCGAAAATCAATTGGTGCAAAGCCCGGAGACGATGAGGTTTTAGGAAAAGCCTACGATTCAAAATTAATGAAACGGCTTTTGACTTATGTAAGACCATATAAAGGATATGTAATTCTCGGTATTCTTCTCAACACTCTTGTAGCCGGTCTTGGACCGCTCCGCCCTTATCTAACTAAGGTCGCAATTGATGATTATATAGCTTTAAAAGATTATGACGGTCTGCTGGTCGTTGTTGCTTTATTGATGGGATCATTGATCTTTCAGGCAATTGTTCAGTACTTCTTAATGTATTATACCCAGCTTATGGGTCAGAAGATAATTTTTGATCTTCGAATGCAAATCTTTAAGCATGTTCAAAAATTAGCATTGAGATACTTTGATAAGACTCCTATAGGAAGAATAGTTACCAGAAATACTAATGACGTCGAAGCTCTTAACGAACTGTTTTCATCCGGAATCGTTATGGTATTCAGCGATATTTTTACAATCATCTGGATTTTTATATTCATGTTTTCGATGAGCTGGGAGCTATCTCTTGTCACACTCTCGGTTCTTCCCGTTCTAATGTATGCCACCTTCCTATTCAGGAAAAAAGTGCGTGATGCTTATAGAAGAGTACGTTATCATCTTGCACGATTAAACTCTTATATGCAGGAACATATCACAGGTATGACAATTGTTCAAATTTTCTCAAATGAAAAGCGTGAAATAAAAAACTTTTCCGATATTAATGAAGATCATAAAAAAGCAAACATCGATTCAATTTTTTATTATGCTGTTTTTTATCCGGTTGTGGAAATTTTAAGTTCTATAGCAATTGGTTTGATAATTTGGTACGGCGGTGGAAACGTAATTCAAGGAACATTAACAATAGGCGTGCTATTTGCTTTTATTCAATATACAGAAATGTTTTTCAGACCGATTAGAGATCTTTCGGAAAAGTATAATGTGATGCAGACAGCTATGGCTTCTTCGGAAAGAATATTCAAACTTCTCGATAATAATACAATCATTACCAATCCAGAAAATCCGAAACCGTTAAAAGATTCTAAGGGGGAAATTGAATTTAAAAATGTCTGGTTCGCTTATAACGAAGATGAATTTGTTCTTCGCGACGTTTCATTTAAAATAAAACCGGGAGAAACTGTTGCAATTGTCGGAGCTACCGGAGCCGGGAAAACGAGTATAATAAATATTCTCAACAGATTTTATGATATACAAAAAGGTTCTATTACTATTGACCGAATAGACATACGGGATCTGAAAATAGAAGATTTGAGAAAACAAATTTCGATCGTTCTGCAGGATGTTGTTCTTTTCAGCGGTACAATAAAGTCAAATATTAATCTACATAATAATGAGATTACCGATGAAATGGTCAGAAAAGCAGCAGAAACTGTCGGAGCTCATAATTTTATCGAAAAATTGCCTAAAGGTTATGACGAGGAAGTAAAAGAAAAAGGAGCAACATTGTCGGTCGGACAAAAACAGCTTATATCATTTTCAAGAGCTTTGGCTTATGATCCGCAAATATTAATTTTGGATGAAGCAACTTCAAGCGTGGATACCGAAACGGAAATGCTTATTCAGCAAGCAACCGAAAAATTACTTGTTGGAAGAACCTCGATAGTTATTGCGCATAGACTTTCAACAATTCAAAATGCTGATAAAATTTTAGTGATGCACAAAGGGCAACTTCGTGAGATGGGAACTCATCATGAACTTCTTGCAAACAAAGGCATATATTATAAACTTTATCAATTACAGTACAAGGATCAAGAAATAAAAGCATCCTAAACACGGAGGATTTTAAATGAAACCAACCCGTTTTATGACCTTGAACAGGCATATTCTCGAAGGGGAGAAAATGCATCCGGAAGCTACCGGGGAACTTTCAGCACTTCTATCTCAACTGAGTATGGCAGCTAAAGTTATATCATTAGAAGTAAACAAAGCCGGTTTAGTGGATATTTTAGGATTTACCGGCGACAGCAACGTTCACGGCGAACAAGTAAAAAAGCTTGATATGTTTGCTCATGAAATTTTAATAAGAGCGATGGATCATGGCGGACATTTCTGCGTTATGGCATCGGAAGAAGAAGAGGACATTATTCGTATTCCTCAAAAACATAAGATAGGAAAGTATGTTCTTCTCTTTGATCCACTCGATGGGTCATCGAACATTGACGCAAACGTAAGTATCGGAACTATCTTTTCGATTTTGAAACGTGTCACACCCGATGGCAAGCCGGGAACGATTGAGGACTGCCTGCAGGAAGGTTATAAACAAGTTGCCGCCGGTTATGTTCTTTATGGCTCCAGTACAATGCTTGTTTATACAACAGGACACGGCGTTTACGGTTTTACTCTCGACCCTGCATTCGGAGAATTCCTGCTTTCACACGACAATATTCAAATTCCGGAGAACGGAAGGATTTACAGTATTAATGAAGGAAACTATCTTTATTGGCACAATGGATTGAAGAAGTATATCAAATATCTTCAATCAAACACTTATGACGATAAACCGTATCAAGCTCGTTACATCGGTTCAATGGTTGCGGATGTTCATCGTACATTGCTTTATGGTGGAATATTTATGTATCCAGCAGATAAGAGAAATCCGAATGGAAAACTGCGTTTGATGTATGAATGCAATCCAATGTCATTCTTAATTGAATCCGCAGGTGGAAGAGCTATAGACGGAAAGCGAAGAATTCTTGAAATCGTGCCGAAAGATCTGCATCAGCGTACACCAATTTATCTTGGCAGCAAAAAATGCGTTGATTTGATAGAAAGTTATTTGAAGGAAGATGAAGAAAATAAGGGCGGAAATTAATTTTCCGCCTTTTTTAATTCTTCCAAATCAGCGTTTATTTTTTGAGCAAGATCCTTTGCGCTGATTCCTTCCAGCGATAATTTTGCTCCCTTCACACTAATATCTGGTGGATCGCCTTCACCGATCATATATTTGAACAACGTGTAACCTAATCTGTATCTGTCATTCATAATCGGAATGTAGTTGCTGTATTTTTCAACTATTGCATATACTTTTGATTCTAATGAATTTTCCGGGGCTTTGTTCACTCCCGGAGGCGGAAGCGTCGTCATAAAATCCTCTAATTTTTTCTCAAAGATAATTAAGAATGAAGCTACTCTCAATAATGGACTCACAAATATATTTTATATTTTTGCTTTGCTGAAATTAATCATCGGTAAAATTGAAAAAAATATTAATCATTAGACTAAGTTCGCTCGGCGATGTTCTTCTTGTTACTCCGGTAATTTCTGCTTTGAAAAGGCAGGAACAGGAAACTAAGATTGATTTTCTTGTAAACCGAAATTTTCGTGATGCCGTTTTGTATAATCCAAATCTTAACTCGATTATCGAATATTCGAAAGACGAACCTTTCAGAAAATATAGTCTATTAGTAAACAGGAATAATTATGATGAAATAATCGATCTCCAAAATAACCGGCGGAGCAGGAGAATAATTAGCGGTTATAAAGGAAAAATAAGAAGATTTCGCAAACCGACTTTTAAAAAATTTCTGCTGGTTTGGTTCAAAATAAACCGGATGACTCCTATCAAAAAAATTCCGGAAAGATATGCCGAAACTGCCGGAGTCGAATTGCATAATGAGAAAGTAGAAATTCATTTTAAGGAAAATGTTAAAACAGTTAATTCTAAAAATAATATTGTAGGATTTTGTCCCGGCTCAAAACATTTTACAAAAACTTGGCCGCGAGAATATTATGTTGAACTGGGAGAAATACTTAGCAAGCAAGGATTTATAATTTATCTTTTCGGCGGAAAGAATGATAGAGAAATTTGCAAATATTTATCCGCTAGAATTAAGAATGCCGAAGATCACTCAAACGATGATAATCTTCTAGAACTTGCAGAGAAGATGAAAAGCTGCACTGTGATAATCTGCAACGATTCGGGCTTGATGCATACAGCTTCGGCGATTGATGTTCCACTTATTGCTGTTTTTGGTTCTACTGTAAAAGAGTTCGGATTTGAGCCTTATAACTGCAGTAATTTAATATTAGAAAATAATTCTTTATCTTGTAGACCTTGCAGCCACATCGGGAGGGAGAAATGTCCGAAATCGCATTTCAAATGCATGAGAGAAATTACACCTGAATTTGTGGCTGAACAATTCAAATCATTTTATAATCGGTCATGATTAAATTCTGGAAAATCCTTTACAATGTTGTTGTTATTCCGGCAATGGTAATTTTCTTTAGAACTTTTTCTGTCTTTAACAAAAAGATTGAACGAGGAATAAAGGATAGGAAAAAGCTATTTGAGAATCTTATAATATCACTTGCCGATATCGACAAATCGAAAAAGATTATTTGGTTTCATTCTTCTTCTATGGGGGAGTTTGAGCAGGCGAAACCCATAATTAAAAAATTAAAACTCGAGACCGATGTTAATATCGCAATCACTTTTTTTTCTCCTTCCGGGTACAGAAATTCCTTGAAATATCCTTATGCTGATATAATAAATTATATCCCTCTCGACACACCAAGGTTAGCAAAACGTTTTTTGTCCTTGCTAAATCCGAAACTTGCAGTTTTTATGCGATACGATATTTGGCCGAATTTTATGTGGGAACTTAACCGGCGAAATATTCCTTCCTTACTTGTAGATGCCACGATGAATAAAAACTCGAAGCGTAAGCTTCCGGGTATTAAGAGTTTTCATAAATGTCTATTTGGGAAAGTAACAAGGATTTTAACTGTTTCTGAGGAAGATAAAATTCAATTCTTGGATTTTAGGATTCCGGATAAAAATATTGAATCGGTTGGCGATACAAGATTCGACAGGGTTTATCAAAAAAGTATTCAAGCTAAAGAAAGAAAACTTTTTGACGAATCGGTACTAAACGGTAAAAAGATTTTTGTTTTCGGTAGTTCGTGGGAAGCTGATGAAGAGGTTGTGTTTCCGGCATTTACAAAACTTGCCGAAAAAGATAAATCAGTTGTGATGATAATTGCACCTCACGAACCGACTGAGCTGCATCTTGAGAAACTTGAACATTATTTCGCAAAGACTTTCAAAACAATTCGTTTTTCGGATATAAGAAATTATAAAGACGAACGCATTATTATTGTTGATTCAATCGGCATTTTACTTACACTTTATTATTATGCTCACGTAGCATTCGTCGGAGGAAGTTTTAAACAAGGAATTCATAATGTGCTTGAACCGTCTGTTTACGGGATTCCCGTTATGTTTGGTCCTAAGCATTCAAACAGTCAAGAAGCGGTTGAATTGGTAAAGTTGGGTGGAGCAGTATCTGTAAAAGATAGAAGAGGTGCCTATAAATATTTGAGAACTTTCTTCTCAAACGAGGATAAAAGAAAATTCGCCGGTGGAATTGCGTATAATTTCGTGAACAGCAACATCGGAGCGACCGATAAAATCTTAAAGCATATTTATAAATATATTTGAACCAATAAATTGATAAATAGTACTAAACTTTTTTATAATGAAAAAAAATAAATGGAGATAAAATGAAAGTACAAAAACAAATTGTCGAGGAACTGAATAAGATCGGGATAAGAAATTTTATAGATGTTTATTACAATTTGAGTACACCGGCACTTTATGAAAGAGCAATTGCTAGAAGGGAAGGAACAATTGCTCATTTAGGACCACTCGTTTGCCGAACCGGTCAGCACACAGGCAGAAGCCCGAAAGACAAATTCATAGTTGAAGAAGATATGAGTTCAAAACATATTTGGTGGGGGACTGTTAATGCATCTATCGCGGAGGATAAGTGGGATAGAATTTTCTCGAAGATGCAGGCATATATTCAGAATAAAGATATTTATGTGCTCGATTGTTATGCGGGAGCAGATCCCGAATACCGTCTCCCGATTCGAATAATTACCGAAACAGCTTGGCACAATTTGTTTTCAAGAAACATGTTCGTTCTCGCAAAAACGAACGAGGAACTCTTAAATCACCATCCTGAATTTACAGTCGTAAATATGCCCTCGCTTCAAGCAGATCCGGAAATTGACGGCACAAATTCACCTGTGTTTGTGATAGTTAATTTTAAGAAAAAAATGATTTTGATTGGCGGAACCAGTTATGCCGGCGAAATTAAAAAATCTATTTTCACGATAATGAATTATATCCTTCCGCTCAAGAATGTTTTGTCGATGCATTGTTCCGCGAATGTTGGTGAAGAAGGAGACGTCGCAATTTTATTCGGTCTCTCGGGAACAGGTAAAACTACACTTTCAGCAGATCCTTCAAGAAGGTTAATAGGAGATGACGAACACGGTTGGAGTGATAAAGGAGTATTTAACTTTGAGGGCGGCTGTTATGCAAAAGTTATTCGTCTCTCTAAAGAAGCCGAACCGGATATTTATGAATGCACTAGAAAGTTCGGGACTATTCTTGAAAACGTAGGAATGGATTTCCAATCACGAATACTTGACTTGAACGATGATTCTCTGACCGAAAACACACGTGCAGCTTATCCGCTTACACATATCAATAACATTGAGCCAAGCGGAATGGCAGGACATCCGAAAAATATCATTATGCTTACAGCCGATGCTTTCGGAGTGCTTCCACCGATCGCAAAACTTTCTCCAGAGCAGGCAATGTATCATTTCCTTTCGGGTTACACAGCAAAAGTTGCCGGAACCGAGAAAGGAGTTACTGAACCAAAAGCTACATTCAGTACATGTTTCGGGGCACCTTTTATGGCTCTTCATCCATCGGTTTACGCAAAACTTTTGGGAGAAAAGATTAATAAGCACGGTTCTAAATGCTGGTTGATTAATACAGGCTGGAGCGGTGGACCCTACGGAGTTGGGGAAAGGATGAAGATTAAATATACCCGCGCAATGCTTAATGCCGCATTAAACGGCGATTTGGATGAAGCGGAAACATTTACCGACCCTTATTTCGGGCTGCAAATTCCTAAGACAGTTCCAAATGTTCCAGCAGAAGTTCTTGATCCAAAATCCACGTGGGCGGATAAGGATAAATATGACACGGCAGCTAAAAAACTGGCAAATATGTTTCACGAAAACTTCAAAGATTTTGAGAAATATGTCACTGATGAAATAAAAAATGCAGGACCTAATCGCTTCTAAAATATTTTGATTGTGGGTAAACCGGCTGTCTTATGAGTAAAATTTTGCAGAATTTTGGGTGAGAAAAAATTTCAATTTATTCTCAAGATGCTTATAAGGTAGCTTTTTATCGAAAATTCTTTTCTTTAATGAGACACTTTTCCAAAATGAAACCTTCTATAATTCATTTTTGTTAAAAAATCGAACTTTTTTGAGTCTTAAAGTGGTACAGAAATTGTATCCTTTATCTAATTAATATGAGCACTTTTCCCTAATTATGAGCGAAAAAATAAAAATATCGCAGACCAAGAACTTTATTGATGAGGCATTATTAAGTTCTGTTCCGGTTGGTTTTATCATAACCGATGCGGAGTGGAATATTTGCTGGTTGAACGATAATATTTCGGAATTCGGATTAATTACTTACGATGAAAAAGACAAATTTATTGGGCGGGCATTCAAAAGTATTCCGTTTATAGCTGAGGATAAGAAAGAAAAAATAATTAAAAACATTTCTGCAGGATATTTTATTGAAGAGGAATTAAGCATCAAAAACTCGCCTCTCGGAGATGAATTAATTCTTCTGCTAAAAGCTGCTCCCGTAGAAAGAGAAAATAAATTTGATGGCGCAGTTTTTATCTTGGAAGATATCAAATTATCATCCTCACTTAAGGAAAAAGCATCTCAAAGTTCGGAAAATTTGATCAAACTACTTGGGCTAATCTCCGACTATTATTTAATCGCCCAAAAAGACGGAGATATAGTTTCAAGTAAAACAGGAGCTTCGGAAGATCATCAAAAAATATTTGGAAATTACAAAACAAATATTAAAGTATTAAATCAATTAACAAATTCAGATACGATTCAGCAGCTCTTTTATCGTTCGGTTAAGAATAATTCAAAAGAGAATACAACTCTAAGCATAACTTTTCAAAAAAATGAATACTTTTTTTACCTGTCCATTCTTCCTTTGGAAAGTGAAACAGGAGCAGTTGAAAATGTGCTTTTGCTTTTTAATGATATTTCAAGCGAGGTTGAGGATAAGATTCGTCTGGAAAACGAACTTAGTGAACTTAGACGTTATCAAAAAATAACCCGCAGCATTCTTGATGCAGTCATTAACGTTAACACACAAGGTAAAATAATTTTTTGGAATGAAGCCGCACAGAAACTTTTCGGGTATTCAAAAAGCGAAGTGTTTGAAAGACATATCGAGAATATTATTCCGGAATTCAGTGGAGAAAATTTTAATCGTATTGTAAACGAAATTGAAAAGACCGGTGGTTGGGAAAGTGAGATAAATTTCACTTCGGATAAGGGGGAAGAATATTTAAGAATTAAAATGGGTTTTGTTGTAAACGGTAACGGCAAAACCATTGTTATGCTGTGCTCAAATATTACCGAACGTGCAAAGAACGAAGCTGCTTTAAGACATTCCGAAGAAAGATTCAGATCGATCGTACTAAACACACTCGAATATATATGCAATCTTAATCTGAACGGAAATATTACATATGTAAATCCCCATTTTGTTAAAGTGTTCGGTTACAGCGAAGAGGAATTTCTGAAATTGAATATTCGCGATCTTATCGATCCGTCTTACCTTTCTCAGAATGACTTTGAGATTGTTTTGAGTGAGGGGATAAATATAGTTTCAAAGGAGATTCCTTTAATCACAAAGAACGGTAATAAAGTTTATGTTCTTGCTAATTTTACTTCGGTCGTTGACTTGAACGGAACCGTGCTTTATTACAATGCAATTTTTACGGATATCACCGAGAAAAAACATGCCGAAAAAGATCTTCTTTTAATTCGTTCAATATTCGATGCATCGCAAGACGGTGTTGCAGTAACCTATGACAGAAAAATAATTTTGGCGAATAAACGAACAGCAGAAATTTTTGGGTTTGATTCAGTTTCAGATATTTATGGAAAAAACATCTTGGATTTCATTATAGATGAAGACAAAAAGGAATTTACTGAATTTGTTAACAGCTTATCAAATGAAACTAAGGAAACACCACGAATTGAATTTAGAGCATTCAGGAAAGACGGTACACAAATAATTATTGAGAATTCAATTTCAAAATATGAATTCGAAGGTGACTGGTATTACGTTTCTGTTATGCGTGATATTTCCGCTCAAAAGCAGACACAGCGCGAACTTAAACAATCGGAAGAACGGCTCCGCAGTATAACCGAAAACATTGATGAGTTTATGTGGACTGCAGAAAATATTGAAGGATCGTTGAGGCAGGTTTTTTATACAGCAGCCGTTGAAAAAATTACAGGATATACAAGCGAGGAATTTGTTGAGAATAACCATCTATGGCACAGGATTATTCACCCGAACGATCAAAATTATGTAATTAAAAGAATGAAAAGATTCTACCGCGATCCTGCTTCAAACTCAACTGAAATAGAATACAGAATCCAGAACCGCGAAGGAAACATAATTTGGATTAAGAACCGAATTAACCTGATTAGAAACAACAAAGGAGTAATTGAAAAAATTTACGGCTCTGTCAGAGATATTTCATTGAGCAAGCGCGCGGAAGAGAAACTTCAAGAATCTGCCAACAATTTAAAAGCGCTGAACGAAACGAAGGACAGATTTATTTCCATTGTTTCGCACGACTTGAGAACCCCGTTTAGTTCAATACTCGGATTTACAGATATTCTGTTGAGCGATCCTAAAATGGAAGAATCAAAAAGAATGGAGTACATCAATTTTATTCAAGAATCTTCCAAAAATATGTTATCACTCGTCAATTCTCTTCTCGATTGGACTAGATTACAAACAGGAAGAATTCATTTTGAACCTGAAAGAATCAATGCTACTTACGTAGTTTCTAAAGTTGTGCAGATGTTGTCCGGTGCTTCACTTAGAAAGAGCATCAATTTAACCTCACTGCTTGATAAAGATGTTTATGTGCATGCAGACGAAAATTTACTTTTACAGGTTCTAAGTAACTTGATTTCGAACGCAATTAAGTTCACCCAGACAAATGGTATAATCGAGATATCTGCCGAACCAATTGTTGATAAAAAACAAATAAAATTCTGCGTTCGTGATAACGGGAAAGGAATCGACGAAGAGGACTTGGAAAAACTTTTCAGAGTGGATACAAAGTTTTCAACCACGGGTACAATGGGTGAAACAGGAACCGGTCTTGGATTATCTTTATGTAAAGAAATTGTCGAAAAACATGGTGGAGAAATTTGGGCTGAAAGTCAAATAAATGAAGGTAGTGCGTTTTATTTTACCATTCCGTTTTCTTCCACGCAAATTCTGCTTGTGGACGATCATAAAGCGGATAGATTACTGTATAATAAATTGCTAAAGAGTGTTGTTCCTAATTATACGATAGTTGAAGCAGAAAACGGTGAAGAAGCATTTAAAATTATCAAACAAAGCAGTCCCGCTCTCGTTATTACAGATCATAATATGCCTGTTATGAGCGGACTTGATCTGGTTAAGAAAGTAACATTTTCGGAATTAAAATACGTTCCTCCCATTATGGTTTTAAGCGGGGACATTAATCCTGAAATCGGCGAATCGTACCGCGAACTGGGAGTTGAATTTGTGTTTACAAAACCTGTTGACTTAAACAAATTTAAGTTTGCAGTCGATAAATCCTTAAGAAGCAGCGTCGTTCAATAACTTTAATTTAATTTTAACACGACTCCGCTGGAAACGGGCAAAGTGATTTTTTCGTTCACCTTCTCTAAAACTTCTATCCCGGCTTTTACATGATTTACAAGAATGCTCCAATTTCCTTCGGGCAGACTAAATGTTTCTTCAGTACCAGGATTGGCATTAAATAGAACCACAAACTTATCGCCGTTATATATTAAACTATAACCAAGTGCGAACTCACTGTTAGCTTTTTCAAAAAATTCAATATTATTATAATCGGCTCTTCTAAATGCGTCGAAAGTATTACGAAGTTGAATTAATCCTTTGTAGTAATCAAGCAGTTCTTTGTTCATATCTGCGTGAAAATAATTTATGTAGTTTGTTTCGTTGTCCTTGTTATAACTGTTGTGATCAATCATACCTTTGTGCTCATCGGGAACTTCAATATTAAACGGAATTACTTTTGACCGCGCAAATTCCTGTCCAGAATGAATCATTGTAATCCCTTGCGAGGTAAATAAAAACAACGCCCCGAGTTTATTTAAACGTAACTGTTCTTCATCAAGCAATATGTTTTTATCAACGTCGGTGATAATTGAATCGTGTTTAACAGAATTAGTTCCGATACGTATGAAATCCCCGAGCGTATATCCGTCGTGCGATTCAAGATAATTAACCGAGTGTTCTTTGCGGTGAAACAATCCATGTTGGTCTCTAACCAAAGTTCCGTTAACATAACTTTTTATTCTCTGCGGTGAGTTGTTTCCGTACCACTTACCGAATATCCAACCAAGTCCGTCTATTGGGTTTTCTCCTTTAATTCCGTTTCTGATTTGATCATTCCACGCGCCCCAGTCTCTTAATGAAAATCCTTCGGGATCGTAACCGCCGCCCCAAGGTTCACAGACAAATACAACGTTTGGATTAATCTTTCTAGCTTCGTGAATAATCTCTTCGATTGTTTCCCAATCTATTAATTTCCCGAGATCGAAGCGGAATCCGTCGATGTGATATTCCTTCATCCAATATATAATGGATTCAAGGATCAGACGCCGCATCATCGGGGCTTCTGTTTTTAGGTCGTTGCCGCAGTAACTTTCAGCTATGAAATTTCCGTTTTCATCCAGACGGAAATAATATTCTTTATCAATTTGTTTTAAGTTCCCGATTTCATATTCCGATAAATGATTGTAAACTACATCCATCACAACGCCAATGCCTTCCTTGTGAAAAGCTTTTACCATATCTTTAAATTCAGTTACTTGATTCCCATCCACACCCATCCATTCATCTCTTTTGAAGTTTTTCCAATTTTCGGCATAGTAAGCCGCAGGAGCAAAAAAGTTCGAGGTCATATAGCCCCAATGATTTCTCTCATAAGGATTCCAAGTATTGAATCTTCCTGAAAGAGAATCTTCAAAAGGAATTTCCATAGTGCCGAATTCCATTGCGGGCAGCAGTTCTACAGTATTTATGCCCAGATTTTTAATGTACGGAAGCCCGCCTTTAATATTTTTTTCGGTAAGACCTTTATACTGTCCGGGAAATTTTGCTCCGGAACTTTGATGGGCAGTAATATCTCTTATATGCATTTCATAAATAATTAAATCCTTCCAATCACGTTGAATCCATTCGTCGTTTTCCCAATTATATTCTTCGTTGTAAACAATTGATTTTCTAGGATTCATATATGTATTATAAGTTGCAACGGCTTTTGCATAAGGATCGACACAGAGCGGTAAAGTATCCAAATCATCGTATTCATTGTTGAACACTTTATAACCATAATATTTGTTTGTAAGATCAGCACGGACGATAAATTCCCAAACGCCGTCTTTATCGACTTTCATTTCAAAAGCTTTTCCGTAGTCATCATCATAATTGTTGAAAGTTATCAAAAATACTTTAAGTGCATTCGGTGCGAATAATCTGAAAGTTGTTGTATTTATTTCGACAAATGCACCGAGCGGTTTATCGGAATATTTATCCAGATTTTTGTTTTTTGCTACATGTTTAGATTCTACTGCCGTTGTTTGATCAAATGAATTTGATTGAAACACAGAAACCCCGCTGAAAATTATAAAGGATAAGATTGATAAGAGCGTAAACAAGAATGATATTTTCAACTTTTTCATAACACTTTATATAATTATTAATGATGGAAAAGTTAGTTAAAAAAAGTTATTCCAACAATTTTGATAAGTGATATTAATAAGTATCCTCACGAGGTACGGATTTTTGTCATATGGTTGAACTGGGTTCTATTTAACGGAGGGGTCTTAATGATAAATATTCTTTTGAATAATCTCTCAATATCATTTACCTCAAAAGTATCATCTTTTTTGTTTGGCTGTAGCTTCCGGTTTCGAGGCGGTAGTAATAAACTCCCGAGGATAAACCTTCCGCATTAAACTCAACTTCATATTCTCCCCGGGTCAAATGTTTGTTTACAAGCGTTGCAACTTCTCTTCCGAGAATGTCATAAACGCGAAGAAGCA
>JAGFIY010000114.1 GCA_024103215.1 Melioribacteraceae bacterium | reverse complement strand
TAGACGACTTAAAAGAAAGAGATTGGGGTCACAGAGCAATTTATTTTGAAGATCCCGACGGTTATATAATTGCTTTTGCGGAGACAATGGAAAATTCTGAATGAACTTTCAAAATAAATTTAAATTTATAAAACTCAATTGCAAACAAGTTGACATACTAATAAAATGGGCTGACGAAGAAGGCTGGAATCCCGGTCCATATGATGCTGATGTTTACTGGCGAACCGACCCTGGCGGATTTTATGGGTTCTTTGATAAGGGAGAGTTGATTGCCGGAGGCTCAATCGTTTCGTATAACGGTGATTTTGGTTTTATGGGTTTCTTCATCGTTAGACCAGAATATCGATCCAACGGAATCGGGAAAAAACTTTGGCATTTAAGAAGAGACACTCTGTTAAAAAGACTAAATAGAGGTGCATCAATTGGGATGGATGGGGTTATTGAAATGCAGCAGTTTTATAATCGAGGAGGATTTGAAATCGCATTTCGCGATTTACGTTATGAAGGAATTGGAAAGGAATATTCAACAAATAAAAATATTTCGTCTATTGAGAAAAGTGATTACACTAAAATATTAGAGTATGACAAAATGTGTTTCGGCTTCAATAGACCGCAGTTTATGATCAATTGGATGGAAATGCCCGAGATAAGAAAGTTTAAGTATGTCGAAGATAGAGAACTAAAAGGATTTGCAGTTTTACGTAAGGCTAATAAGGGATATAAAATTTGTCCGCTCTTTGCTGATACATCGGAAATTGCCGAAGAACTGTTAAAAGCTTGTTCCTCAGCAGCAAAAGGCGAATATTTTTATTTGGATATACCAATTGTAAATGAAGCCGCACGCGAACTTGTAAAGAAATATAAAATGGAATATGTTTTTGAATGTGCAAGAATGTATTACGGAACTCCACCGAATGTTCCCGTAAACAAAATATTCGGAATTACCACTTTTGAATTGGGGTAAATAACTCCACCCACCCTGATATCTCAGCATATTTATTGTTAGTGCAATTACAAAAGCAATATTACTTTAATTACTAGTAGCAAATAAAGTAAAATTCATATTGACGAATAGAAAAATTCTTTCTATATACCGCAGTTATTTTTTAAATAACTTTCTATAAGGAAAAATAATGAGCGGTATTCTGGTAATCTTGCTTTTGGTTGCATCAAACACATTTATGACTTTCGCATGGTACGGTCATTTAAAATTCAAGGAAATTCCATCATTCTCAAATTTAGGATTGTTTACGATAGTTTTGATTAGTTGGGGAGTTGCTTTTTTTGAGTACTGTTTTCAAGTTCCCGCAAACCGTATAGGTTACAATGGCAACGGCGGATCATTTAGTTTGGTTGAACTAAAAGTTATCCAAGAAGTTATAACTCTAACTGTATTTACGGTTTTTTCATTACTGCTTTTCAAAACCGAAACTTTCAGAATGAATCACTTAATTGGATTTATTTTTTTGATTTTAGCGGTATACTTTATCTTCAAGAAATAGTTGAAAATTATTTATAAAATAAATGAAGTATAAATATCAATAAAAATATTTCGGAAATTATAAAACAACATCTAATTTGCAGACAATAAATGAAAAATCCAGCTATAAAATTTGAATGCTAAAAAACTAAAAGGTTTTTTCAAATTAATTAGATTCGAACTTCCCTTTGCTGCCGGAATTTGCGTCTTATCAGGGCAATTACTAGCATTAAAAGAATTTCCTTCAATGCAACTTGCTGCTTTAGGGTTTTTGTCTGTGTTTACTATATCGGCTTCAATATTAGTACTTAACGATTATTTTGATATAGAAACAGATAAAATAAATGCACCATATAGACCAATTCCTTCTAATGTTTTAACAAAAACAGAAGCATTGTATTTCTCAATCTTTTTGCTGATCATAGGTTTTGCTTCAAGTTTGCTGATTAACATAAATTCATTTATTTGCATTTTTGTGCTGACCTTACTTGGGTATTTATATAATCGCAGATTCAAGAAATGCGGATTGTTGGGAAATCTCATAGTCAGTTTTTCTGTGGGAATGACGTTTATTTACGGCGGGATTTCTGTCGGATTTCCACTGGATAAGCATATTTTGTTTTTTGCATTCACAGCAGCACTAATCGATCTTGGTGAAGAAATTGCCTCTGATGCAATGGATGCAAAGGGCGATTTGCTAATTGGATCAAATTCATTGGCAATTAAATATGGAAAACCGTTCGCATTAAAAGTAAGCACTATTATTTTCTTGGTTGTAATTACGTTCTCATTTCTACCTTTATTGCTCTCTTGGTTTTCTGTTATCTATCTCATTCCAATCCTTATCATGGATGCTTTTATTCTTTTTCCGGTTATAAAACTTTATAAAATAGAGAATGATGATTTCGGCAGAAAGTATATTCGTATAATATATTTAGGCTCAACTTTAGGTATTCTTATCTTTATAGCAATTCTGTTGCTTAGTGAATAATTATTAGTTAATCCCAAATTACAATTACTATCTGTGTTGAATTTATTAGGAAATAATTTTGATTATTTCGAAAACTTAGTTCACTTTTAATTATTTCAGAAGTATTTTCCCGATGACAATTTTTAATTTGGAGTGGAAATGTATAGATCAATCGGAGACTTTCTTAGAACTTGGAAAACTGAAGAAGATGCAACTTTAAAAATATTTACTGGATTAAACGATGAATCGCTGCAATCATCAGTTTCGGAAGAAGTGAGAACTTTGGGAAGATTAGCTTGGCATATTACTCAAACTCTGACTGAAATGAACAGCAAAGTAGGCTTGCTGGATAATGATGATCTTGCTGATTTGCCGATCCCAAGTAAGGTAAAGGAAATTATCGAAGTGTATGAAAAATATTCTTCGCTGCTTGCAAAAAATATTAAGTCACGCTGGAATGATGAGATGCTCTCAGAAAAGATGGAACTTTACGGAGAAAACTGGGAGAGAAGCAGAATTTTAGAAATGCTGGTTAATCATCAAATTCATCATCGTGCACAAATGACGATCTTAATGAGATTGCTCGGACTTCAAGTGCCTGGTATTTATGGTCCTTCAAAAGAGGAATGGAAAAATTACGGGATGGAACCTCAGGAATAGAATTGCATTTAGCTTTTTAGTTCGTGAGTTTCTTCATCGTACTTGCCCTGTAATTCGTCGTGAATTGTTTCCTTCCACAAAGGTACCCCGTCGAAATAAGCAGCTCTCCCAATCATATGTGCTGCAACCGGGGCAGTAAGCATCAAAAAAGAAATTATTATCAGCGAACGGCTTACAATGCCGACTTCCCAAAAGTGAATTGCTGTTCCGAGTAAAACAAATCCTACTCCCAATGTCGCTGCTTTTGTTGTTGCTGACATTCGCATATACAAATCCGGCATTCTCAGCATCCCAATGGCCGAAATAAGAATAAACAACGATCCAGTTATAACAAGAATTACACTTATAAATTCTTTCACTTTCTTGTTCTCCTTTCCAAATAATAAGCGAAGGCGACTGTTCCTAAAAATGCAAGTAGTGCCAAAATTAGTCCACCGTCCAGCAGTTTAATCGACTCCGATTTGACTGCATAAACAGCAATAAAAGCTATGCCGATTGCAGTTAAAACATCGAAGGCTACTATACGATCCTCAATAGTAGGTCCCTTTATCACCCTTAAAAGTACGATAAATATCGATATTGCAATAACAGGTATTGCAAAATATGTTATTACTAACTCGAACATCAGCGGGTGATCTCCATAAGTCTTCGCTCAAAACCATTTTTGATTTCCTTCTTGAATTTTTCCGGGTCGGAAACGTACATTGAGTGAACGTATAAAATCTTTTTATCTGAACTAACATCAAGACTTAACGTGCCAGGTGTTAATGTTATCATGTTCGCTAAAATTGTTATCTCAAAATCTTTATCCACGCTTAATGGAAGCGCAATAATCGATGGTTTCATCCTATGTCGAGGTGTAATTATATCATAAGCAACTTTGATATTTGCAACAAGAAGTTCGTACAAAAAATATAGAACCAGACTAATAACTTTCGGAACCTTACTGATATACTTAGTGCTCTCGGATGCATAGCGGCTTATCCAAAGTATCACAAAACCGATTACGAACCCTTCGACAAAATTCATAAACTCTAAATCACCCGTTAGGAACATCCAGGTTATTGCAAGAAGTATGTTGAGCAGCAATTTATTCATTATCAGTTTCCTAGCACTGCTTTAATATAAATTTCAGGATTTAGTAATTGATCTGCGGCTTTCTGCGCTATGTTAAAAAACGGCTCGACATTTAACCCAATTATAATGGTAATCAATGCAAGGAGAATTATCGGAAGAAACGAAAGCACCTTCTGCTTTGTATTATTTATCGTGTTAAATGTTTTTTCTTCTTCGGGATTCTTTTTCCAGAATACTTCATGCCATATTTTTGTCATTGAGAAAAGTGTTAGCAAACCTACAAACAGAGCGACAGCAACAATATAAAATTCATCTAACTCGATGCCGGCTTTTATAACACTGTACTTTGCCCAAAAACCGCTGAGGGGTGGAATTCCCGATAATGATAGAGCTGGAATAAGAAACAGTAAACCCACCAACGGATAAAGTTTATACAAACCCCCAAGTTTTTTTAGATCATACGTGCTGCGAAGTTCGTTTACGAAACCACTTACTAGGAAGAGATTTGTCTTTACAATTATATGATGAATGATATATAAAATTCCGCCAGCAATTGCCAAGGAAGAGAAAAGTCCAAGCCCCATAATCATATAACCGATTTGACTAATAATGTGGAACGAGAGAATTCTCCTAAAGTTCATCTGTGCTGCTGCGCCAAGTACACCGGTCAATATAGTCAGAGCTGCAATGACTAATATTATTGTATGAGTAAAAGAAATATCGTTGACAAAAATAAGCGTGAAAACTCTAATTAAAGCATAAACCCCAACTTTTGTGAGAAGTCCGGCAAAGACTGCTGAAACAGCAGCCGGCGGTGTATGATAAGAAGCGGGAAGCCAGAAGAAAAGTGGGAACACAGCCGATTTTATACCGAAAGCGATTAAGAAAAGAATTGATACAACTGTTGTCATTTCCGGATCTTCTAAATTAGGGAGTTTCACTGCAAGGTCTGCCATGTTTAACGTGCCGGCTAAACCGTAAAGAATTCCCACACCAGCTAAAAACAATGCCGAAGATAGTAAATTAAGAGTAACGTATTTAATTGCACCTTCCAACTGTTCACGCTTTCCTCCTAAAGCCAGCAGAACGAATGAACTGATGAGCATTACTTCAAACCAGACGTAAAGATTGAAAATATCACCGGTAAGAAAAGCTCCATTAATTCCCATCAATAATATTTGCAAAAGGGGATAGTATCCAAACTTTTCACGATCATGATCCATTGTTGCCATAGAATATAAAGCAGTTGCAAATCCTATTACAGCAGTGATTACAACCATTATCGAACTAAACAAATCTGCGACAATGACGATGCCGAATGGTGCTTTCCATCCTCCGATTTGAAGAGTGATAATACCTTGTTCAATTACCCGGTCAATTAATAAGACTGATATTATAACCGATACTACCGACGAGAAAAGATTAAGGTAACTGTGTGCTTTAAAATTTTTCCAGAACAGCATCATCAAAATGCCGAAGAAGAAAGGCGATATAATAGGGAGGGCAATTAACATTTTATCTTGTTTTTACCATTTTGGTAATTCTTTATACCGGTCATTCCAAGTTTATTATATAATTTCCTTAACGATTGCAAAAGAATTTAATCCTCATCTGTTTTTTTCATTTCATCAAGATCATCAGTTCCTGCCGTTTGATAAGCGCGCTTAAACAAAACTATTGCAAAAGCCTGTACACCGAATCCAATAACAATTGCAGTTAGAATTAATGCTTGAGGGAGCGGATCTGAAAAAGGTTCAAAAATTGCTCCGTCTTTATTTAAAAACGCGGGATTGCCTTTAGTAATTCTTCCTACAGTAAAGATCAGCATGTTTGCTGCGTGACTAAGGAGAATCAAACCAATAATTACCTTCACAAAACTTCTCCTCATCATCATATAAAGTCCGGCAGTGTAAAGTAAACCAATGATTATCACTAAGAGCAGATTCATTATTTTTCCTCCTCTGCTAAAGAGAAGATAATCTTTGTTGAGATTCCCAACACAACTAAATAAACACCAATATCAAAAACTAAAGGTGTTCCTAACTTTCCAATAATAGGGAAGTTCTTTTCAAACCATATCCCTGTTAAAAAATCCAGACCAAAAAACATGGGAACTAAACCGCTTAATAATGCAATCAACAAACCAAGAGCGATCAACATTATTGGTTCGATCTTCATGAATTTTTTAGCTTCATCAAAACCATTTGCAATTGCAAAAAGTGCAAAAGCTGATGCAGCAACAAGTCCACCTACAAATCCACCACCGGGTTCGTTGTGTCCTCTAAGAAATAGGAAAAATGAAAAGATCAATAAGAGAGGAATCAAATACTTAACAGCAGTCGATAAAATAACTGAGGTTTTCATTTCTCGTCGGCTCCTTTTCTTAATTTCAGCAGGGCAAAAACACCTATAGCAGCAACAGCAAGAACTGTTATTTCACCCATTGTATCCAGAGCACGAAAATCTACTAATATTACATTTACTATATTTTTCCCTTTGGCAATCGCATAACTATTTTTAGCAAAATAATTTTTCAACTCGGATGAAAGAGGATTAGATAAAATTATAATAGATATCAAACTCATCAGCAATCCTCCGGCACCGGCAATTATAAAATCACGGATTCTTCTTGCTGTACTGGAGAACGGTAGATATCCGGGAAGTCTATAAATCACAAGTACAAATAGTATTACTGTTAAAGTTTCAATTGCAAATTGAGTCATCGCAAGATCAGGCGCACCGTACATTATATAAATTAACGCGATAGAATAACCGATAACTCCCACAGCAACAATAGCTGCTAATCTTGTTTTTGCTCTTACCGTCATATAGGTTGCGGTCATCATAACAATTGCGATAATAATTTCCTCAAATCCTGGCATTTCAATTATTCCAGTGTAATCCATTTCTCCTAGCGAGAATAAAGTTGTACCGCCAAGAATAATCGTTGATATAATAATAACCATTATGTAATATCTTAAGAATCCATTCTGAAGGATTCTGCTCTGAAGTTTTGCCAACTTCAAAGTTCCATTAAACAATTTTTGATAATGATAAGAAGGTGTGATTTCATCTATAAATGAAATATTATCAACATACTTTAGTAACTGGTTTCGTTTCCAAAACAATAAAATTCCCAGCAGGACGGTTATAAAGCTAAGCATAAGTTCAAGTGTAAATCCATGCCAAAGTTTCACCGGGATATTCAATTTTGCTGTTATTATTCCAAGTTCGGTATTGTTGATCAACTTCCCGATAATGAATGATGAAAATATTCCTAGTGTTAAACCACCAAACGCAAGGAGCATGGGACCGAACCACATACGAAAAGGTAATTCGTGAGGAGTTTTTGGTGTTTTTCGAAATTTTCCGAAGAACGGTTTAAAACCTACGGTCATTGTTATATATACAACAAAAATATTTGCCGCAATTGCAAGCGTGATGAAAAGAAAACCAAAATTAGTGTATTCAATTGTGGCGGCATAAACTGTTTCCTTCCCAACAAAACCAATTAAAGGAATGATTCCCATCTTAGAAAGCGACGCTAAAATTGCAATTGCTGCCGTTATAGGCATAACTTTTCTTAAACCTTGCAATTCTTCTATGTTTCTTGTACCAGTTGAATGATCAATCATTCCGGCAGTCAGAAAAAGTGTTGCCTTGTAAAGTGCATGCGCGATTAGATAAATCATAAATGCTTTAATTGCAAGGTCGCTTCCGATGCCAATAAGCATTGTTAATGTGCCCAGCACACTTAATGTAGAATAAGCAAGTAATTTTTTAAGATCAGTTTGCTTGAAGGATAGAACCGCGGTAAAGAGCATAGTTACTGCTCCTACAAACATTATTGTATAATTCCAAAGCTCCGTTCCGCCAAGGGAAGGATTCATTCTTGCAATCAAATAGATTCCCGCCTTTACCATTGTTGCTGAATGCAGATATGCGCTGACCGGTGTCGGAGCTTCCATCGCATTTGGTAGCCAAAAGTGAAATGGAAATTGTGCCGATTTTGTAAATGCTCCGATTAGAATCAATAATGCTGCTGGGGCATACAATCTATGTTCTGTTAGTATGTCATTCATTGATGCAAGAGACGAAATCGACATGCTCCCGGAAATTCCGGAGAGTATTATCAATCCGGCTAAAAGAGCAAGACCTCCGCCTCCGGTTATTAAAAGAGCTTGAAGAGCTGAATTACGGGCGGTTTCTTTTTCATGGTTAAAACCAATTAAGAGGTAAGAAGTGATACTCGTGAGTTCCCAAAATACGAACATTGTTATGATATTATCCGAAAGTACCAATCCTATCATCGAGGACATAAATAGGATTATGTATATGTAGAATTTACCCAATGAATCGTAATTCTTCATATAACTTCCCGCATAAAGAAAAACAACGAATCCTACGACCGTAATTATCAGTGAAAAGGTCAGACTTAAGCCGTCCAGATAAAAACTTAGATTGATGCCAAGCGAAGGTACCCAGCTAGTAGATTCTAGGATGGAATTTCCCTTGTCTATCACATTTGTGTAAAAGGAGATAAAATAGACGGTAAGTGCCAAGGGAAAGATAGAAGCAATCCACCCAACTGAGTTTTTAGCGTATTTATTTATAATCGGGATCAATAAAACAAAAATAAATCCCGATAGAGCTGCAAATAGCATACTTCCCTTATCATTTAGAAAATGAATTTGGTTTATTTATAAATGTAATAAATTCACGGTCATTTTAATAATGATTCGGATAGTTTGTCTGATTACAGAAAATTTAAAAAATTTCTCTTTGAGTAATCTAGTTTTTTTGTTTAATTACAATAAATTAAACATATCTATAAGGAGGAAGCATGAGGGCACGTCTATTTCTTCTTATTCTCAGTATCATTACAGTTTCAACTCTTAGATCTCAAACAACTATCCCTATTAGTTCATTTTTAGGTAATGGAACGTTAGGAGATATGATAACTATTTATGAAGTAAGCGGATTCACGGTTGATATCGGCACTTTCGGAGAAACAAGCTGGGATTTTTCGAACATACCGGATTCGGACGAAATGACTTGTCAATTTATCGATGCTGCAGAAACGGACTATTCTGATTTTTTCGAAGGCTCTGAAGTTTCAACTCATTTATATCGAACTGAGAGTGATCTGAATATTTATGGTTTTCTTAAAGTTCTTGAAGACAGAGTTTTATATTATGGTGAAGCGGTGAGCGATAGAACGGGACAAACTGTAATTCCATTAGTGCCGCCCAGAGAAATAGTTTTTCCTCTTGAGTATGGAATGTCATGGACTTATGAGGGGACTGAAAGTTACATAGATCCCGGGAAAAACGGCGATACATTAATCATTCAATCAAAAATTGAATCATTCGGTCAGGTTATCCTTCCTACTGGAAAAATTGCCGATGCACTACTAGTAAGAGATTATCAAATTAGGGATTTCGGATTTGGTCCTGATACTACAAAAGTTTTTTTTCTTCTCACAGATCAAGCCGATGTTCTCATCATGTTTTTAGGTTGGGGAGCAGCAGACACCGGTGAAATCATGATTGGAACTATGATGTGGTTTGTGAACGATGCATCCGAGGCGGAAGAAGAAGTGATTGTAAATGAGTACAGACTTGCACAAAACTTCCCGAATCCGTTCAATCCCACAACAACAATTGAATACGCTGTTCCAAAGGGGGAAAATGTAAAACTACTAGTTTATGATTTAATTGGAAATTTGGTAGGAACGTTGGTTGATGATTATAAAAGTCCAGGTATATACAATGTTAATTTTGATGCATCAAATTTGTCGAGCGGAGTTTATTTTGCACAATTAGTAAGTGGTGGTTTTTCGAAAATTATTAAAATGACTTTATTAAAATAAAATTTAAGTGTCGTAAGCTAGATCCAACATTTTAAGGCATAGCAAGTTCAGCATTATTTTAGCTTCGCAGCTTGGGACGATTTCTGAAAATCTATCCCAAGCTTCGAGGCTTAATTGTTTTGCATAATCTTTGCTCTCTTCGAGCACACCCGATTTTCTTACTAATTCTATTGCTTCCGAAAGCGAATCATTGTCATTTCTAAGTTTAATGTCGCATAAAATATCTTTGAATCTGTTTTGCTCTTTTTCTTCAAAGAATTTTAGTGTCTTAGCAATCACAAATGTCAGCTTTCCGTTTTTAATATCTTCGCCGCATTCTTTTGTCCACTTTGATGAATTACTGAAATTATGAACGTCATCAATTATTTGAAATGCGACAGCAAATGCTCTTGAAAAATCGATTGCTGCTTTTTTTATTTCGTCACTTGAATCGTTCAGCAGCGCAGCAATTTCAGCCAAACCTTTTGGTCCAGCTGCAGTTTTATAATCGTACATTTGCAGAATTTTACTTTCGATATTATCATCCAGCCAGAGGTCAATATTTTCTTTAGACATGTTTTTTGACCAGTAAATATCAAGGGTTTGTCCGAAATGGGCTTCCAAATAAGTTTTCATCATTATTTCATGAATGTGTAGTTTCTGCATTTCGGTGAGATGTTCGTGGTTAAAAAGCTCTGCAGAAGGAAGAAAATAAAGCATGTTTCCTGCATTAAGTGCGACATCCAATCCATATTTAAGATGGAGTGCTTTGTCACCACGCCTTAAAATTGAGTTGTCTTCAATGTCATCGATTATCAAGGCTCCGCTGTGGATCAATTCAGCTAGGCAGCATGATCTTTCATAATTCCCGCTGGGTTTTCCGAGAGCTTCGTGCATTAGAAGTCCATAAATTGGTCTCCATCTCTTACCGCGTCTTAAAATCAAATCCCAGACTGGAACAGAAATTAGTTCGGTGTATGCTTTAGGCTCGTTTTGCCAATATGGCTTGCCTAAAAAATATTCTATTCTATCTTCGTCAAAATTTTTCGGGAGAAATTCTTCAATTCGTTTATCCACTCGATCTGCTAAACGCTGAAGGTAATTTTGAAAATCAAAAATGTATCCGTTTCCGAAAAACTCTCCTCTTGCTCTTCCGCTAATTGACTTGCCCTTATATGTCCCCTCAACAAATCCGACTCCTTCCCAAACTGCTCTTGCAATTCCGAATATCTGCAGCTCTTGATCTTCAATTATCGGTGTGAATATCAGGTTCAAGTTAAGCTCATTTACCTCAATCTTCCATGAGATCGAATACTCAATATGTGTTACAGGACTTTCCCAATTTTCTAGCGGAGTAAGTTTTACATTCTTATAAGTTCTACTCTGCTCGCCTGGGATCATTAAAGAAGCAGCCAAATAAAAAACTTCATTAGTTTTTACATATTTATGTGCAAGCACTATTAAGTTCATTCCGTTATCGAGATTAATTCCAAACCAATCCCAGCCCAATATTTTCTTTTCTTTATCCTCGTCAACAACCCATCCGTAACCGCCCCATTGATGATCCATCCACACTTCACCTGTAATATTGTTTTCGCCGGATTGTCCCATAAAATTTACATTCGGATAACAACTATAACCTATTTGCGGGTCGAAAGACTTTTGATATTCTATTAGTGAATATTTTTTCTTTTCAGTAAGAATAGTGATTTTACATGGAGAATCTTCCTTCAAATGGGGAAAAATAATTTCGAATCTATTTTCTGTATGATAAAGTTGAAAATCCTTCCAGTCAATTTTCAGAAATTCTTCATTTGAATTAAATTTTACTTCCTTTAGTTTTATTGGCAGTGGCGGTCCGTGGTAACCAATTTCTTTTACTAATACATCTATCAAATCCTGGTCGAAATCTAATTCCTTCTCGGTCTTAAAAGCTTTTAATAGTCCGTCTAGTGCACTTTGATCAATCAAACTGTAGTACTTACTCTCTTTCGTCTCAGCATTAAGAATTGAAAAGAGAAGCGAATAACCCTCAGAATTATTTTCTACATAAGCCGGAAATTTGATTCTGAAAAAGCTAAGCATGAAATAGAATTTTGTTTCGGTGTGCTCTTGAAAATATCCTTGGAAAAACCACCACTCGGTTTTTCTATCTGGATGAGGTTTCTCGATCTCAGAAATTGATGAATGCGGCTTTTCTTCTCTCATAATTTTTAATACGAAGATGACTTAATAAACTGCAACCCAAAGCAAAATACGCAAAAAAAAAATTATTTCACTACAGAATATTTATAAAAAAATAATATTTCTAATTTCGATTAGAAGAGAAATCCGGCAATCGTAAAACTTACTGCGCTCAAAAGAGCAGCGGTCAAAGCATACGGAAGTTGAGTCCTTACATGAGATATATGATCGGTTCCACTTGCCATTGATGCTATTATTGTTGTGTCTGAAATTGGAGATGCATGATCCCCGAATACACCACCGCCTAAAACTGCTGCTAATACTAAACTGAAATCCAATCCGAGCGACTGAGCGACTGGGAAAATAATTGGGATCATTATTCCAAACGTTCCCCAAGAAGTCCCGGTTGAGAAGGATATTAAAGCAGAGATGAGAAACACGATCAACGGAAACAGAAATTCCGGTATTTTCCCGACGACAATTCCTGAAAGGTAAGTTCCTGTCCCTAACTCCCGCGAAACATCTCCAATCGCAAAAGCAAGTAACATTATAAAAGCCATCGGGAGCATATCACTAATTCCTTTCAAAATAATTCTGCCCGTTGCTTTTTTTTTAATGGTCCTGTCTCTGTTGTGGAGCAAAAATGCAGTTAGTAGTGCAATTATTACTGAATGCAATACAGCCGTTGAACCCGAACCGTTTTTTATTCCTTCAAAAATTATTTCTGCAGCAGTTTTTCCGAAAATATTTAACAAGCTATCGTGACCGGATAAGATTAAAAAAATCGGCATACTTCCCATCAACGCAAAAATCGGAATGAAAAAGTTCCGCAATTTTCCTTTACTCGAGTTGGGATCTTTATTTCCCTCATTGGTCTCGTGCTCTTCAGTGTGCTTAGATTTCTTCATTGTACCGAAATCTTTATTAGTTATTATCAATAAATACATAAGGAGTAATGCGAATATGGGGTAAAAATTTAAGGGAATACTTTTAAGAAAAATTTCGAAAGGATTTGAAAATCCTTCCAATGCGATTAAGCCTAGTACGAAAGCTCCCCATGCATTGAATGGAACAAGAATACAGATGGGGGATGAACTCGTATCGGCAATGTAAGCAAGTCTATCGCGGCTAATTTTGAATTTGTCGAATGCCGGTCTGAAAGTAGTTCCGCAAGTCAAAAGACTAACATTTGTTTCGATAAAAATTACGCTGCCCAAAATTGCTGCGGATAGATTTAACAATATTTTGTTCTTTTTCGAATCAGCGCTGCTGTCCTTAAATAATTTTCTCTCGAGAAAGTTTATGAATGCTGCTGTGCCGCCCGATTTTTGCATTAGGATAATTAGTACCCCGATCAGCAAAGTGAATAATATTACTTTAGTATTTCCCGAGCTTGAAAAAACCCCGGAAATAATTTCGGTGACATATAGTGTACCGTAAAGAAAATCCTTTTTTATAATTATGCCTCCAAGCAGAATTCCTATCAACAATGAAGAATAAACTTTCCTTGTTATGATTGCAAGAATAATAGCAGTAAGCGGCGGGACTAATTTTAATATTTCCGGTTCAAACATTCTATTTTGATTGTCTGTTTATAAATCTTTGTGTTAAATTTTGGAATAGAATCTTTTACTTACAAATTAAAAATAATTTTTGGTACATTATGAAAAATTTTATCGTATTATCAATTGTATTACTAATGCTCAGCGGATTCACATCAGCACAGAATCTTGACGAGTGGTTGACAAAATTTGAAAAATCTGATTATCTATCAACTGATGATTATGAAAATTCTGCTGCTTATTTCAAGAAGTTAGCAGAAAATTCTGAGTACGCACATTATTTTACATTCGGTGTTTCGCCTCAAGGCAGAGAGCTTGCAGCGGTTATAGTTAGTAAAAATCAGAACTTTGATCCCGTTCCCTTAAGCCAAAGGAAAGTGCCTCTTGTGATGATTCAGAATGGTATTCACTCCGGGGAGATCGAAGGAAAAGACGCTTGTATGATAATGCTGCGGGAAATTTTAATTACAAAGGAAAAGTTTAATTATTTAGACAACGTTGATCTCTTGATAATCCCTATCTTTAATGTCGACGGACACGAAAGGAAAAGTCCGTTCAATCGAATTAACCAAAACGGTCCACAAGAAATGGGATGGAGAACGACCTCACAGAATTATAATCTCAACCGGGATTTTATGAAAGCCGATGCGCCAGAAATGCAGGCGCTTCTAAAGTTATTTAGTGATTTTCTCCCGGATTTTTATATAGATACACACACAACAAACGGTGCAGATTATCAGTACACTATCACGTACGATATTCAAAGATGGCAGAATGTATATCCGGCTGCGTCGAAGTGGATAAGCGATGAATATATTCCATTTATAGAATCCGAGTTTGATAAAAGCAGTTATTTTATTTCGCCGTATGTAGGATATAAAAAGCGAGATGTAAAAAACGGTGTGACATATTGGGCTTCTTCACCGAGATTTTCTCATGGATATGCTGTCGTACAAAACAGACCCGGACTTTTAATTGAAACTCATATGCTAAAACCATATAAAGACCGTGTATTTTCCACTCAGATTTTATTGGAAGCTACGATTAAAAAAGTTGGTAAAGACTCTGACCTTCTGCTTTCAATCAATCGTGAAGCTGATGAATATTATTCCAACCGATCACTTAGACATATACCGCTGAACTTAACATTATTGGATACTTCGTTTTCCACAATGAAATATAAGGGTTTCAAATCTGTTAGAAAGTTTAGTGAAATAGCAGGTACTGAGATTACTGTTTATTCGGATATACCTTTTGAAATTGAGGTTCCGGTTTACGATGTTTTTGAAGTGAAAGATTCTGCATTAATTCCGCTGTCGTATTATATTCCTAAAGAATATGAAGAAATAGTTGTAAGGCTAAAACTTCATGGAATTGAGGTGAAGGAGCTAAATGATAACGAGGATAGGGAAGTAGTCGTAACAAAGTTTGACGATGTAAAATTTCCATCAAATCCTTTCGAGAACAGATTTCAGCCGACATTTACTTATAACGAATTTACAGAAACTAGAACCTTACTCAGAGGTGGTTACTTGATAGAAACTAATCAAAGGACACTGCCTGTGATAGTTCATCTACTTGAAGTAAATGCCCCGGATTCGTTTATGAAATGGGGATTCTTCAATCACATCTTCGAAAGAAAGGAATATTTTGAGGTTTATTCGATGGAACCAATAGCACAGCAGATGTATAAAAACAATAAACACTTGAGAACTGAATTTGAAGAAAAACTTAAGGACGAAAATTTTGCAAAAAATCTTTATGCAAGATTAAATTTTTTCTACGAACGTTCGGAATATTTCGACAAAAAGTACCGAGAGTATCCAGTTTATAAAATTTTAAGATAGATATTACTACTTAGAAATGAGTTCAAAAATTAAAAAAAAGAAGTTTAGTGTCTTTACCATGGTAATCTTTCCGGTGAAAGTATTTTTTGTATTTACAATTTTACTAGTAGTTATTCTCATCATCTTTAAATGGATAAATCCTCCTGTTAGTGCTTTCATCGTTTCGAACACAACTGTCGAAAACTTTATATCCTTTGGAGTCCAGGAATACAAACAAAACTGGGTTTCATTCGATGATATTTCGCCAGATTTTCTCGTTGGTGTAATCGCATCGGAGGATCAACGGTTTTTAGAACACTTTGGATTTGATTTTCAACAGATTGAAAAAGCGATTGAGGAAAGGGATAGAGGACACAGAATTAGAGGTGCAAGCACTATAACACAACAAACTGCCAAAAATCTTTTTCTCTGGAGCGGAAAAGATTTTATTCGAAAAGGAGTTGAAGCATATATAACTTTATGGATGGAAATTATTTTGGGGAAGAAAAGAATATTGGAAATTTATGCAAACATAGCCGAACTGGGGAATTCAATTTACGGGATAGAGGCAGCATCGTTCGAACATTTCAATAAACCCGCAAAAAGATTAAGTCGATCCGAAGCTGCTTTGCTTGCTGCGATATTGCCTTATCCAAAACGCTATAACTTAAGCAAACCAACAAATTTTCTGCTAGGTAAAAGGGAAAAAATAAAATTAAGAATGGATCAAATAGGAGGGGAAGCTATTCTAAAACAACTTTAGCTTTGGCTGCGCAAGTTCTGCAACTGCAATTTTCATAAATTTCTTCGTAACCGTAATCCATTGTTATTTCTTCGCCCGGTTCAATAACTCTTAATGAAACTAAGTTTAGTGATTTATCATCTCTGTCTAGAACTATACAGTTGGGGTCACAGTCATGATTTATATATTTAATCTTTTCCGTTTTAAACGTATCGATATAATAATCGCCGTTCCAAAAAATATAAACGTTGTTTTCTTCCTCTTCGCGTCTTTCACATTCAAAACCATCTATAACTTCGCCTTTGATCACCATTACCAACGAATCCTCCGGTATTTTAACAGAGGAAAAGATTCCCTTTCCATGAATGGATGAATCTTTTACATAGATGTGTTTTTCCCAACTTGTGGAGTACTTTTGCGATTTATTTCGAGCCAAGATATTCCAACGATTTTTTTAGAATAAAATCAGCATCGCTGTTCGGGTAAATTGGATAGCTGTATTTATATGCAAGAATCTGAGTGTCAACTTTGTAATTAAAACTCTTAACAACGTTATCATTTTCATCAAAGAATACCATTTCAAGAATACTGTATTTTTTCAATTCTCTATTTATGAGGTAATACGTCTTAATTTTGTGAACTTCTTTATCTATTCCTTCCATTTCAAGAGGTGGAACAGCATCTTGAAGCGACCAAACATAAAAATCATCACCCTTAAAACTGTTAAGACCGTAAACGTCAATAAAAAGTCCGCCTCCATAAGTTTTGTCCGTGCTTACCCAAATTTCACCAGGGTTCTGCGGAAAAAGCGGAAGGTTAAGCAAAGCAATAAGTATTATCAAAAAAGGGAAATTTATTTTCATATAACTATCTCTTCGGTTTAAAAATCAAATACAAAAATAATAACTTTACTGTAAAATTAAAGTATAAAAATAAATTTAAAAGAAACCAGGCTGGTTCAATGTGGAAAAATTACGTTGAAAGGAAAAATCTACAGGTAGTATTTTCATTTCTTGAATTATTTTCCCGGACTTAGATTTCTAGGAGTTGAAAGTAACTCTAAATGAAGAACCTCTTCCTTTTTCGCTCTCAAAATCAATATTGGCTTTATTCATTTCACAAAACTTCTTAACAATTGCCAATCCCAAACCGTTCCCCTCAAAGGGTCTGGCGTAGCCTTGATTTTCTTGCGTGAATGGATCGAATATTTTTTCGAAGTATTCTTTTGAAATTCCGATTCCCGTATCTCTTACTTCAACAAAAAGTTTGTTTTGGTTGTCTCGTTTGAAAATGATATCGATATTTCCTTGGTTGGTGAACTTTATCGCGTTGCTTAAGAGATTTGCAATAATTTGCTCGACTCCATACTGATCAGCGATTAAAGATGTATCGTCTGTATCAACTTTAACTTCAACTTTTAATCCTGCAGCTTTGGCTTCCTCTTCAAACTCAGCTATAATTAAAGGAAGAATATCTTTGTATATGTCAAACTTCTTAATTTCATATTCATATGTTCCTGTTTGAAGCTCAGACATATTCAATATCATATTTATGGTTCTAATTATTCTTCTGCCGGCAGTTTCTATTATGTGAAATGCATCAGGGTCTTCAACACCTACTTTCTCTTCAAGCTGTTCCCTGATAAGATTAGAAAATGCGAGAAGCACGTGAATAGGAGTTCTTATTTCGTGAGATACTTGTGCAAGGAATTCTGTTTTTAGTTCGTTTGCTCTTTCTGCTCTTTCTTTAGCTTTTATTAGGTTTTCTTTAATCTCTTCGGCGGTTGTTATATCATGAATGCTGCCTTGATAAAATTGTATTTTATTCTCGGCATCATAACTGGCCATCAAGTTGAGATTTACTATAGTTGGTTTTGTTGTTACTCTTAATTTGAGCGACATATTTGTTACTTCGATGCCGGAGTTTACGTAATTCATTAAGGTTTTCTTATCGCTCTCTTCTAAAATAAAATCGTTTAGGAAATTATATTTTCTTACATCCGAGCGATTATCTATTGATACAATTTTTTTGAAAGCATCGTTTGCGATTATCAAATCAAATGATCTTGATAATTGAAAAATTCCTTCGCGAGAAGTATCGAATATTTGTTTAAATCTCCTTTCAGATTCTTTTACTTGTTTTGTCTTTGTTAAAATATCCTCTCTCAGCTTATTATTTACCATACAAGCGGCAACAGAAATAGAACTCATTAAACTCACAAGTATTACGGTTTCGAACAAGTTCGGTTGGAAGTAAATATCTGCCCTATTCAAAAACAGAGCTGCGGCAAAAACTAAGTTGTAATAAATTGCAACTATGATCTGATTTTTTACATCCCAATTTAGGAATAGTGCTGCGGTAAAGATTGTTAATGCAGCAATGCTCGAATTGACCAAAACCGTTGAGGGAAGTATGGAGATTATAATACCAAATGAAATTATAATTGAGAGAAGTAAGGTATGAATCAGCGCAACTACGTATTTTGTTACACTAGGGTTCATTGAGAATAATAAAACCCAAAATGCAGCCGCTATTGCAACATATCTTGCCCAATAAACATGCAGTGATACTTCGGTGAAATATCTTACTTCGAATATAAGGGCAATCAATCCCGAAAATATTGTGAGATAAGCCAAAATTCTCAGCGGTTTAACGAGTAGTGTTCTCTCAGTAATTCCCATTTTTCCTCTCTGGGTGGTTCCTTCAATGATCTTGTTGATTGAATCTATTATTAATGAAAAACAAATATGATGCCAACAAAGCTAATATTTCCCGAATAATTAGCTGTGAGAAAAAGCACATAATGAGTGTTAATTCATCTTATATACTATTCCCGGTACAAATTTGTAATTTTATCTATGTATAATTATAAGAAATAATCTCTATTTAATACGTTTTTTTTGAAAAAAATTATCCACTATTTATTCTTATTAGGAAAAGGCAGGGTGAATTTAAAATTGCTTCCCTGATCAATTTTGCTTTTTACAACGATTTTTCCCCCGTGATATTTTATAAACTCATTGCAGAGTACCAAACCAAGTCCCGTTCCTTTTTCCTTTTCTGTTCCTAAACTTGAGTACCTTTTCCCAATTTTGAATAAACTATCAATTTCTGATTTTGTCATTCCGATTCCTGTATCCTCAACTGAAATATACGAATGACTTTTCGTCTTCCCTGCACTAAGCTTTATTGTGCCTCCTCTTTTTGTGAACTTAATTGCATTGGTGAGGAGATTTCTTAAAATAAATTTAAGCATGTTTTCATCGGCATAAACATTCAATTTTTTTGGAATGCTTACAGTTAGTTTGATTCCCTTTTTATCAGCTAAGTTATTAGTTAGTTTCAACTCACTTTGAACATATTCGCTAAGTGGAATATTTTGGGGATAGTATTCCATCGAATTCATTTGTGAACGCGACCAAAGCAGAAGGTCTTCCAGCAGTCCATAACTGTAACGTGCGGAGTTATGAATTATAGTAGCTAGTTCTTTTGCGCTGGGGTCAATGTTTTGACCCAGTTCCGATAATAACAATTCGGTTGTATTTACTAAATGTTGAAACGGATTTCTAAGATCGTGAGCAATTATTGAAAAGAATTTATCCTTTGCTGCATTTGCAATTTCCAGTTGCTTTTTGCTCTGAAGCAAAAGTTCTTCATCACGTTTAGAGTTTGTTATATCCTGAATAGCTCCAAATAAATATTTTGTCTTCCCATCGGCACTGAAATTAATCTTACCGATTTTATGAATATACCTGGTTTTATTATCTTTTCGAATGATTCTGAATGTCGTGTTTAGTGTTCGATTTTGTTTGTTTGATTTTTCGATTTCTTGCTTAAGTAATTTTCTATCATTAACGTGGACAAAACTGTAAAAATCTTCAATCGAAAGTAATTTGTCTTTTTTTTGATCAAGCCCGAAAATTTTAAAAGCACCGTCCGACCAGTTTGTTTCACCCGTCTTCAAGTTAAATTGGAAATTGCCAAGATGTGCTATCTTCTCTGCTTCATTCAATTTTTGCTCACTTTCTTTAAGAGCAGCTTCAATTTTATTCCGTTCAGTTACATCAAAGATCATAGAGAACAGAACATCTTTGTTGTTTACTTTCATCGGAGTAGAGAACACATCCACATCTCTTATCTCACCGGATGCGGTCTTATGTTTAAAATTAAACTTGTTTATGGATTTTTTTATTGCTCTGTTCATAGCTGAACGAACTTGCTGCGGTTGAAGAATATTAATATCAAAGATATATTTGGAAGTTAAATCATTATACCCATAAAACTCAAAAGCTGCTTCGTTTGCCTCAACAATTCTACCGGTTTTTTGATCGATCACTATTTTAATCGTTTTATCTTCTTTAAAAATTGTTCTAAAGCGCTCTTCGCTTTCTTGAAGAATTGAAAGTGTACGAATTCGATCAATAAAAAGTCCGATATTTCTTGCGATGATCTCAAGGGTTTTTAAATCTTTTAAATTATATGCATTCTCGTTTTCGTAGTCTTGCAGAGCAATAACGCCGATCACTTCGTTTGTAGTAGGATTGAACAATGGAGCTCCAATCCATACGGGAGAATATTCTCCAATAACTTGAAATTTATTTTTGAAGATCTCTCTCTCACGTTCTGAGGTAATAATTTCAGCTTTCTTTGATTTGCAGACGTAATCTGTAAGAGTATTCTGCAACTTCAAATGAGTCTCCGGATCAATAGTGTCGAATTCATCAATATAATATGGAAACGTATATGTATCTGTTGTTTTATGATGAAGCGCAACGAAAAAATTTTTTGCCGACATTAAGCCGGAAATGCGCTTGTGAATTTCCTTAAGAAAATCACGCAGTCTAAAATTTTTGAAGGAAAGGAGTGAAACATCGTAAAGGAGATTTTGAATATCAATGTTCTGTAAACTGTTTTCAGGTTTTGATTTTTGTTTCATGTTTTTTCTTTTCAAAAAAAAGGAATAAAGAAAATATGATAAAATTCTCTAATAAATTTATTAAAACAAATTATTCCCTACCACTTATTGGTTAAAGTACAATAGACTTTAAAAATTATAATATGGTCGAAGGGAAAGTAAATAAAAATTTATTCGAATAATTCGTGGTTTTCCCTACAACTATAATCGAATAGATAGAATATTTCTTTAGTTGTTTTGCTAAACTTGATGTTATTACTTGATTCAAGTTCACAAAACACAATTATTAGATGCGGGTAGATCTAAAAAGGATCAGAGTAGAAATTATCTTTTTTGAAAATTTGCGGAAGGGGAGGGATTCGAACCCTCGGATCCCAAAAAAGGGATCAACGGTTTTCGAGACCGCCCCGTTCAACCACTCCGGCACCCTTCCGTTTTTTTTGTGAGTACAAACTTAAAAAAATCTTCTTTCTTTTCCTTCCTAATTTCATTATAAATTTCGGAATTGATATATTTGAACTCTTTTTTTTGGAGAGATGCAGGAGTGGCTGAACTGGCTCGCCTGGAAAGCGGGTATACCTTCACGGGTATCGTGGGTTCGAATCCCACTCTCTCCGCCAGTACCACCTACTTATTTGTTTTTCGCTCACAGAAACTTAAATCAGATTAATAAATTCCATATTTTATGTATATTAAAGAAAGATTGAATTCTTATAAAAGTTATTTGTGCTTTCATTAATATTGTTCTATGAATTTTTTGTAAAATATTATTTTTTAAAGAATATTTCGAAAGTATTTTGAGGAATTTTTGGCGAAGCAGGGCGATTATATAAATTATTTGGTCCTAAACGCATCACGTGGACATAGAAACGCTTTTCTTGAATTAGTTGGCTTCGTACATAAAGAAATTTTTCAGATAGCATATCTTCTTTTAGCCGATAAGCAGAAAGCGCTTGAAACTACAATAGAAATTTTCACCTTCACTTACAAAAATCTCTCGGCCCTTCCTGATGAAATGACTTATCAGGAATGGATTAAGAGTTTGGTGATTGTTAACTCGTTTAATAAAATCAAACTAGGTAATGGTGAGAAGGATAATAACGGGGAATCTAACCTTAAAGCTACATTTAAGGAAGAGGAACTCGATAAGTTCTCAAGTCTTGAAAAATCGTTTCCACAAATTGATGACATTAGCAGAATAGTTTTGATACTATATCTCAAACTAAATTACGAAATCGAATCAATCGCAAATTTAATGCCGAAAAAAAGTATCGAGGATATAAGATTTCTAATATGCGATACTTTAAATCAGCTCTATAATCTTTCGAATCCGGATCATGTTTTTCAATATGAGCGTGATAAAATTTACGAGTATCTATTCAGTAATAAAGATATTTCAGTCAAGGAACAAGACCCGGATATGGGTGAGCAGCAGGTTTTTTTCAAAATGATTGCGGATATAAAAAACCTTTACACTAATGTTGATGTAAGCTCAGAGATAATAAAAGGTGTTACAGAATTTTTAATGCAGGCGATTGACCCAAAACCTGCTGAGAAAGCAAAAAGAAAAGCACAGACTGATAAACTCATAAAAAGTACCGATGTTTCAAAGGTTCTTGGAAATACGTTCAAAAACCTTGAAGAAAAGGAAAAGACGAAGACTGACAAAATTCAATTACTGCTATCGATATTAAAGTTTTCATCTGTTCTTCTTTTGTTGGCTGTAATAGTAGTTTACTTTCTTTTTTTTCATACACCTTCAGTTAGTTGGGATGTAAAAACAAATTTTGGTGCATATACAATAAATTCCGAGCAGGGAATTAGAGAGATATCACAAGATGATGTTTTCCATACCAAACGGTTTTCTTCAGTGGTAATTGGAATTCCCGGAATTGCTGAGATTGCCGTCGACGAAGAAACTGAATTTGTATTGCTTGATGATTCGAAAGTTACGCCAAAAATTAACCTTAAATCTGGTTCGCTTAGATATGAATCGAAAACAAAACCAAATACAAAGCTAGATCCGGAATACAATTTGACTATTATAACAGAGTTTGGAAATATAATTGCTGAGCATGGATCAGCTTTTAATATTAACATATCAGAAAAAGCAGTTGAGGGAATTTCTGGTGTTGCAACGATTGAACTCTCGAATGATGTACGCATTTTTATCGGCTCGGGATATAAATTTATTTATACATCGCTTTATGATCTGCCGATGAGAGATGACTTGACAGAGGAACTAAAATCTTTAGTTAAAAATTCGCAGACGTTTAAGGCAAATGCAGACTTTATAATTCCGAATCTAAGAGAGAATGATATTTTTACGCTTCTTTCAGCATTTGTTTATTTAGATCAAGAACAAAAAAGAACAGCTTTGAACAAGATTAAAGAATTTGTTCCTTTTATCGATAATAATATTGAAAATAAAATTCTTCAGAACGATAAAGCAGCGTACGAATTTCTTGTTGAATCTGTTAAAGCGCTTTCCGATTCATTCATGATTGAATAGGAAATAAAATGGGTACAAAACAACTTTTATTGATTGCACTTGGTATAATAATCGTGGGCCTTGCAATTTCTTCGGGAACGGATCTTTTCCGATCTTTCAGTGATCAAGCAAGAATTGATGAAATGTTGAATATGACGAATCATCTTCTTGAAAATGCTGAAGTTTATTACAAAACTCCGACAGATTTAGGTGGAGGAGGGCAATCTTTCAAAGGATGGAAGCCTTCGCGTCAGTTGATGAAGATCGATGGTCTCGGCTATATCAAACCCAAACAGATTACGGCAAATAAAAACAAGGTTCAGATCCAAATTCATTCGTATGCCGCTGACGGCAATGGCAATACGGTAAGAATGATCGGATTTCATCAATATACAAATAAAGGAAAACTCAGAAAACAAGTTAAGTACTGGGATGACCGTATCGGGAAATGGATTACCATTTACAATGAAACTACGAACGGTTAAATCTAATAAAGTAATGTCGCTCAAATTGGACATCTCCTCTCTGTAAAATAATCTTATCTTATTCCGATTAACTTTTACGATTAAGTTTTTTATTTTTGGCGAAGAACAATAGAGGTGATGTATGAACTTCTCTACGTTGGATTTTATTGTCTTTGCGGTTTATATAATCGGAATTGTAAGTCTAGGGCTTTACGTCTCACGAACTAAGAAAGGTCACACAAAAAATTCACAAGATTATTTCCTGGCGGGAAAATCTCTAACCTGGTGGGCTATCGGAGCTTCGCTAATTGCGGCAAACATTTCGGCAGAACAGATAATTGGAATGTCAGGCTCAGGTTTTGCAATCGGACTTGCGATTGCTTCATACGAATGGATGGCTGCAATTACGCTTATAATTGTCGGCAAATATTTCCTTCCAATTTTTATAGAGAAAAAAATATACACCATCCCCGAATACATTGAACAACGATACAATACAACACTTAAAACCATCCTTGCAATTTTCTGGATTTTCCTCTTCATCTTTGTGAATTTAACATCGGTTCTATTTCTTGGTGCAAAAGCACTCGATACAATTATTGGAATAGGTGATGGGTCATTGATTGTAGTATTTATAATTTTACTTGGACTTATTGCCGCTGCTTATTCTTTATACGGCGGTCTGTCTGCTGTTGCCTGGACTGATGTGGTTCAGGTAATACTACTTGTTTTCGGAGGAATTATAGCAACAGTTATTGCGTTGAACAATGTTACACCAGAAGGAGGTTTATTCAACGGACTTTCCCACATATACGACAAAGCCGGGGATAAATTTCATATGATACTTGAAAAAGGTCATCCGGAATTTGATAACCTTCCCGGTATCGCAGTGTTGATTGGAGGAATGTGGATTGCTAATCTATATTACTGGGGCTTCAATCAGTATATTATCCAAAGAACGTTAGCAGCAAAATCTCTTAAAGAATCGCAGAAGGGAATTGCGTTTGCCGCTTTTCTCAAGTTGTTGATCCCGTTAATTGTCGTTGTTCCCGGGATCATTGCATATGTTATGTATGCACAGCCAGAAGGAACAGCGGTTATAGACGGAGTTAAAGAATCATTCACCAAAGCCGACGGAACATTAAATTATGATAAATCATATCCTTGGCTGATTAGTATGTTCATTCCAATTGGTTTAAAAGGAGTGATAGTTGCTGCGTTGACTGCTGCAATAGTTTCTTCACTTGCTTCAATGCTCAATTCGACCTCAACAATTTTTACTATGGATATTTTTAAACCTTATGTTGATAAACAAGCATCGGAACAAAAATTAGTTAGAGTCGGAAGAATAAGTGCAGCCGCAGCTTTGATTATTGCAGCATTTTCTGCACCACTGCTTAGAAGCGTCCCTCAAGCATTTCAATATATTCAAGAATACACCGGTGTCGTAAGCCCGGGGATTCTTGCTGTTGCGATGATAGGTTTATTCTGGAAAAAAGCTACAACAAAGGGAGCAATTTGGGGTGCGATACTTTCAATCCCCACTGCTTTATTTTTAAAGTTGGACTTTATTGGTCTTGCCTGGATGGATGAAATGCTTTATACTTTTTTGATTACTCTTGTAATTATTGCTATGATAAGTTTAACACAATCGAAAACTGATGACGATCCTAAAGGAATTAAACTTACTGCGGAAACATTTAAAACCGAAGGAGCTTTTAATATTTCCGCTTACATCATTTTGCTGATATTAGCACTGCTTTATACTGTATTTTGGTAGATCATTAATAATCTTGGATAAATTTGAAATGAAAAAAATATTTTTAATAATTTTTTTAGCCTCGATTAATTTCACTTGTTGTTCCTCTTATAGTGATATTTCGGTGTCTTCACCGGATGGAAGAGTTAATATTCGATTTCTGCTTGTCGAAAATAATAAACCGGCTTACATGGTTTTCTATGATAATAAAATCATTGTTGATACTTCAACTCTTGGATTCGATTTAAAAAATACCGGACCGTTTGATAGGGACTTTAGAATCGTAAATGTCTCTGAATGTTCATTCTCCGAAGTTTGGAGAATGCCTTGGGGTGAGCAATCGGAAGTATTAAATAACTATAACGAGATCATCGTGGAACTGCAGGATGAAACCAAGCTTGAAAGAAAAATGAATTTGGTTTTCCGTGCATTTGATGACGGAATTGGATTCCGGTATGAATTACCCGAACAATCAAATCTTAAAGAAGTCATAATTATGGATGAACTCACTCAATTTCAACTTACCGGAGATCACAAATCTTGGTGGATTCCCGGTGATTGGGATATTTATGAACATCTCTACAGAACAACACGGGTAAGCGAAATAAAAGTAGATCCGGTAATGTTTGAAAACTCGCTGGCACAAACTTATATCCCTTATAATGCGGTAAACACTCCGGTAACTATGAAAACTGATGACGGTATATATCTAAGTTTTCATGAAGCCAATCTTACAAACTATTCCGGTATGACCCTGTTGATAGACAACGATAAAAAATTAATGCAGAGTGAACTTGTTGGTTCCCCGGATGAATCGAAAGTAAAAGTTACTACTCCATTTAAAACCCCTTGGAGAACTATTCAAATTAGTGAAACGGCTGGTGGATTGATCGAATCAAAATTAATTGTAAACTTGAACGAACCAAATAAGCTTGAAGATATTTCGTGGATCAAACCAATGAAATATGTCGGAATTTGGTGGGAGATGCATGTCGATAAATCAAGTTGGGATATGAAAAGCGGGAAGCATGGAGCAACGACTGAAAACGCAAAACGTTATATCGATTTTGCCGCAGAGAACAATATAGATGCAGTTTTAATTGAAGGATGGAACACGGGTTGGGAGCATTGGATAGGTTTTGAGGACAGAGAAGGAGTGTTCGATTTTGTTACTCCATACTCGGATTACGATCTCTGGGAAGTTGTAAGATATGCGAATGAAAGAGAAATTGAAATTATAATGCACCATGAAACTTCAGCCGCTGTGCAAACCTATGAAACACAACTTGATACAGCATATTCACTGTGCAAACGACTTGGTATAAACGCCGTAAAAACAGGGTATGTAGGGAAAATCATTCCAAAAGGAGAATATCATCACGGTCAGTATATGGTAAATCATTACCGTAAAGTGCTGGAGTCCGCAGCAAAATATCAGATTATGATAAATTCTCACGAACCAATAAAACCAACGGGGATAAGACGAACTTTCCCAAATATGGTAAGTCGCGAAGGACTGCGCGGGCAAGAATTTAATGCTTGGTCGCAGGACGGTGGAAATCCGCCCGAACATTTGACGATAGTTCCATTTACAAGGATGTTAGCAGGTCCAATAGATTTTACACCGGGCATTTTTGATATAAAATTAGAAAAGTACAAACCGAACAATCAAGTTAATACAACACTTGCTCATCAGCTTGCTTTGTATGTTGTTATTTACAGCCCGCTTCAGATGGCTGCCGACCTTCCGGAAAATTATGAAGGACATCCGGCATTTCAATTTATAAGGGATGTCGGAATTGATTGGGAAGATTCAAAAGTTATAAATGGTGAGATAGGAGATTACGTAACAATTGTAAGGAAAGAAAAAGAAACAGGCAACTGGTTTTTGGGAAGTATCACTGATGAAAATTCACGCGAGTTTACAATCGATTTATCATTCCTTGAACCTGAAGTAGTTTATTATTCAGTTATTTATAAAGATGCCCCGGATTCTCACTGGGATAACAATCCCACAGCTTATGAAATTGAGAATAGAGAATTAACAAGCAGCGATACATTAAATTTGATTTTAGCTGAAGGTGGGGGAGCAGCAGTTAGTTTCGTTAAGAAATAGTTTTACTTTGTAACGATACGCGGAATGCTTTCCGGCAATCTTGAAAGTAGTTCGTAGTTTAACTGGTTTACCATCTGCATAAACGATGCAACGGAAATTTCGTTCTTCCCTTGTTTGCCGATAATCACAACCTGATCACCGCGTCGGACTCCTTTTAAGTTGGTTATATCAACTATTATTAAATTCATATTGACTAACCCGATAACCGGAGCAAACCTTCCTTTTATTAGCACTTTACCGTTATTGCTCAAACTTCTGCTGAACCCATGCGCGTAACCGATAGGAATAACGGCAATTCTAGTTTTCCGCTCCGCAAGGTAATGATTCCCGTAACCAATAAATTCTCCCATCTTCACTGTCTTCGTGGACATAACTATGCTTGTCCATTTAAGTACGCGTTTGAGCGGATCTTTTTCAAACAGATGTTTTTTCGTTAAATGATCAATGAAAGTTTCAGGGCTCGGCCAAAATCCATAACAAAGTATACCTATTCTTACCAGATCCATTCGCATTTCAGGATAAGTCATAGCGGCTGCGGAACTTGCAGAGTGTTTATATTTGGGAACGATTCCTTTTCGTTTTAACTCCATAAACATTTTTTCGAATTTTTCGAACTGATTATGGACTCTAACATAATTCGAAATGCTTTCGGCTCCGGCGTAGTGAGTACATATTCCTTCGATAATTAGATTCTCTTTATTCTGTTTTATCAGTTCAACTAGTTTCCCGATATTTCTTTCGGAAAATCCTGTTCTGTTCATTCCTGTCTCTAATTCAATATGAATTCTTGCGGGAATCTTAAGTCTTTTCGAAATTGAAATCGTTTTTCGCAAACGTTCAAGATCGAACACATAAAATTGAATTTGTTTTTTAATCGCCCAATCAATTTCAGCATCATCTATCCAGCCCATTATCATTATATCTGTGTGCTTACGTGCGACTGTTAGTACTCGAAGTGCTTCGTCCGCGCTGTAAACAGAAAAATGATTTATTCCGCAGACTTGGGAAAGTTTAACGAAAGGCTCAATTCCATGTCCATAAGCATTTCCTTTAACAACAGTGGAAAGTTTTACGTTTTTGCCGATTACCTTTTGTATGTAACTGTAATTCGATTTTAAAGCGCCCTTGCTAAGTTCAATTGTGGATGTATTAAACATTACTTCCCGTAATTTCTTTTACAATTTGATAAAACAATTTACTTCCCGTTTCGATAAGTTCATCAGGAAAATCATAATTTGGATTGTGAAGGGAAGGGGTATTCTCCCCTGCTCCGATTCCAAACAAAGCACCATTAATCTTATCAGTAAAATGACCGAAATCCTCCGACCATTTGAATGGCGCATTTATCATCTCGTATTCCAGATTAAGTTTTTCGCATGCTTTTTTTACAATACCTGTACATTCCGGATCGTTTATAGTAGCTGGAAAAACTTCAGTGAATTTAATATTGATTTTAAGATACTCTAATACGGCAATTTTTTTAGCGGTCTCAACTGCGGCATTTGTCAAAATTTCCATATCGTCATTTCTGAAACTCCTAAGTGTACACATTATCTCAGCCGAACCCGGTGACGTTCCGAAAGCGCGTTCCCCAAGTTTTGCATGTATTATGGTAATAAGTGCAAAGTCTTTAAGTTCACTTGTTGAAACCAATTTTTGTATCATATCAATAATTTTAATCATTCCATTTGTCGGTGAAATTCCGTTTTCAGGTTCCGCCGCATGACTTGTTTTTCCTTCCAACTTGATTATCATTCCCTTTGAAGCTGCAGCAAAGTGTTCGTTTTTGATTATAATTTTACCAAGCGGAAATCCCGGCAGATTATGAAGAGCAAAAATGAAATCAGGCTGTAATTTTAAAAAATTTTCATCATTTAAAACTAATTCTGCGCCTTCACCAGTTTCTTCGGCAGGTTGATAAAGTAAAACAATTTTACCGGAATTCAGTTTTTCTTTTGATAAAATTAATCCTAATCCGGCGAGAACGGTCATATGACCATCATGACCGCATTTATGTGAGACGTTTTTATAAACAGAAGCATGTTTAAAAACATTGGTTTCCATAATAGGCAGAGCATCGAGTTCCGATCTAAATAATATTGTTGCCCCCGGTTTACCGCTGTCGAAAATAAACGCGATTCCGTTACCACCGATATTTGTTATTACATGATCTGATTTACTTTTTAAATATTCTAATAATCTTTTTGCAGTTTGTATCTCGTTATGTGCAAGTTCGGGAGTTCTATGAATTTCTTTTCTTAATCGAACAAGTGAATTTAATTCTGTATTTGTCAACATATGTATTTGTCTTAATTGTCATTTTGCATCAAAACTAAACATATTAGTAAGTAAGTCCAAATTTGTTAATATTTTTTAACATCTTAATAAGGAAGTATTTTTCGTTTATTATATATATCACAAATTGAGATTTATTTTGGATGGGAAAATAATGATCCTCGCTGCCGGTGTTTCGAGCAGAATGAAAAAGCCGGACAACACAATAACAGCTGATGAAAAACTTATACACGAAGCTGATACAATATCAAAAAGTATGATTGGAGTGGGAAAAGACAATCGTCCGTTTATGGATTATCTTTTGTTTAATATTACTGAAGCGGGATATAGAGAGGTTCTGTTTATCATTAATGAAAAAGATGAGTTTATTAAAAAATATTACAAACTTGAAAATGAAAATGACAAAAAACTAGGAAATCTAAATCTTTCTTTTACCGTCCAATCTATTCCGGAAGGAAGGTCGAAACCGATGGGAACAGCTGATGCCGTCTTTCAAGGAATGATGAGCCGACCGGATTGGAGCGGTGGAAAATTTACTGTTTGTAATTCGGATAATCTTTATTCGGTAAATACATTAAAGCTGCTGTTAAATTCCGATAAGAAAAATTCAATGATAAATTACGATCTGAAAGGGTTAAGATTTACCGATGATCGACATAAAAAATTTGCGGTTATCTCAGTTTCGAAAAACGGTTATCTCAGATCGATAATCGAAAAACCTTCAGAAGAGGAAATAGAAAAATTAAAAGAGGAAATGGGATATACCGGAATTAGCATGAATATTTTCAAGTTCGATTATGATCTAATGTTCCCTTATTTTCAAAATACACCACTAACACACGGTAGGGATGAAAAGGAAATACCAACTACAATAAATTTGATGATTAAAGATCATGTCGATGGAATGTTTACTTACAAAGTTTGTGAACACGTTCCTGATATGACAAGTAAGAAAGATTTAATCGAAACTCAAAAATATTTAGAGAGTGAATTCAACCTCGATCGACCTTTCCTAGGATAGAAATTTTGACCGAAATTCTTAAAGTGTCTCAGTTCCAGAATATAAAACAAATCATCAGATCGATTCGATTTATCTGATTTTTAATCTTCGTAATAATTTTTCGAATGTTCGATCAGGAATTTTTTCCTGCTTTAATAGTGAATTAAGATAATCGAAATTCAAGTTGGCTCTTTCGGCAGCAGTTTTTACCGATAGATTATTTTTTTTCAACAACGACTTGAGTTTCTTCGAACTTACTGTTTTAAAAGTTTTTCTAGGAGCGAGTGTGTAAATTTCGTTTTTACTGATTTTATTTGAAAGAATTTTTTCAATTCCCGCTTTGAGAACTTGATATTTTTTTTCGCTGATTCTCTGTTTGCGCAAGTAGGATGCAACAATTGGTGCTCCCAAATTTGTAGCTACGTTAAGCATCCCAATCGAGATTTTATGTTTTTCTACTAATCTTTTTATTTCTTCCGAGTTTTGTTTTTCCTTTTTAATTAATTCTTCCCATTTATTTGCCATTATTAACTCTTAATTAATTATTTGATAGTATGGCTAATGATAATATTAAATGTATAAACTTTCAAGACTATTTAATAGTATTTTCGAAAGTAACTATATAGGAATGTTTTATTTTGTTTTATTTGCTAAAATATTTGATTAATGTGAAAAGAATCTTATTGTCTTAAAAATGATGCCACACAAGAATTTAACGATTTGTAAAGTCAAGAATTGTATTAATGAGATACATGATCTCATCGCTATAAAATTCGATTATTAATTTGGCAAAAACTACAAGTATAGTCCGGCGTCAGGCCCTAAAGGAATTCCCAGAATTAGCCAGATAATTAGTAAAATTGACCAGACAATCGTAAAAGTGATTGTATATGGGAGCATAGTTGAGATCACAGTTCCAATCCCGGCTTTGTTGTCGTATTTTTCCATAAATGCAACGATCAGGGCAAAGTATGACATCATCGGGGAGATTATATTTGTTACACTGTCTCCAACTCTATAGGTTGCCTGAACAAGTTCCGGTGAGTATCCAAGAAGCATAAACATCGGGATAAAAACGGGAGCCATAATAGCCCACTTTGCCGAAGCGCTTCCCATCACCATGTTTATTAAACCCGAAAGGAAAATAAATGCCAACATCAGTGGAATATCGCCAAGTCCGGATGCTTTTAACACTTCAGCGCCTTCAATTGCAAAAATCAACCCGAGATTTGTCTCTTTAAAATAAGCGACAAATTGAGCGGCAAAGAAAACTAAAACAATATAAATTCCCAATGTTTCCATTGCTTTTCCCATTCCCTTCATAACCATAGTATCGTTTTTATATGTACCGGCACCTATACCGTACGCGATACCCACAATACCGGCACCGATAAAAATGAAGGCAACAATACCGTCCATAAAAGGAGAGTGGAGAATATCTCCGGTTTGAGGATCACGAAGATATCCTTGTTCCGGGATCAGTCCGGCGACAATAAACACTGCTAATAACACCGAAGCAATTAGAGCAAATCTTAATCCTCGCCTTTCAGTTTCATTAATCTTTTTTAGTTCTTCGGGTTTTTCGTCTCCTGTGTATTTACCCAGTCTTGGCATTACCAGTTTTTCGGTTACCCAAGTTCCTGTTACTGCAATTACAAATGTTGATACCACCATAAAGTAATAATTTGCAGCGGCGCTTACTTTATATCCTTCTTGAATTATGTTGGCTGCCTCTTGAGATAGTCCCGCTAACAATGGATCGATTGTACCAAGTAGAAGGTTTGCACTGTATCCTCCTGAAACTCCAGCAAAGGTTGCGGCCATACCGCCGATAGGATGTCTACCGACTGCAAGAAAAATTATTGCACCTAACGGAACTAAAAGTACATATCCTACTTCGCTTGCAGTATTAGATAAAATACCAGCAAAAACCAAAACGAAAGTTAAAAGTTTTTTAGGTGCTGAAATTACAAGTAATCGCAGCGAGGTTCCAATTAACCCGCTGCTCTCGGCTATTCCGATACCAAGCATAGAAACAAGAACTGTTCCTAACGGGGCGAATCCGGTGAAATTATCAACCATTGTAGTGAGAATAAAATGAAGTCCTTCAACGGAGAGCAAGTTGACGGGAGTGACCGTTTCTCCGGTTCCCGGATGGATCACCGATAAATCAAAAAGGGAAACAAACCAAGAAATAAGAACAACACCCAATGCAAACAAGAAAAATAAAGTTGCTGGGTGGGGAAGTGCATTCCCGATTTTTTCAATTAAGGATAGAGATCTATTTATAAAACCTTTTTTTTCTTTCATATTGGATTTTCTGATAATATTGTGAGAAGAAGTGGAGAATTTATAATTCTTAAGTGATTTTTACAAATTTATTATTGTTTTGAGTTTTTTCACAGGTACGAATGTGAATTATCACTTCTACCTAGTTGATTTTGCTTAATTAATCCCTTACTTTTTCTGCAATACTTTTACTCCTTCCTTTTTTCAAACTTATTTTCATCTTTTTTTTTTAGAGGATAACTTTTAATTAAATATTTTACAATCATAAAATAGGACAAGGAGTATTATGAAAAATTCCATTCATTACGTATTTTATCTTCTCCTGATTGCATGTCTTATCTCAAATCCGATTGCTGTAAATGCACAAAGCAATGCTCAAAATCCACAAAAACAAACGATAAAGAGTGTAATTCAGGAAGATGCACCCGTCTTTGAAGGCTTAACCGTGCAGCAATTATCATTGTTAAATATGGCTGAACCGCTAAACCACTCGATAGTTGGGTTAATGGTTCTTACTTATCTTGCTGGATCGGTTGGTTATTATATAACAGTCGGGGTTCAGAACAACGATAATTTTATGTTTGCTCTAATAATTAATAATCTTTATCTGCCGTCATTTGCTTTTGCAGCGGGTGTTCAAATCTTAGCTCTACGATTTAATTTGACATTACTCGGTGCAATTTTGGGAGTTCCATTCGACCCTGTCAACGGACTTAGTTTCTTTGTACATTATTCCCAAACTCGTATGGATGATCCGACATCACATCCATTCGCTCAGTTTGATGCAATGGTTGAACAAGGAGTAGATGATGCAGATAATGAGTACGGCGATCCAACCGAACCAACTGAACCGGCAATTACAGACCCGACACCGAATAACAATATCACAGCTGATGTAACTCAAACTTGTTATTATGGCTGTACCGTCCCTAATATCGATCTCGATGATTCAAATCATCCCGATACAGATACTTATGCCGGGGATAAAAATGCGTGCGGGCCGGCAGCCGCTGCAAATAGTTTAAAATGGTTGTCGGACCTTCCAGATAATGGAGTTACGATAAATCTGCCTCACAGAGATTTGCTTGAACAGCTAAGTAATTTTATGCAGCGTCAAAGAAATAAAGGAGTCAGTGCCGAACAATTCATAAGGGGAAAATTGGACTTTATTACTGAATTTGGATTAAATATTAATGTAAAATTTCAGAGTGAATCAATAACGGATACAGTACGCGGTTCCTTCGGTTTTGCTTATGCTAGAAATGATAACGACGGAAATTATCCAACATGGGATTGGTTGAAACAGCAGATGATTGACGGGGAAGACGTTGAACTTCTTTATAAATGGCCTGATGGCGAAGGAGGCTGGCGCGGTCACGTCGTCACACTGACTGGATTTACAGAAACCGCCAACGGTGAAAAAAGAATTGCCTATAAGCACGACAAAAAACAAGG
>JAGFIY010000108.1 GCA_024103215.1 Melioribacteraceae bacterium | reverse complement strand
ATTACCGCTCCGGGAATAAATTTCATCGGTTCATTTAGAGTAAACATATAAAATCGAAAAGACCTTGAGAATGTTCAAGGTCTTCAATTAATAATAAAACCTAAAACCGATTCGTGCGAGCATTCCGGTCATATCATAAGCTCGTTCAAATACCCTAACATGGTTGCTGAAGTCATCCTTTATTTCGTATGTCCAGCTTGGTTCAGCATTATGATAAGCTAACTCAAAGAAAATATTCGATCTTCTTCCCATCGCAAAACTTAAACCTGTTCCGATTCTCCAGTTAAAATCAAAGGCTCCTTCAAAATCATCATCATTGGGATTTTGATAATTGCTCGAAAAAATTAGAAGGACCTCGGCTCCGATTCCACCGGTGATAAAAGTGCTTACTCTAGGAGCAACCGGGAAATTTGCTGTTAGGTTGAACATCACGGGAAAGCTATGAATGTTTGTTTTTGCCCGTAGTTCGTTTAATCTGTAATTCGGAAATCCTTCAATTCTGTTAAATTCTTCAACCAGAACAGCATCGACAAAACTTGTGTGAAACCAATCTAAACTAAATCCGTAAGAAAAATTTCTGTCAATGTATTTGCCGCCTTCAAATCCAACAATAAAACCACCCTCAGTGGCTGGCGGATTAAAATAACCTAATTTTATTGAATTATTTACGAATTGAGCTGATAACTGGGCTGAAAAAAGTACCAATGCTGCTAAAATCAATTTTTTCATCTCTTACTCCACATTGAATATTGAAAGAATAGTCAAATGAGGTGCCAATTAATTACCTAAATTTTTTAATGACTCGAACATAATAGTTCGTACAATCGTCTAACATTCTATACATTTTGCATTCAAGAAAATACAGCTTGGTGAGATTGAATCACTTTCATGAAAAGTCCGGCTCAAATGATAAACAATTATAAACAGGAATGATTATGCATATTAAAGTTGCCATTTTAATAATAATATTTTTCTCAACAGGATTTTCTCAGTCGTTTTATAAGTTAGAAGAAGGATCTCCCGTTAATGATGGCGGTGATTCTAGATCGGTTAACTTGATCGACTATGATAACGATGGTGATCTAGATATTTTCATAACTAATGGACCTAAAAACGGTGAGAATAATTTTCTGTATCAAAATGATGGCAGAGCAATTTTCACAAAAATAGACAATCTTAAAATTACTAATGACAACAAACCGTCAGACGGGAGTTCTTGGGGAGATTTTAATAACGACGGGCTTCTTGATTTATTTGTTGGGAATTGGTGGGGCGAACCAAATCTGCTGTACAAACAAAATGATGATAATACTTTTACATTGCTTTCAGAATTGCCTCCTTCTAATGGGAAAAGCTATTCCGAAACAGGAACTTGGGGAGATATTAATAAGGATGGATTTCTTGATTTGTATGTCGCAAACAGTGATGGAAGTTCAAAAAGAAATTTTTTATTTATTAACAATAAAAATTGTGATTTTATTGAAGTCGTCAAAGGAGCTGCTGTAGAAAATTCATTTACTTCACGAAGTGTTGATTGGATTGATATAAATTTGGATGAATACGAAGATTTATTTATCGCAAATCAAAATAATGAGAAAAATAATGTCTATATAAATGACGGAAATGGAAATTTTATTTTCACAGAAATTCCACCAATTACAACAGATACAGCAGAATCTTTCAGTGCAAGTTGGGAAGACATTGATAACGACGGAGATTTTGATTTGTACGTATGTAATTTTAAACAGAACAATTCGCTTTATCTCAATAAAGGAGACGGAACTTTTGAAGAGGTGAATGATGATCCAAGCACAAATGACGGTGGAAATTCCGTAAGTTCATCTTTCGGAGATGTAGATAATGATGGTGATCTTGATCTGTTTGTTACAAATGCATTCGTGAGAGGTTCAAAGACAAGGAATTTTTTCTACTTAAACAACGGCAGTGGAAAATTTGAAAAGGTTGAAAATATTCTATCCCAAGATGAAGGATGGACTTACGGCTCTGCTTTTGGCGATTTAAACGGGGACGGATTTTTGGATCTTGTAATTGCAAAATGTTACGATGCAAATGAGAACAATACGATTTATTTAAACGAGGGCAACTCAAATAATTGGCTTCTTGTGGATTTAAAAGGATCTATTTCAAACACTTCAGCTATAGGATCTGTTGTTAGATTAAAAGCAAACATTAATGGAAAAGATATTTACCAGATGCGAAGAGTATCGGGACAATCGGGATATTGCGGTCAAACTTTACAGCTTCATTTTGGATTGGAAAATGCCGAACAAGTTGATTCGCTAATAGTTGATTGGCCATCCGGTAAAAAAACAATATTGACAAACATCAGCGTGAATGAAAAAGTTAAGGTAGAAGAATAGAATTTAATATAATTTTATGTGCTGGATTACACCGATCCAAAATAATAGTACCTCAAATTAATTCTCCAGAATTCCTTCTAAGTGAATAAATAAATAATTATTCTATTCTTTTATAAATCCTTTGTTATTTTTGTACAATACTATCCACAAACAGAAAAAATATTGCAACATCACGATCTAATCAGTCTGGGAAGTATAGTCGTTTTAGGAATTGCTGCACAATGGCTAGCCTGGCGTCTGAAGTTTCCTTCAATAATTCTGCTGCTCAGTTTTGGTTTAATTGCTGGACCCCTTACAGGATTCATCGACCCGGATAATTTATTCGGTAATGGCTTAATGCCGTTTATATCAATTGCAGTTGCAGTTATTTTATTTGAAGGCGGTTTAACTCTTCGGCTCAAGGAGCTTAAATCAGTAGGTAAAGTAGTCCTTAGTTTAATAACAATTGGTGTTCTTATAACCGGAATCCTAGGTGCTGTTGCAGCTTATTTTCTGTTGGGCTTGGATTTTAAATTATCAATTCTGCTTGGGTCAATAATAACCGTAACTGGACCAACGGTAATAGGTCCTCTACTACGGCATATTCGTCCTTCCGGAAGAGTGGCAGAAATATTAAAATGGGAAGGAATAGTAATAGATCCGGTGGGAGCTCTTCTTGCTGTATTGGTATTTGAAGCAATTATGATCGGCGAGATCGAACAAGCCGGCACACAGGTTTTAATCGGAATAGGAAAAACCATTTTGTTCGGAAGTGCTGTGGGATTTACATTCGCTTGGTTACTCGTATTTTTACTTAAAAAGTTTTGGGTTCCAGATTTTCTCCACGAAACAGTAACGCTTAGCCTTGTAGTCTGTGCTTTCTTAATCTCAGATACGCTTCAATCAGAGTCGGGACTTCTTGCTGCAACATTGATGGGGCTTGTTCTTGACAATCAAAAACTTGTATCTGTAAAACATATTGTTGAGTTTAAAGAAAATCTAAGAGTTTTAATAATATCTGTTTTGTTTATTACTCTTGCTGCAATGCTTAAACCCGAGGATTTAGATAATCTGACAGTAGGAAGTTATGTTTTTCTTGCATTGCTGATTGTGTTCGTCCGGCCAATTGCTGTTTTTGTATCAACATTAAAATCCGATCTCACTACTAAACAAAAAACTTTTCTCTCTTGGATGGCGCCGAGAGGAATAGTAGCTGCGGCTGTTTCCTCAATTTTTGCATTACGGCTCACAGAATTAAACGTTCCGCAAGCTGAACTGATTGTACCTAATACATTTCTTGTTATAATCGGAACAGTAGCTTTTTATGGCTTCACAGCGAAGCCAATTGCAAAGTGGCTGAAAGTTTCTCAATCAGATCCGCAAGGAGTTCTTTTCGTCGGGGCGCACCATTGGAGTATACAAATCGCAAAATTATTAAAAAGCAAAGGTTTTAACGTCGCTATGGTCGATACAAATAGGGCGGCAATTTACAAGGCTCGCATGGAGGATATTCAAGTTTTTCATGGTTCTGCTCTATCAAAAGAAATCTATGATAAAATAAACTTTAATGGAATCGGTAAACTGGTTGCGTTAACTCCCAACGATGAAGCGAATGCATTGTCGGTTCTTCATTTTGCAGAATATTTTGACAGAAAAGAACTGTATCAGTTAACCCCGGCACAATTAGAAAAAATAAAAGAAGAGGATAAATTTTCACCTCAGCATCTTCGCGGCAGATTTTTATTCGGCAAGGATATTACATATTCTCAGTTAACTAAAAAATTTCAGAACGGATATGTTCTCAAATCAACAAAACTTTCAAGTGAATTTGATTTTAATGATTTCCAAAAAAATTATGGTGATGATTCAATTCCACTTTTTTTCATAACGGAAAATAAAAATCTAATAATAATAACATCCGATTCTCAAGTTGAACCAAAAAACGGTTTCATTCTTGTAGCATTGGTAAAGGATAACAATAAAAACCAACAGTAATTGAATTACCGTTTTTATAAATTATTGCACTTTTTGACTAATCATAAGGAGAAGGATGAATAAATTTATTATTCTAATAATATTGATCGGAATTACATCTATGACTTTTGCACAAGAAAATATTAATCCATTTTTTGAAGAGTGGAAAACTCCTTTCGGGACTCCGCCGTTTGATGAGATTAAAAACGAACATTATCTCCCGGCATTTAAGAAAGGAATTGAAGGACAGAATAAAGAAATCAATGCAATTGTTGTTAACAGGGCGGTTCCTACTTTTCAAACAGTTGTTGAACCATTGGAATATAGCGGGGAACTTCTTACTAAAGTGAAGCGTATTTTCAGTGCAATGAATAGTTCAATGACAAATGAAGAACTGCAAGCTATATCAAGAGAGGTTACGCCAATGTTGTCAAAACACAATGATGACATTTATCTCAACGAACTTTTATTTAAAAAAATAAAATATGTTTTTGATAACAGAAGCGAAGCAGGTTTGACAACCGAGCAGAATATGCTTCTTGATAAATATTACAAAGCATTTATTAGGGGTGGTGCAAATTTAAGTGATGAGGATAAAGAAGAATTAAGAAAACTTAACGAAGAACTTTCAATGTTATCGCTGAATTTCGGCGAGAACGTTTTGAAGGAAACAAATTCGTTTGAACTTGTAATTGATTATGAAGATGATTTGGTAGGGCTTCCGGAAAGCACTGTTCAGACCGCAGCCGAGGAAGCTGAATCAAGAGGTTATGAAGATAAATGGATATTCACAATTCATAAATCAAGTATGATTCCTTTATTGCAATATGCAAAAAACCGCAGCTTGAGAGAAAAGATTTACCGTGCATATTTTATGAAAGGTGATAATGGAAATGATTTCGATAACAAAAAAATAATTTCTAGAATGGCTGCGTTAAGAGTTAAACGGGCTCAATTGCTCGGCTATCCGACACATGCACATTTTCAGCTTGCAGAAAAAATGGCAAAAAATCCTGAGAGTGTTTACGAACTATTAAGAGAACTTTGGGAACCTGCTTTAAATGTAGCAAAGTCCGAACGAGACGAAATGCAGAAGATGATTTATGAAGAAGGAAATGATTTTAATCTGGCAAGTTGGGATTGGTGGTATTATGCCGAGAAAATTAAAAAAGCAAAGTACGATTTTGATGAGGACGAGGTTCGTCCTTATTTTTCTGTCAACAATGTTATTAACGGTGTTTTCGGTTTGGCAACTGATTTGTGGGGAATCAGATTTGAAGAACGAATCGATATTCCGAAATATCATCCCGATGTAAAAACGTTTGAAGTTAAAGATTCCGACGGAAGTCATATCGGAATCCTTTACACTGATTATTTTCCCCGCAACAGCAAGCGGGGAGGCGCCTGGATGGATGCATTTCGCAAACAGAGTAAAAGAGACGGTGAGTTTATTCATCCTATTATTTATAATGTTGGAAATTTCTCTAAGCCCACTGCTGATACACCTTCGCTGCTCAGTTTAGATGAAGTTGAAACACTTTTTCATGAATTCGGTCATGCTCTCCACGGACTTCTCTCGGAATGTACTTACGAGACAGTTTCCGGTACAGCAACTCCGAGAGATTTCGTTGAGTTTCCCTCTCAAGTTATGGAGAATTGGTGCATGCACCCTGAAGTACTCAAGAAATATGCTAAGCATTATAGAACCGGCGAACCAATTCCGGATGGTTTGATCGAGAAGATTAATAACTCATCAAAATTTAATCAAGGATTTGCGACAGTAGAATATCTTGCAGCATCATTTTTGGATATGGATTGGCATACGATTACAGAGCCTGTTCAATATGATGTAACAGATTTTGAAAATAACTCGATGTCAAAAATTGGCTTGATCGAAGAAATAATTCCTCGTTACAGAAGCACATATTTTAATCATATTTTCTCGGGTGGTTATTCAGCCGGATATTACAGTTACATTTGGTCCGAGGTTCTCGATGCTGATGCATTCAAAGCCTTTGAGGAATCCGGAGATGTTTATAATCAAGAACTTGCTTCAAAATACAGAAAGTATATTCTTGCTTCAGGCGGAACCGATGATGCAATGAGTCTTTACAAAAAATTTAGAGGTAAAGAGCCGGATATTGAATCTCTTCTTATTCGGAGAGGTTTAAAATAATTTTAAGAGATTGTTATAAGAGTTCATGAGATTTTCTCAATATGCATTCTAACTTTTAAGACAGTCTCTTTCTTTACTCTTATTAGAAATCAAATTCAAACAACATCAGCTGTACAAAACATTACATTAAATTTCATCATCTGATGCTGGTTAATTAATTGAGAACCAACAGCTTCTTTTACTATTTACATAAACGCACCGATTATCCGATTTTTTTATTATCATTGCATTTTCGAATATTTAGGAGTACACAAGATGTTTATCGGACATTTTGGAGTTGGGTTAGCCGCTAAAAAGGTTGACCAAAAACCATCGCTCGGCACTCTTTTTTTTGCGTCTCAATTTATCGATTTGCTCTGGCCAATACTTTTAATATTTGGTATTGAAAAGGTTGTAATTGAGCCAGGCAGCACTGCATTTACACCGTTAAATTTTGTTTATTATCCATTTACTCACAGCTTAATCGGTGTTTTAATCTGGGGGTTCCTGGTCGGAGGAGTTTATTATATTCTCAAAAAAAATATTCGTTCAGCAATCTTAATTGGGACTCTGGTTGTAAGTCATTGGATACTTGATTTTATAGTTCACTCTCCCGATCTACCTCTTGTTCCGGGATTAGATGTTAAGGTTGGACTTGGATTATGGAATACCATTCTCGGAACCTTAATTTTTGAATCAGCAATTTTTATCATAGGCGTTGTTATTTATTATGGAATAACAATAGCTAAAAACAAAAAAGGTGAATATGGTTATTGGGGGTTGATATTATTTATAGCGGTAATTTATATTTCGAATATATTTGGTCCTCCGCCGCCGGATGTTGAAACAATAGCCTGGGTTGGAAATCTCCAATGGTTGTTTGTGTTTTGGGCTTACTGGGTTGATAAAAACAGAGAAACAAAGACCGCTTAATAATTTTTGCTATCAAATTCGAGAGACAAACAGTTTGATTAGAATTTATTAGTTAGTTCCTGTGTTATAAAACATCCCGGAAAATCCGGAATTTCACATTAAGCCAAGACTTTTTGTTTCATTTCAAGCGGAATTTTAAGATAAAAGATTGTTTGTGTTTCGGGTGAACTTTCAAAGTGCACTTTGCCTTTAAGAAATTTTTCTGTTAATAATTTTACACTGTATGTTCCCAGACCTCTTCCTATACCTTTTGTTGAAAACGAACGTTGGAATATTTGAAATCTAATATTTTTCGGTATAACACCGGGGTTTTGGACAAAAAATGTAAGACTTTCAGCCTGGGAGTTTAATATTCCAAAAGACACCTCTTCGCCCGGTGAAATTGCCTCTAAAGCATTTTTGAGTAAGTTGTATAACACTCTACGCAGAAGTGTTCTATCGGTTTTAATCACTAATTCATCACACGGGTCAAGTTTTATCTTTTTATTTAAGAAGTGCGTATTATTTTTAAATGTGTATTCCAGAACTTCGAGCAGTTGTTTTACATTGACGTCTTCAATTTCCAACTCATATTCGCCGGTTTCGATTGCCATCAAGTTTTTTTGAGATTCAATTTCCTCAACAAGTTCGGAGGAAAGGAGTTTGCTTAGTTTTAATAATTCTTCTTTTTCTTCAGGAGTTGAATCATCTAGTAATTCCATAAAATTTGACAATGCTCCCGCAGTATTAAGCACATCGTGAAAGAAAATCTTTTCTAAAATTCTTCTTCTTTTAATCGAACTTATATCCGAGAATGCCGCAATTACATATTCGGAATCATTTAAAACGAACGGGGTTGTTTTTATCATCAAGTCAAGTGCTTCTCCACCATGCTGAACAATACGTACTTCTTCTCCGACTTGTTTATTTGTTTTGAGGGTTTTTATTATTGCTTTAACGGCACCGCATTCAACACACGATTCCGAAGTTCCGCAGCCGCCTTCCAATTCATCAGCATGAATACAATTAATTCCTTCTCCGGGTCTGAATCCGATCACGTCTTCAACTCTATCTGCCTCGACAAAATTTAAGAACACTTTATTCGCATATACAATTTGACGGTATTTATTCAGCACAATCACGAGCTCTGATACAGAATCAAGAAATAATTTTAATTCGTTGCTGCTGTTTAATAAGTTGAGGTCTTTTAAGAGATTTTCCTTTGAATCACGTTCGGGAGTGGCAAAATAAGTTTCCATAACATTTTATCTCTGATTATTTCAAAAACTATTATCGAAAAGAATTATTCGAAATTTATATTTAATATAACAATAGTTTCACAGCACTCAACTATATAATTATTGTTTCGATAATGGTATATATTTTTTGTGATTTTTACAATTTACAATCTCATTTTGTTTGCGTAAGTTCTATATGAGATGAGTTGTCCGCAATTTTTGATGTGATTAATTTCATGCAGAAATAATATAAATGGTATTATAATTGGCTAAAATCCTACTTGTAGAAAATAAATTAGAATGTAGAGAGAAGATAGAATCGCTCTTAAAATCTGAGGGCTTGAAGTTTATTGCCGAGTCAAGCTTTGAAAAATTTAATGGAGATTTCCGAAATATCGATTTAATTATCTCTCCTTTTTCGGCATTTAAATCTAGTTCCGAAAATTCTATCCTAAGTATTAAATCTAAAAACCCCGGTATCGAAATAATTATAATAACTGACAGTCCTACTATCGAAGAGTCGGTTGAATCATTAAGAGCAGGCGCTGTAGATTATATTGACATCAACAATGAATTTGATGTTCTTATCAATTCAATCAGAGAATCTATTGTTCGAGCTGAACTTGAAAAAGATACGATTGAACTCCATAAAAATTCCGAAAGTTTGAGAGAAGAACTTGAACTTCATATTGAAAAACAGAACAAGGAATTATCGGCACTTCATTTAAAATTTGATCTTGCTGTTGAAGCTTCATCCAGCGGATTGTGGATACGAGATCTAAAAAATGAAACACAATGGATTTCGCCGCAATACAAAAAACTGCTTGGATATGAGGAAGATGAATTTCTCGATTCATATTCCGATTGGCTCAAGAGCATACACCCGGATGATAAGGAAAGAGTTTTAAGAAAACGGGAAGAAGCAATTCAAAATAGTAGCCCCTACGAGATAGAATATAGAATTAAATTGAAAAACAACGTCTACAAATGGTTTTATGTACGGGGAATTGTTTTAACCGACGAAGATGGAATTCCGAGGAGATTTGCAGGTTCAATTCAGGATATAGATAAACGAAAAAAGTATGAAAAGTTACTTAAAACAAATGAAAGTAGATTAAGTTATGCTGCTCAGATAGCAAATGTTGGGATTTGGGAATGGAACTTAAAGCAGAATGACGTTTACTGGTCGGATGAAGTTTATAGAATTTTTGGAATCGAAAAATCCGAGGGTGATTTATATAAGCTAGCTCTTAAAAAACTAATTGAAGAAGATAGAAATAAATTTGCTAAACTGTTTGATATTGGAAACTATAAGACCGACAGAAAAAAAGCTGAAGTAAAAATTATTTCCGATGAGGAAAGACTAAAAATCTGCTTATTAGAACATATTTAAAGAACGATAAGTATAACAATCCCTACTTTCTTAGACTGATAATTCAAGATATAAGCGACATCACCAGGAGAGAGCAGGCTTTAAAAGAAGCTATTAAAATCAATCGTGTTTTGGATAATGTTAAATCAGAAGAAATTTATAAAACAGTGCTTAATGCTTGTAAAGATTTAACAAACAGCTCTCTCGCTGCCCTTTGGCTTAAGGATGAAAATGATAACTTTAATCTTGTTGAGATAATAAATGATTTTCAGAATGAAGAAGAAAAAAGCAGAATAAAAAATCTATTGATTGAAAACCCTGAGTTTGCAAGTCATCTCCAAAAACATAAACCTGTTATTAAGAACGATACAAATAATTTTTCGAATACATCATCATATTTTAAAAGATATATCTTCGTCCCCGTTATTTGGGAAGACGGAAACGAATTAGTTATAGCGGTATTCGATAAATTTTTTCAATACGATAATATTGATATTGTATCAATTCAGCTTCTTATTGAAAACAGTTGGGACGTTAAAAAGCGAAAAGATGCCGAATCTGAACTACAAAAGAGAGCAGAAAAATTCAGAGAGTTTACGGAAACACTTCCTCTTGGAGTGTTTGAGGTAGATAAGATTGGGAAATTTACATTTCTAAATAAATTCGGTTTGGAGCGGATTGGTTATAACAAAGAGGATATTGAAAATGGTTTAAGCTCACTTTCGCTTTTTGCCGCGGAAGATAAAGAAAGAATAAAAGAAAATTTCACACGGACTTTGAAAGGAGAATTTTTAGAACCTTCAGAGTATACTTTCCTAAAAAAATCGAGAGGTACTTTCCCGGGTTTTCTTCATTCCAACCCGATTTGGGAAAATGGAAAAGTTATCGGTATCCGGGGAATTGTTGTTGATATAACACAAAGAAAAAAATCAGAGGAGGAAATCAGAAAGCTTTCAAGATCGGTTGAACAAAGTCCGGTTTCAATTATCATCACAAATCTGAATGGCGAAATTATTTATGTGAATCAACAGTTCTGCAAAGTTACAGGCTACAGCAAAGAGGAGGTCTTGGGGCAAAATCCCAGAATTCTCAAATCGGGCGAAACAAGCATTGATGATTACAGCAAACTATGGAAAGCAATTTCATCGGGCTTGGACTGGAGGGGTGAATTTCATAATAAACGAAAAAATGGTGAACTTTTTTGGGAAATGGCGCATATTTCGCCTATTAAAGATGAGAACGGGAAAATTACTCATTACCTTGCTATAAAAGAGGATATTACCGAACAGAAAAGAATAACCAAGGAACTTGTTGAAGCTAAAGAAAAAGCCGAAAGTGCTGATAGACTGAAATCAGAATTTTTGGCTCAAATGTCGCATGAAATAAGAACACCAATAAACGCGATAGTGAGTTTTTCAAGTCTGCTTCAGAACGAACTTGAGGATAAGGTTGATGAAGACCTAAACATAAGTTTCTCGATGATAGAAAAAGCAAGCAAAAGAATAATAAGAACTATAGATTTATTGCTGAACTTATCTGAAATCCAAGTAGGAAGTTTAGAAGCAATAATAAAAGAACACGATTTGGCAAAAGATGTAATTAACGAAATTTTCTTTGAGTTTAAGCAACTTGCTGAAGAAAAAAATATTGAGCTTAATCTAGCGGTTGAAACTCAAGACACAAAATCCCATTTTGATCTTTACACAGTTACTCAAGTTTTTAGTAATTTGATCGATAATGGAATTAAGTACACGGATCAGGGAAGAGTTGATGTTGTTCTTTCAAGAAATGAATCCGGCAATTTAATTGCTTCTGTTGTCGATACAGGTATCGGTATCTCCGAAGAATATCTGCCCGAACTTTTCACGCCTTTTTCACAAGAGGAGAGAGGATACACAAGGAGATTCGATGGTAACGGAATTGGATTGGCACTTGTGCGAGAGTACTGTAAAATCAATGATATTGAACTGAGTGTAAAAAGCAAAAAGGGTGAAGGGACAAGATTTGATTTAGTTTTCACCGGTTAAAAGAATTTTAAATAACCAGGACTGGATGATAGATGAGGGATAACGAACAAAATTTAAAACGTCTGAAGGAGCTTGAACTGCTTCTCGGAAAGTTGAGAGATTTTGTTTATCGTCATGATAAAAACGGGGTCTTCTATTATCTTTCACCTTCAATCGAAGAAATCACCGGATACACTCCCGAAGATTGGAAAAACCACTATACAAAATACCTTACAAATAACCCTATTAATGAAAAAGTTCAAGAATATACCGATAAAGCATTAAAAACCGGTCAACCACAGCCGCCTTACAGAGTAGAAATTTTGCATAAGAACGGTAACCCGGTTTTGTTTGAAGTAAGTGAAATGCCGTATTACGAGGATGGTGAGGTTGGGGGAATTGTAGGTATTGCCAGGGATATAACAGAACGAGTCAAGAACGATAAAATTCAGAATGCAATTTATGAGATTTCTCAGGCAACAAATAGAAGTGGTAATCTGAATAAATTATTCGAAGAAATTCATAGTATTATAAAATCATTAATGAGCGCCGAAAATTTATACATAGCGCTTGTTGATAAAGAAACCTCTATAATTTCTTTCCCATATTTCGTGGATGAATTTGATCCACCCCCTTCTCCCAGAAAATTTGGTAAAGGTTTAACGGAGTTTGTTTATTCAAAAGGAGAAGCTGTTGTTGTGAACAAGCCGGTTGAAAAGAAACTTGAGCGTGAAGGGAAAATTGAACTGATCGGTGCTGATTCGATGAGTTGGATTGGTGTCCCTTTAAAAGAAAAGGATGAAGTCATAGGTGTTTTGGCAGTTCAAAGTTATAGTGACGGGAATGCATACGGAGAGGAAGAACGACAGATTTTAACATTTGTTTCCGAACAGGTTGCTCAAGCAATTTCTAAAGTTAAGAAGGAAGAACAGGTTCAAAAGTATCTTAAGGAACTTGAAAATACTAAAGCTTCCTTGACAGAAAAGGCAGAACAGCTTAAAAATTTGAATGCTGATAAAAACCGGTTCATCTCTATTTTATCACACGATCTAAAAAACCCAATAAGCACTCTGCTCGGTTATGCTCAATTTATCTCTGAAGAATTCGATTATCTTTCGAAAGAAGAACTTATTGAATCTGTCTCAGCTGTTTTCAGAACGGCTTCAAATATTCACGAACTTCTCGATAGAATACTTGACTGGGTAAAAGCACAGCACGAAAGTATGGAAGTTATTTATAAAGATATTGAACTCTACAGAGTTGTAGAAAATAATCTTGAACTTTATGAATCAACTGCCCATAAGAAAGGTATAAAACTAATAAATGGAATAGATAAGAGCACCATAATCCAAGCGGATGTTCGCATTTTAAATACAATTCTTCGTAATCTGATTGGTAATTCAATTAAGTATACTGAAGATAGAGGGTTTATAAAAGTAACCTCCCATCTTAGTGATAATACTTTCAAGATAGTTATTGAAGATACCGGCGTTGGCATCGAACCGGGAATTATAAACAATCTTTTTAACGGTACATCCTCAGGGACAAGAATCGGCACTCGTAACGAGAAAGGTACAGGTTTAGGCTTGATAATATGTAAAGAATTGATCCAAAAACTGGGAGGCGCTATCAATGTCGAAAGCGAACTAGGTAAGGGGAGCAAATTCTATGTTTCGCTTAAACCCCCTTCCGCAAATTAATTTAATTAAACATCTTTTGTAAAATACATCAATAAAAATTTCTTGAATTAATTTAGCAAATCATAAATAATAGCCCCAAAGTTATTCAACAAAACTTTTGAAATAACCAGATCGAACTATTCGTTTTAGTAAAAATCGACTTAGAATTGAAATAATTGAAAATGACTTGTAATTTTAGATATGATAATATATATTAATTCCTTAGAATATGTTAAAACATCTAAAATCAAATAAGGAGGTATTATGAAAAATTTATTTTTTTAAACCGTCTGCGATTAATTCGCTTGTACATAATTTTATATTGCATTTTGCTTATAATTATCAATTATAAGTTATGATAAATCAAAACAACATATTAAAAATATCATTTCTATTATTTTTTTTGCTGCTCTCTTCTTGCGAAAAAGAAGTCTCTGTTACACCTCCGACCGAACCGGTTCCTATTTCTAGTATCTTCATCGATTCTAATCCACCCGGGGCAAAAATATATGAAGACGGTAGAAATTCCAGCCGTGTTACTCCCGACAGCCTCAATTGGCTAGAAGAGAGAACATACAACTTCACGTTAAAAAAAGAATTGTTCCGTGATACCAGCATCTTAGTTACTCTTCAGAAAGATGAAAAGAAGGAAATCTTCGTTGATTACTACTCCAATCCTTCAATGCTGGGAAAAATAAAGTTTATTTCAAAACCGGAAGGTGCATCCATCTTCTTAAACGGAGACAGTTTAGAATTCACGACTCCGGCTGAATTGGGGGAATTAAAGCCGGGTCGATATACTGTAACTTACAAGAAGAAGTACTGCTACCCCGATAGTATAGAAGTAACAGTCTCCAGCAATCAATTAATTGATGCCGTTATAACTTTAAAGGACACTACTTATTGGGTTGACTTCAAATCTTCCAACTCCGGACTTCCAAATGATCTGCTAAGATGTATCGCTGTTGATAAAGATAATGTAATCTGGCTCGGGACGTTGGACGGCATAGTTAAATTTGACGGTTCAAATTGGACACATTATTACGATGGCAACTCTCCTCTTGTAGATAATGAAATTCAAGTAATAAGGGTTGATGAGCAAAATCGAAAATGGATTGGTACCAATGATGGTTTATATGTTCTTGATGGTAGTGCCTGGACAAGATATACTGAAAATCCCAAACAGTTGCCCAATAAAAAAGTATATGAAATCTATTTCGCTCCATCTGGGGAGGTTTATGTTGGGACGGCAAATGGAATTGGTATAAAATCTGAAAATGAATGGACCCATACTTTGATTTACAATAGTGTCAGAGGAATTGATATTGATCCCGAGGGGGATATTTGGGCTGTTACTGGTGGTGGAGGATTAAGAGAATACATTCAAGTAGTTGGATTGTGGTATTCTTATTATGATGATTTGGAACGGGAAAAGGATAGATGGTATAATTGTGTTAAGGTTACGGATGAAAAAATTTGGTTTGGCCATGCGCCGTCAGTTGATCATCCCGGATCAACATACGGTTTAACAAGCATTGAACATGGGGATTCTAAGCGAAGAACGAATTATCCAATATACGACGGTCATTGGGTGTATGATATTGTTATAAATGGAAATGAAAAGTGGATTTGTTCCGATAAGGGAATCTATGTTTTTGAAACTAATCCGGAAGACTATAAAAGATATAATTCTAGCAACACTTTAATGGAAAGATCAATTATACGCGGAGTAGCATTCGATTCAAACGGAAATGCCTGGGTTGCTACTGAAAATAACGGGTTATATAAATTCAAATATAGTCTTCTAAAAAGAAATTCATTCATTAACAATTCGTTATAATTTCAGAGTCGGTGCTTTTTCTTCTATATGTAATGAAATATATTGTATTGGTTCAACTGGAAAAGGAATTACAAGTTAATTAAGTAAGGTATATTAACAACATTTCTAACCTCAACAAGCGAAACTCTTCGTGACGTCCTATTTAGTTCTGCATCTTTAAGTTTCCTTTCTAATTCATTTATTTTTCTTCATTCACCTAAGTAGAAATTATTTGGGATAAGATGATTAGGAACTGTTTATAATTCTTTATAGGGAAATAGAATTTTCTAAGCGGGGGAAAAAATTCATTTGCAATTATCGATGTTATAACATATATTTGAATTAGAAAATATGTCACTACACTAAAACAAATAAAAAGGAGTTCTTATGAAGAAGTTAAATATATTTTTGCTTGGGTTATTATTTGCTGTATCGAGTATAACAGCACAAACCACTTGGTCGGTTGATAAATCTCATTCCAAAATTGAATTTACTGTAAGCCATCTTGTAATATCTTCGGTTACTGGAGTTTTTAAAAATTATGATCTTTCAATAGAGAGCGACGGAACAAACTTTGAAGGAGCAAAAGTTGAATTCAGTGCCGATGTAAACTCAATTTTTACCGATAATGAAAAAAGAGATGATCACTTAAAATCAGCAGATTTCTTTGATGCTGCAAATCATCCTAAAATGATATTCAAGAGTAAATCTTTTACAAAGGTTGATGATAACGAATACAAATTAGTTGGTGATTTGACTATAAGAGGAATCACAAAAGAAGTTACTTTGGATGTTGATTTTAAAGGTACTGTTGAAGCCTTCGGTGGAACAAGAGCGGGTTTTGTTGCGGAAACCGAAATTAACAGATTTGACTACGGTCTGAAATGGAATAACCTAATTGAAACCGGTGGAGCAGTTGTCGGAAAAGATGTCGAAATAAAAATTGTTCTTGAATTAATACAAAATTAAGAATACTATTGGTAACCGGACTTAATGTCCGGTTACACTTTTTTGGGGGAAGTTAATATGAAGTTAGAAAAAGAAATTAAACAATCAAAATTCCGGAATGAATATCATAAGCTAACAGTTAATCTACTTTTTACTTACTCGTGGATTCATTCATTTCTTGCCGAAAAATTATCAAAGTACGGAATAACACCTCAACAGTTTAATATTCTCCGAATTCTAAGAGGACAATATCCCGCTCCTTCTACTGTTTCATTGTTGAAGGAAAGAATGCTTGAGAAAATTTCAGATACATCACGTCTGGTCGAAAGATTAAGACTAAAAGGCCTGCTTGAAAGAACTTACAATGAAAACGATAGGCGCAAGGTAAATATTGTTATAAACAAAAAAGGTCTTGAGCTTTTGAAAGAGATTGATAAAATAGATCCGGAAGTCGACCATTATCTAGCAAGCCTTTCCAGTGAAGAAGCAAAAACCGTAAATGATCTTCTCGATAAATTGAGAAACAATAAGAAATAAAATATTCTTGTTTTTCCAAAACACAAAAATTTGTAAAAAGTAAACTGTAGCTGAATTATGATTTCGCATGAAGAGGTTTTAATATATGGAGCAAATGGATATTCAGCTCAACTGATAGTTGAAGAACTTATTAATAGAGGAATTAAACCGGCATTAGCCGGAAGAAATAGTGATAAGTTGAAACCGGTTGCAAAAAAGTTTAACTGCAATTACAAAGCTTTTGATCTGAACAATATTGATACTATCCGAAAGGAAATTCGAGAATTTAAAGTTGTTCTTAACTGTGCAGGTCCTTTCACTTATACGGCTGAGAAAATAATTAAAGCATGCATAAGTGAAAAAGTACACTATCTTGATATAACAGGCGAAATTCCTGTAATTGAATTTGCCTGGACTCAAAAGGAAGCCGCTCAAAAAGCCGGAATATGTATAATTCCAAGTATCGGTTTCGATGTAATTCCAACAGACTGTCTTTCTGTGATAACTGCAAGAGAAGTGAAAGATCCGTGTTCGTTGGAAATCCTTCTTCAGAATGAAAAAGTAAAAATTTCGCGCGGCACTTTAATTACAACTATTGAAATGATGACCAAGCTCGGAAAAATAAGAAGAGAAGGAAAAATAATAGATTCTCCGATCGGGGAAAAAGTTTTTGTAAAATCAATCGGAGATAAAAAGTATTATGGGATTTCAATCCCTTGGGGAGATGTTGTATCCGCATATTATTCAACCGGGATAGAAAACATAACTGTTTATTTGGGAGTGAACCACTTTATTTTTTGTGTGAGAAAATTTTTGCTGTTATTGCTAAAAATTTTGCGTCCCAAGTTTGTGAAAAACACTGTTATACAATTGATCAAACTGTTTGTAATTGGACCAAACGAAGAAAAACGCATCAAAGTCAAATCATATATACTTACTACTGTGTCTAACAGAAGTGAAAGCAAAACAGATATCACTCGAGTAATGGAAGGTTATACACTTACAAAAATCGGTGCTGCAGCCGCTGTTGAAAACGTGCTTGTCGGGACAGATAAAAAAGGAACATTAACTCCAGCAATGGCATTTGGTGAGGATTTTGTAAATCAATTTATAATAGAAAAAATATTTTAGTTGCTTGGAGTTTTTATCTCAAATCCGTCTTCACCGTAATTTGTTTCGTTAATCAGCATTCCATTTCTATATTCAGCCTCTTTCTTGATCAGTCCGTTTTTGTGGTACGATATAAATTTACCATGAAGTTTATCGTTTGTATAATTGGCATATTCTGCAACATCACCGTTTTCATAATAGACTGTCGATAGGCCTTCTCGCTTTCCCTTTTTAAATGTTTCTTGAGATTTTAAAGTTCCGTCAGGATAGTAATGCTGTGAAACTCCGTCAATCAAACCATTAATATAGTATTCATAAGATTTTAATTGTCCGTTGGCATAATAAATTTTCATAGGACCATTCAGCTCATCATCAGTAAAGATTGTTTCAGCTATTAGTGCTCCATCCGAATTGTATTCCTTTGCGCTCCCGTTTTTCTTTCCGTTCTTATAATCAATTTGGGTCGCGATCACTCCACCGTCGTGATATGTTGTACAAGTGCTGTCCAACTCGCCATTTCTGTACATAAATGCCGATTTTAGAAATCCGCTCTCGTAGTAGAAATAATTCAATCCCTCTTTTTTGCCTTCCTTAAATTTAAGCTCGGATTTCATAACCCCGTTTCCATAGTGATCCACAAAATTTTCTTCTATCTTATCAAACTTACCTACAATATCATATCGCTCTCTTTTAACAATCTGACCGTTTATGTAAGTGTCGATCACTTTAATCGAACCGTCGGGGTAATAAAGATATGAAGTTCCATGCAGTTCATCATTTTTATACATGGCTTCCAACGCAAGAACGTTATATTCGTAATAGACTTTACTGATTCCCTCAAGTTTATTGTTCACATAATTTCTTTCAACCTCTACATTTCCGTTTTTAAAAAACAATTTGCTGATACCATTTAGCATATCATTATGATAAGCCCAAATTCCTTGAAGCTCTCCGGTTTGATAATAAGTCTTTGTGAAACCCTCTCTTTTGTTGTTTACATATACAGGTTCAGCCCATAGCTCACCTGTCTCGTAATACCATTTTGATGTGCCTTCAAGTCTCCCATTCCTGTAATTCCATTCCATACTTAAAGTCCCGTCCTCAAAATACCAGTATGAAATTCCCTCTTCTTTTCCATTTACAAAATTCCATTCTTTCCATAGCTGACCGCTTTCGTAATATTCTTTATACGTTCCGTGTTTAACACCGTTAACAAAATAGCCGGAGGATTTTAAATTCCCGGAAGGATAGTAGGTCTTTTTCAATTCAGCGATTTGAGCACATATTGATACGGAAAGTATCAACAATAGTGCGACTAATGTATTTATTCTCATTGATTGTCGTTTCATTTTAAAAAATAAAGCTACCTAAATCAGTAATAAAAAAGAATGTAAAAATAGTTGTATATTGCATTGTTTTACAAGCGGAATACAAAAATGTTCAAACAAAAACATTTGATTAAATTTATGGATTGCGATCCAGCGGGAATCCTTTTCTTCGCAAAAGTATTCTACTTTGCTCACAATACTTACGAAGAATTTCTAAACCAGTATGATTTGTATGAAATTGTGTTTAATAACCCTTCGCTAGCATTCCCAATCGTAAAATCAAATGCTCAGTACTATAAGCCCATAAATAAAGGGGACGAGATAGCTATTGAGCAGAGTATTAAAAATATAGGTGAACATTCATACACAACAGTTTATTTCTTCAAAAACGGCGATGAAAAGCTCGCGGAAGTTGAACTTGTTCATGTTTGTGTTTCTAAGAGTGACTTTAAAAAAACAAAACTTCCCGAAAGATTAAGAAAAAATATTACTTCTTCTCCCGACCAATTATTTTAACCAGTTTTTCCTTCTGAAGTTTTCCTAATTCGTTACGTGGAATTTCATCCTTGAAAATTATCTCCTTCGGCACTTGAAAATTAGGAAGGTTTTCTTTAGCAAAAATTATAATTTCTTTAGCACTTACATTTGAATTTTTATCCCTGACGAAAACTGCAATAATTTTTTCTCCCCATTTTGAGTCATTTATTCCGATCACAGCACAATCTTTAACACCGTTAATCATTTTTAGTTTTTGCTCAATTTCTGAGGTGTTCACGTTCTCTCCGCCGGATATAATCGTGTCGTCTATCCGTCCAAGAATATGAAGAAGTCCTTCGTCATCAATAAAACCATAATCACCGGAGGTAAATCTACCTTTCGAAAATTTTCTCATAGTTTCAGAGTTGTTATTAAAATATCCTTTAGCGACAGTCGGTGATTTTATAATAAGCTCTCCAATCCTAGCAGCAGAATTATTTTGAAGTTCACTTTCAGTAAAATTTATTTCAACATCTTTGAAAATCTTTGCCCCGGAGTTAATATTCGTTTTAAGCATTTCGTACTTAACAGCGGAAATCATTGATGTTGTTTCAGTCGAACCGTAAACAAGATGAATTGGATAATTAGTATCAACAGCTTTTTTAATTAGTTCACGATCAATTTTTCCGCCGCCGGCAAATATGTTTTTGCACTCTCTCGGAACAGAAAAGTTGTTGCCAACCATATGAAATAGAGTTGGGGAAACCAACGAAAGATTATTCGGTTTATATTTTCTGATCGATTTTAATATTTCTTCAGCTCTCAAACTTTCTGGGAAATACAATGTCCCGCTCGAAAGTAAAGCTCGGGAAATAATAGCAAATCCTCCTATATGATACATAGGAAGTGAAACAAGCCAGCTCTCTTCATTTTGTATGTGAAATTCATTTACTATGAGGCGGTTATTTGCGATAAGATTTTCAAATGTTATTTCCACACATTTCGCTTTGCCGGAAGAACCTGAAGTGAAAATCATTACCGCAGTTTTATTTTCTCTTTTCTGATAGGGATTCGAATTGCCGTAAGGTATGCGTTTTAAGTCAGGTAAAGGAATTGCTTCGATTTCAATTTCTGCTAATTTTAAAGAAGACGACGTAAAAACTTTCTTTATACCGCAAAGGCTTAGTCTTTCAATTATTTCATCTATTGGAAGTGTAGGATTTATCGGTACAGGAACCGCACCAAGTTTCCAGAGAGTCAATACAGAAACAACAAACTCGGGTGAGTTAGGAGAAACAATTCCGACTGGTTCACCGGCATCGAATTTATGTGTCACGTTCGACATAATTGTGTCTACAAAATTGAGGCAGTCTCCGTATGTCAATCCAATATTTTCAGATTTTAATAAGAGTTTATCGGTGTTTCTTTTAGCAATGATTTCAAAATCAATTATATTTGATTTCATTTCACTCATTGAAAAGTAATTCCAAATTCAGTTTGCCGGTTAACATCTTTTTTGAAAAAGTTATTTTAGCTGATTTAAAAACGAAAGGCGAATCAAGAATGTTCTTTTCAAAAATACCGTCAGTTGCAAAACCGTGACATATCTTATGATCTCCAAATTGCGAAAGAAACAATAAAACTAATTTTCCTAAATTTGTTTCAAATGTCGACGACAAGATGATATTCTTTCCCGAATCTTTTGCGCGTTCTATAATTCTTATTAACTCGAAGAAATTTCCAAGTTGCATCGGTTTTACTACAATATTTGTAAACGCGCTTGTATTTACCAAATCATTTAACTGATTAATGTTTTTGATTGATTCATCTACTGCAATCTTTACCGGGGAGTGATTTAATAAAGAAATTAAATCTTCCAATTTTTTGCAAGGCTGTTCAACGTATTCAATATTAAATCCATCCAATCCATTTAAGTTTTCAACTGCTTCCTCTTTCGACCATTTACCATTTACATCGAGACGCAAGTTGACACCATTGCCGAAGCGGGCATCAATTGATTTAAGTAAATTCAAATCATCATGAAAATTTTCTCTTCCGATTTTTAATTTGATTGTATCAAATCCTTGTTTTAACAAACCTTCGATCCTTTCCAATGTATTACTTTCACCGGTTATATCAACTAATCCATTAAACTTTATTTCATGAATAGCTTCTAATCCAAAACTCTCCAATGATGAGTAACCCGAAACTAACATTAAAGAAAATAATGCTTGTTCGAATGCAAGTGAAAATGAAGGCGATTTTATATCGGTGTTTGCAGATTTATAAGTTTTGGTAGTTGGATCAAATTCAACGTTGAAATCAACATTTTGATTGATAAAACTTTTTATTTCGTTTTCTGCTTCATCCAAAGTTTCGTTAGAAAATCCATCGAGCGGAGAAGCTTCGCCGTATCCAATATTTCCGTTCGAATCTTCAAGTCTTATAATCAAACCCGATCGTTCGTTTAATTTAAATTTTGAGGTTAAAATCGGTTGTCTAAGCGGCAGGCGGTATTTAATGTATTTTATATTTTTAATTATCATAAAATTATTCCGGCCGAGAACAGAATCCCGAACAGGAAAGATAATTTTGCCGAAAGTTCCAGCAGGAAGTTTAGCTCGGCACCTTGTTTAGTTTTGAATTGCTGCATCGCTTTAATTGCTAACGGCAAAGTCAAAAGAGGAAGAAGAATAAAAAAACTATGTTCATAATCGATTAATAAAAATAATAAGATCAAATAAGAGAGAATTAGTGAAATCAAATATTGATTACGAGCGAAAGTTCTTCCCATTTTTACTGCGAGAGTATTTTTATTATTCGATCTGTCTTCGTCGATATCTCTGTAATTATTCACAACAAGAATGTTTGTGATAAGCAGTCCAACCGGAATTGAAACCCAGAACGAGAACCAATTTAATTCATAAACCTGAACATAAAATGTTCCCATAGTTCCGACAAATCCGAAGAAAATCAACACAAAAAAATCTCCCAATCCGTTGTAAGCAAGCGGGTAAGGTCCTGCAGTGTATAAGTATCCTGCAATTAGTGAAAGAACTCCTATCACAAGAACATAAATTCCGGCTTTATAAACAAGATAAAGTCCCAATAAAAATGTTACTGAATAAATTATAATGATAGCCCATTTCATTTCTTTAACAGAAACTAAGCCTGAAGCAAGAGCACGCTGGGGTCCGACACGATGTTCAGTATCTTTTCCCGATAAAAAATCGTAAAGATCGTTGATAAAGTTTGTGCTTACCTGAATTAATACAGAACATAGAAGTGCAACAAGTGCATGAATCGGTTTGAATCCACCGTATTTGTAAGCTGCCGAAGATCCAACTATAACAGGGACTAAAGATGCCAGCAATGTTTTAGGTCTTGAAGCGAGAATAAATGCGGATAACTTCGAACTATTGTTTGACGCGGTCATTCTATGGAACTCTCGGGAACTTCGAAAAATCCGGTTTTCGCTTTTCGTTATAAGCGTTCTTGCCTTCTTGTGCTTCGTCAGACATATAGTAAAGCAAAGTGGCGTTGCCCGCAAGTTCTTGAATTCCGGCTTGTCCGTCAAGTTCTGCATTAAAAGCAGATTTTAATAATCTAATTGCTAAAGGACTCTTCTCTAAAATTTCTTTCGCCCATTTGATTCCTTCTTCTTCAAGTTTTTCTACAGGAACTATTGTATTTACTAATCCCATATCCAAAGCTTCTTGAGCGGAATATTGCCTGCATAAATACCAAATTTCTCTAGCTTTTTTCTGACCTACAATTCTCGCGAGATAGCTGGAACCGAATCCGCCGTCAAAACTTCCTACTTTTGGTCCGGTTTGACCAAAAACAGCATTTTCTGCCGCTATAGTTAAATCACACATAACATGGAGAACATGACCTCCGCCGATAGCATATCCTGCAACGAGAGCAATTACAGGTTTCGGTATGCTTCTAATCTGTTTTTGAACATCTAGTATGTTGAGACGCGGTACTCCGTCTTTGCCAACATATCCTTTATCTCCTCTAATTTTTTGATCGCCTCCGGAACAGAATGCGTATTTTCCATCCTTGGCCGGACCTTCTCCTGTCAATAAAATTACTCCAACGTTGCTGTCTTCTCTCGCATCGGCAAATGCGTCATATAATTCCAAAACTGTTTCAGGTCTAAAGGCATTTCTTTTTTCGGGACGGTTTATTGCAATTCTCGCAATACCTTCGGCTTTATAATAATTAATGTCTTGAAAGTCTTTTGCTTTCTTCCATTTTATTTTCATTGTAAAATCCGATTATATTTTGAAATGATTAACCAAAAAGTGGTTAACAAAATTAGTAAATTCTTGCGGCTTTTCTAAATGAGTATTATGGCTTACACCCGAAACAATTTTTAACGTTGAATTCGGCAAACATTCTTTCATTTTTGTATTTAATTGAACGTACTTATTGTCCAGTTCACCGACGATTTGCAGAACCGGAATTTGTATTGAGCCTAATTTGCTCCAATAACTAGGCATTTTACCCGGACTGAATCCTTTAACACAGTTTGAAATTCCGATGCGATTATTTTTTTTCTTAATTTCAATTTCGTTTTTGAGAAGCTCAAAATTTTTGTTCAACGATTTAAATAAATCTGCCTCATACCAACTTATAAGGAAAGTTTGCAATGACCCTTTTCTTATTTTTTCGGATGTCAGCTCATCGGATTTTATTCTTTTTAGTCGTTCCTCCTTATCTTCAATTCCGGCAGTTGTACTTTCCAAAATAAGTGCTTCCACTCGATTTGCATTTTCTATCGCGAAACCCAATGCAGCTCTTCCGCCCATTGAATATCCGGCTAATATTGCTTTCTGCAATTTTAATTTGTCCATTACCGATATTAAATGCGAGTTAATCGAAGTGTAA
>JAGFIY010000045.1 GCA_024103215.1 Melioribacteraceae bacterium | reverse complement strand
TTGTGGAATGAAACTAGAAAATAAGCAAAAAATTTTTCTATATCTCAGCAATAGATGTTTCAAAAAGCTTTTTCAATTCATCAAGTTTCTTGGTTTTTCCGAGACAGAGCATAAGCTTAATTCTTGCTTTTTGTCCGTTAAGATAGTCCGTAAAAATCACACCTTCTTTCTTTAGCCATCTCCCTGCTCCGGGATAGCTGTATTTATCGAGAGTGTTTCCCATCGGACATCTTGAAACAAGAAGCACGATTATTCCTTTCTCCCTAGCATACTTAATTCCATTGAAAGCATTTGGAGGAACGTTACCGACACCCATCGCTTCGACAACAATTGCGTCTATTCCGCTGTCTGCCGAAAACTTAAAAAACTTATCATCCATTCCAGCAAATGTTTTAATCAGATCAACATTTGCGTTAATTTTTTCTGTTGGTATATATTCCAGCTTTCGCGGTGCACGATTGAATATTACCCTTCCGCGGTCAACAACTCCCAAGGCTCCGAAATCAAGGCTGTGAAAGGTTTCGATATCATCCGTATGAGTTTTTGTTACTTCGCTTGCCGCGTTTATTTCTCCGTTAAGGCATACTAGCACGCCCATGTTCTTACTGTTTTCGCTGTTGATTATATGTATTGCGTCTATTAGGTTGCGTGGACCGTCCCAATCAGATTCGCTGCTTGTTTTCATCGCGCCGATCACAACTATCGGTTTTTCTGTTTTAATAGTAAGATCTAGAAGGTATGCTGTTTCTTCAAGCGTATCTGTGCCATGAGTAACAACTATGCCGTCATATTTTCCCGATTGAATAAACTCATCTACTTTTTTTGAAAGATCGAGCATGGTTTCGGGAGTCATATGAGGCCCCGGATAGTTTCCAAACTGGAAGAGAGAAATTTCCGCAAGTTTTTCCGCTTCAGGAATTTTTTCAAGCAACTCTTTTCCGCTGTAATGAGGAACAGCTCCGCCTGTCTCCTCGTCGATTTTCATAGAAAAGGTTCCGCCGCAGAAAACAATTAGAACTTTCTTTTTCATCTCAGCTTCCTTTCAAAATATTGAATCGTTTTCATAAGACCATCTTCAAGTTTTACCGATGGCTTAAATCCGAGTTTTTCTCTTGTCGATTCTATAGAAGCCAGACTATGTTTAACGTCGCCCTTTCTTTCGCCGGCAAATTTTATTGCACTTTTAGAATTTGTAGCTTCGATAATTTTTTGAGCTAACTCTAGTATAGTAATCGATTCTCCGTTTGCAACGTTATAAACACCTGTCACATCTTGTTTTTCAAATGCCGATACGTTTGCCTTTACTACATCGTCAATATAGATAAAGTCTCTGGTCTGTTGTCCGTCTCCGTAAATTATAATTTTTTCATTCTTCAAAGAGCGTTCGATAAATATTGGAATTGCTGCTGCATATTGACTTTTGGGATCTTGTTTGGGCCCATAAACATTAAAGTAACGGAGACTTACCGTTTTCAAGTCATGCTCTTTCGTGTAAAGATTCAGAAAATATTCCCCGCTAAGTTTTGTTATTGCATAAGGAGAAACAGGTTCGGGAAACATATTTGTTTTTTTGGGGAGTTGTGGATTGTTGCCGTAAATTGCGGCAGAACTTGAAAGAACAACTTTCTTAACATTGTGTTTCAAACTAGCTTCCAACAGATTAATTACACCCTTTGTATTTATCTCAACTGTTTCTAAAGGTTTATCAACTGATTCAGGAACGGAGACTAACGCCGCCATGTTAAAAACGACATCCGCTCCCGAAAGATTTTCTTCAACCAATTTTTTATCGGTTATTGATCCTCTTACAAAATTGATATTATTAAAATTATTTAAGTTTTCCTCTTTTCCTGTTCTCAAGTTATCAATAACAAGAACTTCCTCTCCTTTATCCAGAAAATAACCCGCAAGGTTACTTCCTATAAACCCGGCTCCGCCGGCAATTACTATCTTCAAAATGTTTTCCTTTTAAATGGACATTTAATCAAAATTAATCGAACGAAAGTTAGCTATTAACAAAAAGTTTATCTAATTATTTTTCAATGAGTTATAAAAAACATGCAAATTTAATTTGCACTCATAATCGGAAAATCATATTTTCACCGCACCATGAAAGACAAAAAACTAACTGTTGATAACTTGTTAATAACTGAAAATCGTGAAACGTTTCACGCTGTTTTGGTCATTGAAAAATCTCTGCAAATTTACTTAGAATTTGTGCAATTACATAAAAAGGGGCTTGTAACTTATTTAACCGCAATGTTTTGCGGTTATCTATTTAATGTGGATAAGTTGTTAATAAAATATTAATGAATTTTGTTTAGATCCCCAACACTTACTATTGGTGGGGTTTTTACAAAATCTAAATTGTGGATAACTAAAGGATGGATATTTTGCTGGCTAACTCTTCTCCTGTTCAAAAAGATCATAAAGAAATCTGGAAAGACTGCTTAACAATAATTAAGAAAAACGTTCCGCAGATAACCTATAACACTTGGTTCCTTCCGATTAAACCTGTTAGCCTTGTAGATTTTACATTAAATGTGGAAGTTCCAAGTGAATTTTTTATAGATTGGATTGAGGAGCATTACAGCACTATCTTAAAAAAAGCTTTGGTATCTTCTATCGGCGAAACAGCAAAGATTACTTATTCTATAGTTGAGGACAAAAGCGAACAACTTGATTTAATTGATGAAATAGAGAGAAAAGAAGAAGAAAAGAAAGCAGCCTCAAAACAGGTTGCTTCCGGAAACGATAAACGAATTTTTGATCCCCACTTAAATCCGAGATATAAATTTGACAATTTTATTAAAGGCGAGGGAAATCAGCTTGCAAGAGCTGCGGCTATTGCTATAAGCGATAACCCTGGTGAAACTTCTTTTAATCCGTTCTTTATTTACGGTGGAGTAGGTCTCGGAAAAACCCATTTGATTCAAGCTATCGGAAATCAGATAATTGACAGACATCCTAACAAAAAAGCTATCTATCTTTCGATGGACACTTTTACTGTTGAGTTCGTCGATGCAATTCAAAATGATTCTGTAAACGAATTTTCGCATTTCTACAAAACGATGGATGTTCTAATAATAGACGATATTCAATTCCTTTCTGGAAGAGAACGTACACAGGATCTTTTCTTTCAAATATTCAACATTCTACATCAATCCGGTAAACAAATAATTCTTTCGAGCGATAAACCGCCCAAAGACCTCAAAGGATTGAACGAGCGGTTGATTTCACGTTTTCAGTGGGGTTTAACTGCCGACATTCAACCGCCTGATTTCGAAACAAGGGTTGCTATTCTAAAAAATAAAAGCGAATCCTACGGAATTGCTTTATCTAATGAAATTATGGAGTACATAGCCCTAAACATTACTTCAAACATTAGGGAGCTTGAAGGTTGTTTAATTAAGCTGCTCGCAAGTTCTTCTCTAAATTCACAGGAAATAGAATTTGAGCTTGCAAAAAAGGTTGTAAAAGAAATTTCAACCCAGGTAAAAACAAACATTTCTATAGAAACGATAACTAAAGAAGTCTGCTCGTTTTTTAAATTGGAAGAAAATAAAGTACGCGAAAAAAACCGCAAAAAAGAGATTGTACTCGCAAGACAGATTGCAATGTACCTTTCCAAAAAACTTACAAATTCATCTTTAAAAACTATTGGTCTTCATTTCGGTGGCAGGGATCATTCGACTGTAATTCATGCTTATAATTCTATCGACCATTTGATTTCGAATGACGCTACATTAAAAGAAACCATCGCAAAAATTAAAAGTAAAATAGAACTTTCTGCTGCTTAAATTTTGTACATCTTCTTTTTCTCTCAGAAAAAATTTTTCCACATTTTAACAAAAAATTTGTTGATAACTTTGTAGATACAAGTGGAAAAAATCCACTTATTTTTTGCTCTGTTATTAACTCAAAAAAATCAACAAGTTTTCCACATTTATGATTTCTTGTTTTCCTCATTTTTGACCTATATATTTACTAAAAAAAGTCTATCAACATATCCACACACTTATAATAATCAGTTAAGTAAATTTATATCCTAAATACATTATTAAGGAAACGTAAAAACGTGGAAACCCTTGAAAAGATTGCTTAATCTGGCATTATTTGGTATATTTATCTTTTAATTTTGGAGGTAAAAATGGAATTTAAGGTCAACAGCAAAGATCTCGAAAAATTACTCACAAAGATAATTCCAGCAGTACCTACAAGGACACCAATGCCTATCTTAGAGAACTTTTTATTCGAGATAAAAGACGGGCTTTTAACCATCTATGCAACCGACCTAGAAATTTCACTAAAATCCTCGTTAAATATTGTTTCCGACGAAAACATTAAGGCAGTTGTTCCTGCAAAACTCATTTACGATATTGTAAGATCATTAACCGATACAACAATTCTTTTCTCGTTCAACGAATCCGGAAAACTTTTACTTAAAACCGAGACGGGTAAGTATACATTGAGCTATCTTCCGTCGGAAGAATATCCGGATATTCCTTCCTTTCCGGGAGAAGGAACAAAGGCTGCAGACATTAACGAATTTTCTATTAAAGGAAGCGAACTTAGAAATGCATTTGATAAAACTTCATTTGCTATGAGCAAAGAAGAAATGCGACCGGCTATGATGGGAACTTTGTTTGAGTTTACTGATGATGGATTAAGATTTGTAACAACAGACGGACACAGGCTCGCAAATCTTCTTAATAAAAACATAAAAACAGATTTTAACGAGCAGTATGTTGTTCCTGAAAGAGCGATAACGGTACTTTCAAAAATTCTCGATGAGAAAGATGTTAAAGTTTATCTCAACAAAACTCACGTATCTTTTATACTTTCTGATTTTGAACTGATTACTAGACTTATCGGGCAGAAATATCCCGACTATAACAGCGTTATTCCTTTAGAAAACGAACTTGAGTTGAAGATTAAAACAAAAGATATTCACGATGCAATCAAAAGAATGATGCTGTTTTCAGTCTCCAACACAAGAAAGGTTAAATTTTCTCTCTCGGAAAACACACTTGAAATTTCTGCTGAAGATGTAGATAAAGGCGCAAGCGGAGATGAAGTTTTAAACTGCGAATTCAAAGGAAACGATCTCGAAATAGGATTCAACTCCGCCTACGTTAATGATATTCTTAATCATCTTAGCGGAGAAAACGAAGTAATATTCAAACTGCACTCGGCAACTAAAGCTGTTATTGTTATTCCCGTTGAACAAAAAGAAAATATGGAACTAATGATGCTGCTTATGCCTGTTCGTCTGAATAGCTGAAATGATAATTAACTTTATTGAATTAAAAAACTTTAGATTACACAAAAATACGAAGCTTAACTTTTCTGAAAACTTAAATTATATTGTGGGAGGAAACGGGCAGGGAAAAACTTCCATTTTAGAAGCAATTTACTACCTATGTACAACCAAGAGTATAAACCAAGTTTCGGATAGCGAAGCTGTAACGTTTGATGAAAAAGGATTCGAAATTATTGGTAACTTTTCAGATTTAACCAGTAACTCAGTTCGTGTTTATTACGACTTAGAAAACCAAAAGAAAAATTATTTTTTAGATCAAAAAAATGTGTATAGAGCATCGACAGTTATCGGCAAATTTCCGGTTGTTACACTAACACAATCTGATCATTCGGTTACAATGGGTTCTCCCGGCGACCGAAGAAAGTTTGTAGATTCTGTTCTTTCACAATGCAGTGCGACTTATTTGGATCTGCTTCTGGAATATAATAAAACATTGAGGCAGAGATCGTCTCTCTTATCTCAAATAAAAGATGAAAGATCAAAAAGTCTTTACGATCAACTTGATGTTTGGACTGAAACTTTAATTAAAACAGGAACGGAACTAATAAAGCATAGAATTCGGTTTGTTGAGGATTACACAAAATATGTGAGGGAATCTTATTATCACTTGATGGCAGAAGATGAAGTTCCGGATGTTGAATATTTTTTCTTAAAGGGTGAAGAAAGTATTTCTTCAATTGAAGAAAGTTTCAGAAATCTATTGAACGAAATAAGAGAAGACGAGTTAAGAAGAGCGTCTAATCTTGCGGGTCCGCACCGGGATGATTTCATATTTTTTATTAACGATATGGAATTGAAAAAATTCGGATCGCAGGGGCAGCATAAAACTTTTCAGATTGCTCTTAGATTCGGACAATTTTTTTATATAAAAGATGCTTTGGGAAGAAAACCTATTTTTTTGCTCGACGATGTTTTCGGAGAACTGGACATGAACAGAGCAAAAAAGATAAGCGAATATTTAAGAAACGTGGGGCAGGCAATAATTACTATGACAGATCTTTCAAACCTTGAAAAACTTGGCACGTTTGAAGACGATTTAATTATAAATGTATCGAACGGTAAAGCAGCCTATGTTTAGTGATTTTAAAAGCATAAATGAAGTTATATCAAGAAGCAGCGAGTTTCACCCGTTAAGAGAAGCTGTTTTAAGGGAAAGAGTTGTACAAGAGTTTTATGATATTTTTCCTGAACTTAAAACGGTTGCAGAACCCGTTAAAGCACATAATGACAAGCTGATTTTAAGAGTTGAAAACTCTGTATGGAAAAGCGAATTAAATTTTAGAAAAACAATTATTATAAAAAAAATAAATAAATATATCGGTTCGGAAGTCGTAAAATCGATAAGATTTATCACTTAATACAACAATCAATTAGGTGTAATGTGGCAAAAGGAAACAACAACAGCAATTATACGGCAACAAATATAAATGTACTTAAAGGTCTTGAAGCGGTTAGAAAAAGACCCGCAATGTACATCGGCGATATCGGCGCTAGAGGACTTCATCACCTTGTAAGCGAGGTGGTTGATAACAGTATAGATGAAGCCTTAGCGGGTTATAACGACACGGTAATGATAACCATCAACAAAGACGGCAGCGTAACTGTTGAGGATAAAGGAAGAGGAATTCCTGTCGATATCCATCCGGTGGAAAAAGTATCGGCTCTTCAAGTAGTTATGACTGTGCTTCATGCCGGCGGTAAGTTCGATAAGGATTCCTACAAAGTTTCAGGTGGGCTTCATGGCGTGGGCGTTTCGGTCGTTAACGCTCTTTCGGAATGGTGTAAAGTAGAAGTTTATCGTGATGGAAAAATTTATTCACAAGAATACGAAAGAGGAATTCCGAAAACAAAAGTAGTTGAAATCGGAAAAGCAAAGAAAAATCAGACCGGAACAAGAACAACATTCATGCCGGACAGCGAAATTTTTAAAGTAACAAAATTCAACTTCGATACTCTTGCTGCGAGAATGCGTGAACTAGCCTACCTTAACAAAGATGTTACGATAATTATTAAAGATGAAATCGAAGAAGAAGAAGAAACATTCCATTTCAAAGGCGGTTTGATAGAGTTTGTAAAGTATCTCGACGAAACTAGAAATCCGCTTCACAAATGTGTTTATATAGAAGGAGAACGCGATAACACCCCTGTCGAAATAGCATTCGAGTACAACAATGCATATTCGGACAACATTCACTCCTATGTAAACAATATTAACACTCACGAAGGCGGAACGCATCTCGTCGGGTTTAAAACTGCATTAACAAGAACCCTTAACAACTACGCTCAAAAGAATAAGCTTATAAAAGATAATAAGAAAATAAATTTAACAGGAGATGATTTTAGAGAAGGCCTTACGGCTGTAATTTCAGTTAAAGTTCTTGAGCCGCAGTTCGAGGGACAGACCAAAACAAAGCTTGGCAATAGTGAAGTTAAATCAGTTGTTGAAACAATAGTAGGAGAAAAACTTGCTGAATATCTTGAAGAGCATCCATCAGTCGGAAAGAAGATAATCGAAAAATGTTTGAGAGCAGCCGAAGCAAGAGAAGCAGCAAGAAAAGCAAGAGATCTCGTAAGAAGAAAGAACGCTCTTGATTCGATGCACCTTCCCGGAAAACTAGCCGACTGTTCAATCAACGAACCCGAACATTCGGAACTATACATCGTAGAGGGAGATTCTGCAGGGGGATCCGCTAAACAGGGAAGAGACAGAAGATTTCAGGCAATCCTTCCACTAAAAGGAAAAATATTAAATGTTGAAAAAGCCAAGATAAATAAAGTACTTGAGAATGCGGAAATTCAAGCAATTATTTCTGCTATCGGGGCAGGGATTGGTCCGGATTTTAATCACGAAAAAGCAAGGTATGGAAAAATAATTATAATGACAGATGCCGACGTTGATGGAAGCCATATTCGCACATTGCTGTTAACTTTTATTTATCGTCAAATGAAAGAATTAATCGACTCCGGAAAAGTGTATATAGCTCAACCACCACTCTATAAAATCAAAAAAGGAAAAGAAGAGTTTTATGCTTACGATGATGATGAAAGAGATAAAATTTTAAGTAGATTTAAGTCGAACGGAGAGTCAAACGAAGTTGACGAAAGCGGTACACCAAAAGGCGTTTCAATGTCCCGCTACAAAGGTTTGGGGGAAATGAATCCGGAACAATTGTGGGAGACGACAATGAACCCCGAAACAAGAACAGTTCTACAGGTCAACCTGGAAAGCGCAGCAGCAGCCGACAAAATGTTCGAAACTTTGATGGGAGATGCCGTTGAGCCAAGACGAGCATTCATAGAAAAGCATGCTAAATATGCAAACATAGATATTTAATAAACTTGACAAAAACTAAATTGATATAAAACATGGCAACATTTTTTGAAAAAATTCAACCCGTTTCATTAGAAGAAGAAATGAAATCTTCCTACATCGATTATGCGATGTCGGTTATTGTTTCAAGAGCTCTGCCGGATGTTCGGGACGGTTTAAAACCCGTTCATAGAAGAGTTCTTTTTGGTATGCACGAATTGGGTATGTCGCACAATAAACCGTATAAAAAATCCGCGAGAATCGTCGGTGAAGTGCTTGGTAAATATCACCCGCACGGCGACAGCGCAGTTTATGATACAATGGTTAGAATGGTTCAGGAATTCTCACTGAGATATCCTCTTGTTCAGGGACAAGGAAACTTCGGTTCGGTAGACGGAGATTCTGCAGCGGCTATGAGATATACCGAAGCACGTCTTATTAGAATAGCAGAGGAAATGCTACGCGATCTTGATAAGAATACCGTTCATTTTGTGCCGAACTTTGATGATTCTTTACAAGAGCCGACAGTTCTGCCCTCTTATCTACCAAACCTTTTGGTGAACGGCTCGAGCGGAATAGCTGTAGGTATGGCAACAAATATTCCTCCTCACAACCTTACCGAAGTGATTGACGGACTTATTTATCTTATAGATAAACCAAAAAGTGAAGTAAAAGATCTGATGAAGTTTATAACGGCTCCGGATTTTCCTACTGGCGGAATTATATATGGATACGACGGCGTGCGAGAAGCTTATGAAACCGGACGTGGAAGAATAATTGTCAGAGCCAAAGCAAATATCGAAACCCATAAAAATGATAGAGAATCAATAATCATAACAGAACTGCCTTACCAGGTAAACAAAGCTAATCTGATAGAAAAAATAGCAGACCTCGTTAGAGGCGGCAAGATCAACGATATCTCAAACATTAGAGATGAGTCTGACAGGGACGGCTTAAGAGTTGTTATAGAATTAAAACGCGATGCACAACCGGCAGTGGTTTTGAATCAGTTGTTTAAGCATACTCAAATGCAGATTACATTCGGCGTTATTATGCTTGCCCTCGTAAACGGTGTTCCAAAAGTGCTTTCATTAAAAGAAATTATGGGACATTTTCTCGATCACCGAATGGATGTTCTCGTAAGAAGAACAAAATACGAACTTGATGCAGCCGAAAAACGCGCACATATCTTGGAAGGCTACATAATTGCTCTCGATAACATCGATGAAGTAATAGAAACTATTAAAAAGTCGAAAGATGTCGAAACAGCAAAAAACAACTTGATAAAAAAATTCAAGTTGAGCGAAATTCAAGCCAAGGCAATCCTGGA
>JAGFIY010000106.1 GCA_024103215.1 Melioribacteraceae bacterium | reverse complement strand
GCGGAAAAATAAATAATACTCCGAAGTATTCGAGCGGAAAAAGAACGGAGAAGGTATTGAAGAAAAGTTGATATTTGAACCGAAAAAGCAAAAACCAAGAGAATAGATCCGTTACCAGGGTTTGTATACTAATTGAGATGGATAGTTAGGAATGGTTTTGTATTGAGGGATTTTACCGTAGAAAATAGCTGCTGCATCAGAAATAAAGGTGCGAAGTTTGGCGGGTGTTATCGTTTTGATGTAAATACGAAGAGTGGAAGTAACGTTAAAATTAGCATTAAGTGAGTGTAAATATTGAAGAAAATTATAGTCCACTGTTGAAAAGACAAGTGTGGGGGGTTCAGTGACTTCAGAATAGATCAAAATGTTATTAGGATTGTCGTTTAACAATCCTTTTCCGGAATAATTTTTTAAAAGATTTAAAAATTCGCTTTCAGAGATCACTTATAAGGCACTCAAATTTTAATTTTGATAGAAAGATACAGAGAAAAAACATCAAAAAAAAACAAAACGGGAAAGAGAATGCTAAAAATTCAACGTATTTAACGTTTTCCGTTTTGTTTTTTTTCTTGATCGTTTGCGCCATCAAGGAAAATTAATGACTTTTCAATATGGTACGCAAACGAAAGCAACGGAGACACGGTTTGCTGGCGGAGTTGGCTAACAGCTGATGTTGCTAAGCCGCCGCCCAAAAACACAATGCCAAAATTGTTAATTAAATTTTATGTTTAGAAAAAACTTTAACTATAGAACTAAGTTAAACGGGTTAGCCGAAGCGGAAAAACTAACATTAAAATTTTGAAAAAGCCGAATGCGTAAGAGGCGGTCGGCTTGAGCAACCAGTTAGCCAACGACGCCTTTAATTTTCAGAAACAATTTCTTTTCTCATTACCTAACTAAGCCAAGAATTTATATTATAAGTTTTAGGGTTGCAAAGAGTTGAAGCGTCAGAATGTTCATCAAAATATTTATCTGAATCGTTTGATTCGTCGAACAGGGATGCTTGTCGATAAAGATATTTTTTATAACCGTGTTCTCCGGTTATATCAGCAGTAGCTTTCATAAATAATAGAATTTTTTCGTATGGAATAATGAGTTTAACTAAATCATAGGTAAATATATAGTTCTCATACTCCCGACTTACTTTTATATGAGTATTTAACTCATTGAAAATCATTCTTTTTAATTCGTCTGCAAAATATTGCGAAACCTCAAATTGAATTTCGTCAAACTCTTTAACGTTTCCACGTATGCCCCATATCCGTCCGAGACGATATTGAGCGTTTTCGTCGTCAACTTTTGAGGAATACTTAGAAATATAATTAAAGGTTTTAATGTTGGAGTTTAGCTCCCGGACATCTGAAGCAAGAGTATATGCATATTTATTAATATGATGTGTTAGATCACCCCAAGCATTTTTTAGTTTTTTCGACAATTCTCTTTTTTCTTTTCCATTGTAGAATTTCGGGAAGCACAAAATAAAATGGAAGTGCGGAGCGCCTCGTTTTTGTTTCTCAACCCGCCAAACCAACGCAACATCTTTATCAATTCGTTCAATTCTTTTGATTAATGACAAAAGGTATTGTTTCGTTTCGGTTTTTGATGTTGGGAAAATATTGCGAAAAGTGCAGGTTAAAAATAGCTTTGTTTCATAATAATCATAGTTAAATTTAGATAACTTTAGCATCATACGCCTTTTAGATTTTCTTGAAAATTCTTTTATTTCCCCACGTTTGTGAACAGATGGCAAAAAAGTTGTTGGGTTTTTTGAATTATCGAGGATTTCGAGCGAAAAAGAGCGAAAAGTAATTTGAGCGGATGCGGGCAGATATGGACTATTATCAAGTATCTTTGATGGATCCAGTCCGGAGCTGGTTGGTTTTGTCTCATTTTGAGACATCAAGGGGTTGTATGTGGGGGGGTTGTCTTTATTGCGAAGATGGATTATACGTTTATACTTTTTCATCCGTATAAATTAGAATTGAGATATTGATTTTTTGAGAACATAAAAAAAAGCTGGCTTAGTAGCCAGCTAAAAAAACTTATCATAAGTGAAAAAGTATAAAAAAAACTTATGACAAGTCTAAAAGAATTAATATTACATTATGCGGCGGATGGTACAACCGCTGAACTGTCCGATACTTGTACGGCTGAGCCAGTGCCTCGAAAATAGAAAAGATATACAATTAGATCAGATGCGCTCAAACCGGTTGGGACTGATAAACCATAAGCTTCTGAACCACGAGTTTCGCTACCAGAGTCAGTCAATAATATTGTGCCGTCTTTTTTAGCGACAACAAAAAAAGCATTATCTGTAATTAAACCAGTAGATCCGTTTGAGTTATCCACCCAAGTTGCTGCAACTTCACCGGTCGAAGTATTGTAAGTAGCGGAAAAGTCTGCAACACCGAGCAGATTACCACGAGCCATTTGGTTATCAGTGCTTAAATAATAATCATTAGATGTTAAATGCATAATGTTATACTTAACAAATGCATTAAATCCCGACATCGAACTGTAGAAGGGATTCCAGTATGGTTGGATTAACGTTCCGATTAACTGTCTTGCGATAGCAACAATTGATCGCATTCTCGAACGCTGAATTTGCTGATCCGGCGTATCAGGATTTGCAGGGACAGCGTAAGCACGTAAATATTTAATATCCTTCCATTTAGAACCAACAACACCGGATACCTTCCCGGATACACCGCCAAGAATTCCGTTTAGGATTCGTCCCATTTTTTAACCTCACTATTTTATTATTAAAAAAGAATTAATTAGAGAAAAAAGGAAATTTTATTTCAACTTGTAATATTTTTGTGAATCAATGGAATTATGATGTAATATAGATTTTATGCTTTTTTCGTCTTGAACACCAAGAATATTCAAATATCTGAAGCCGTGAGTAATTTTAGCATTTTTCTTTTTACGAAAGTTAGCGAATAAATGAGAATAATCTCTTTTGATTATGCGATACATCTGTAAATAAGTAATGCCATCAAAGATTTTGTTACTTTCAAAGAAATTGAGCTGAGAAATATCAGATAATATTTTTCTGTCTGTAATAATAATATCAGAACTCTTCTTTTTCCCTTTCAAAATTAAGAAGCGATCAGGGAAGTAATTGTCTAAGGTAGCTGAAAGAACTTCCGAAATTCTACAATTATAAAGCGCCAAGATTTCAAGAATAATTTTTTGACGTTTAGATAATGATATTTGATGTTTAGATGACTCAAGAAGAAGTTTTATTTTTTGCATAAGAAATAAAGCATTTATGTTTTCGGAGCAATATAGAATAAGTTTTTGACTGAATCAACGGTCAGCGGAAAAATAAATAATACTCCGAAGTATTCGAGCGGAAAAAGAACGGAGAAGGTATTGAAGAAAAGTTGATATTTGAACCGAAAAAGCAAAAACCAAGAGAATAGATCCGTTACCAGGGTTTGTAT
>JAGFIY010000019.1 GCA_024103215.1 Melioribacteraceae bacterium | reverse complement strand
TCATAGTGATAATTGCCGTCCGCTTCAAAGTCCGTTGCAGAACTTTCATTTGCCCCGACTTTTTGCCAAAGGCATCCCTATGGGAAAGTCGGGGAATGGATGTGAAAAAAGAACCTGGGCTTTAGCCTCATTAAGATTTGATGGGACTAAAGTCCCGAATTTATTTGGTCAAGATTACAAACCGTCGGTTAAAACCGACGGCAATATTTCAAATTTTTCTTAAGAGAAGGGGCCGGGGGATGAGTTCAAAATACCAAGATAAACTCACCTGACTCTCCACGAACTTTGCGTTCTTTGCGTGAACCTTGCCTTGCATTTTCTGCAAGATTTAAGGTGAGATTCTCGCATAACGATGTCTTAGGCATTCGGTTGCCCAAAGCGCTCCCTCTGAAAGGCAGTTTCGGACTTAAACTCCCATTTCCTCCGTTTTCATTCAAAAATCCCCGTTTTTTCTTCTTGACACATTTAAAATCACTTTGTATAATAGTGTTCAAATGTTCACTACTAATATTAACAAATCGCCCGAAAAGAGCAAGTCCGTTTTGCTGAATATGTCGGATTATAAGCTGCCGAATTCGGAGAATTTCGGGAAAATTTTCGACCGGATTCCGAAAGTTATTCAGCAAACCGGCTTCAATATGTTCGATTACGATAAAGTCTTTACGGATAAAAAGACGAATGACTTAATCCGAACCGGGCGGACGATCGGCTGCTTTTATATCGAAAGTCCCGGAATGCGGTCGCTTCTCAAGCGGCTTGACTGCGATAGTTTTGAAATGCTCACTGCGGCAAGTTCGGTTATTCGTCCCGGCGTTGCCGAAAGCGGAATGATGAAAGAATTTATTGAGCGGCACAAAGACCCGTCGCGGCGGAAGTATCTCGTACCCGAGATGGAAAAATATCTCGGCGAAACTTACGGTGTGATGATTTATCAAGAAGATGTAATTAAAGTTGCGCATCACGTAGTCGGACTCACACTCGAGGAATCCGATTTACTCCGCCGTGCGATGAGCGGAAAGATGCGCTCACACAAAGCAATGCAGTTGATTAAAGATAAGTTTTTTTGGAGCTGCGAGCAGAAAGGATTTTCTCCCAAAATTGCAAAAGAACTTTGGCATCAGATTGAATCGTTTGCAGGGTACGCATTCTGCAAAGCGCACAGTGCATCGTTTGCCGTGCTGTCGTATCAAGTTGCATACTTGAAAACATATTATCCCGCCGAATTTATGGCGGCGGTACTGAGCAACGGCGGCGGTTATTACTCAGCCGCAGTTTACATCGGCGAATGCAAGCGGCTCGGTTTGAAAGTTATGCTTCCGTGTATAAACAAAAGTGAATATGAATACACCGGGAAAGATAACGAAGTACGGATTGGTTTTATTGCAATAAAAAATTTTGAAAAAGAAAGTGCCGATAGAATAATTGAAGAACGGAAGAAAAACGGACCCTTCACATCACTTGCAAATTTTCTTTCGCGTGTTCATCTCGGATTTGAAAGTGTCGAGCGCTTAATCAAATGCGGCGCGATGGATTCGTTTAAGCAAACGCGTCCGACGCTGCTTCGCTTGCTCGATATTTATTTCTACAATAAAAAACTCCTCGAAGATGAAAATATGAATCTCTTCGCGAACAACACAAGCAAACTTGAAAAGGAAGTTGCAACCGACAGAGATTTCGGTTTAGAAGAAATCTGCTACAATGAATACGAAGCCTTCGGTTATATGGTATCGCGTCATCCGCTCGATTTCTTTGATGAAATCAATAGAAGCGATATTGTTAAAGCTGCGGATATGAATAAGTATCACAACAAAAAAATAAAAATGATCGGCTGGTATATGGCATCGAAGCGGGTGGTAACGAGCAAAGGAGGAATAATGAAATTCCTTTCGCTCGAAGACAAAACGGAAACATTTGAAGCGGTGATTTTTCCCGAAGCGTATCGCAAGTATGCGGAGCTTACAATTTCAATGGGCCCCTACTTGGTTGAAGGGAAAGTAGATGCAGAAAGCGGGAATAATATTATAGTTGAAAGAATGGCTGTGCTTTCCGCTGTCAAAGCGCAGTCGATAACACAGAAAGATAGAACGAGCAAAGACTTCTTCGGCGATGCGGAAAAAGAATTGATCCCGGATGAAGTTCATCTTGTTAATTCTTTGGGAAAGGAGAAGTTGAGGAAGGCTTATGTGTAGGGTAAATAACTTATTCTATTATGCGCTTAGCTCTGTAAGCCAGCGTGAAGCATTTAACAACTTTATCGAATCTCTTTCTTCCTCTTGTTTTAAGTTATGCACTAATTGAATTGATTCAACATCGGGATAGCGGGTTGAAAAATATTTAAGAGAGGGAGTAATCTGCTTGTCGCTTAATTTCACTTCAATAAATTTTTGCGGTGTTTCATTTTCACTCAACACAAAGTCTATCTCTTTATTGTCTTTGGTTCTTAGGTAATGTAAATAAGAATTTTTTCCAAAAGAGTCCTGCAAAAATTGAGTATGCTTTAACAAAGAAACCGCAACGGTGTTTTCAAAAACAACGCCCTCATTCGCTTTTACATACGAACTATCATAGAAATAGATTTTAGGTTCTTTCAAAATTGCCCGGGCAATGTTTTTATGAAATGGACGAACTTGAAAAATTATATAAAGACTGTCTAAAATGTTGACGTACTTTTTTATTGTATTGGGAGAAACCTGTAAGTCTTGAGCAATGGAATTAAATGATAACGGGGAGCCAACTTTTGTGCGTAAAATTTCGAGAAGAGTTTTCATTACATTAAGTTCTGTTATTCGACTGAATTCAAAAATATCCTCTCTAATCAGATCCGTGTAGTATTGATTTTTCCATCGGGTAGATTCAGCTAAAGCTTCTTCTTTAGATAACTGTAGACTTTGAAGTAGTGGTTCGGGAAAACCGCCAAATTCATTTAGCAGATTTACTGCTTCATATGGTTCTACAGAGCCGATTAGTTCTCGAACTGATAGAGGATTTAAACGATGATGAAAATATCTCCCGGCTAATGAATTTCCCGTTTGTCTAAAAGTATTTAATCTAGCACTGCCTGTTACAAGTATTGATTGGTTTTTGTATTTAGTATCAAATACTCCTTTTAAGTAATTTTTCCAGTCTTTCATTTTATGAATTTCATCGAAGATCAATAGATCGGAGTTTTGAATCCAGGTTTGCTCTATGATAATTTTTCTATCAGTAAAATTATCATAGTTTAGGTACTGTGGTTTATCGTATTGGGTCATTATTTGCTTGGATAAATAAGTCTTTCCAACCTGCCTTGGACCTGTGATAAACACCATTTTTTTTGCTAAATCTTTAAGTATTTGATCGAATAAATATCTTCGCATACGTAAATATTAAATAATGTTGCAAAATAGTCAAGACATTTTTGCAATACCGTGCAAATTAGTCGGATATTCGTAAAAATGGTGCTGAAGCCCTCTTACTTTGTAATTCTTTTATCCGTCCACTTGGCATAGCTATCCCTTTGGGAGGATCGGACGGCAATGGCATTTTTTGAATACCTTTGCTCATTGAATCTTCAACTTGCAACCTGTGAACAGTAACTGTCAACTTTTAATCTGAATTCTATTTGAAAAGTATTTGAAACCGTAGTAGTGTCGTTCAAGTCTCGATGTAGTGCCGTTCACATCATACCCGGCTTAGACAAAATTTTACGAAAAGGTGAGAATCAATTAGATGGTATTAGTGTATGAACCGGTTTAGTAAAAATCTACTTCAGCAGGTTCATTTTTTTTGTCTGGCTGTAACTTCCGGATTCAATCCGGCAGTAATAAACTCCCGAAGATAAACCTTCCGCATTAAACTCTACTTGATAATTTCCCGCCGATTGGTAATCGTTTACAAGGACCGCGACCTCTCTTCCCAAAATATCATAAACTTTTAAGGATACTTTGCTGTTTACTGATAACTGATAACTGATAACTGTAGTTGGATTAAAAGGATTTGGGTAGTTCTGGAACAGCTCGAACTTATTCGGAAGGTCATTAATTTCATTAGAAATATATGTAGGTGCGTTGTAATCTAAAACTAACATCGACCAATAATATAGTTTAGGAATTGTAACCGTAATTTTGTCTGCGTCTTTCTCAAATTGAAGCTCTTGCGGAGTTAAGTTTTTGAAATCCGGGGAGGCAATCCAAATGCTTTCCGGAATTTTTTCGACGTCAATATTAATTTCGATATTCTCAAATAAAATTGGTTCGGTCTGCGTTCCTTCATTGTCCTGCCAGTAAAGTGTTGAGGTTCCTGCAAAATTAATTAAATGTATTATTTCTTCATTTTCGGTTTTTACTCCAATAGTTGAAATTTTACCTATCGAAGGAGGCCATGGTTTTATTTCATAAATGAATCCGCTGGTAATCGATGGAACAAAAAAAGTTCTTTCATCGCGAAGAAGATTTTGATAAGCGGTGAGAAAGTCGTAATAATCAACAATTTTTTCTTCAAGCTCCTGTGACATTGCTAAGTTATTGTTGGGAAAGTATTCGTGACCCAGCATGTGTTCGCCGAGTTCAATATGAGCACCGCCGAATGCAAATATTACTGCATCTACAAGCAGGACAGAGGGAGTATTAAAATAACCTTGATTCCCGGAAAGATCGTGATTAATATAAGCAGCAAGCACAGTATTCTTTGTTCCTGACGAATAATTAAAATTCTGTCCAATAATATTTGCTAATTCAAAATATGTATCGTTGGGATACCAAACTTCGCTGTAAAGGAAATCAACCGGGGAATCTGCAATTTGTTTATAACCATACTGATTTACTGCATTCATCACCAACTTTTTGTTTAATGTTTCCGATGCTTCAATTAAGTATGATGAAAAAGATTGATCGATCTGGACAATACTGCCTGTGTAGTCGTATCTTGTTCCACGATCACCAAGTTGATCGATATGCCATCCATCAAAATTTATTGCATCGAACACATCGTTCATTTTACTGTAGATATAATCATTCCATCCGGATGATGAAGTATTCATAACGTAAAGGTAGTGTCCCCAAAATGATAAATCTATTTCATCCTTTTCGAAATGAAATTGATCCTTAAAAAGATACCAGTCTTCTTGGACCCCATCCTGCCATGCATCTTCCATAGCTCCGTACAAAAGGTTATAAGCTAGTGTAGTCATATTTTTTGAATGAGCTGCTTCTATGTAGCGGTTAATTGTCGATAGATAATTTGTTCTATTTGCAATATCGAGCCAGTATTCTGCAGGATTCTCCGGTGTTCCTTTCAACGGAACGTGATGTTTCCAATGCCAATCGTAAAACTGAATTCCGTTAATGTGGTATCGGTTGAGCTTCTCAACTGTCATTTGAATTTGTTCATCGCTTAATTCGGAATAATCGGAAAGAAATCCGTATCGAGGAAACTTTGACCAATCCGAAGAAACATCTACAGCAATAAATTTATTTTCGAGAAGTAAACTTTGTTCCAGAAGTTTCACACTTACAAGATAACCTTTGAAGTCATCCTCGGGTGGCAGCCATTCAAAAATAATCTCATCCGTTGTAATCGAAGTATAATTGATTTGATCCAGCAATTGTGCAAGATGATAGACCTCGATAATTATTGAATGAGTATTCCCGATTTCTTCAAGTTCTATTTTTATATTTACTGTTTCTCCATTAGAGTATCTTGCTTTATCTGTCGAAAGAGAAACTATTGATTGAGAATAAATCGATAAAAAATTAAAACAAAACATCAAGTAGAAAAGAGTAATTATTCTCATATAATTTTTTTTGTTAGACTTATTAAAGTTATCTGATTAAAATCATTTTTCCGGTTTTTGAGTCATCATTAACTCTTAATCTATAGAAGTAAATTCCGCTTGTTATATTATCAGATTTAAAAACAACTTCGTAAGTCCCGGACTTCAAGTTATCATTTAATAATTCGGCAACTTCTTTCCCCAGAGTATCATAAACTTTTAGTATGACTGCGTTTTCTGTCTCAGATTCTCCAAGAACAAACTTAATCGTTGTTGTGGGATTGAATGGATTAGGATAATTTTGAAAGAGTTCAAATTTTTGTGCTACTATTTTATCATTTGAACCGGTACTTGTAACGTTTTCAAGATCGATTTTATACATCGATCTTCCGTGCGTCCCTGCTGCGAGATAATTTTCAGTTGGATGAATTTTCAAATCATAAACCGGAACTGCAGGAAGTCCTTCCCCCAAAACAGTCCAAGATTCACCATCGTTGTAACTAACAAAAGCACCTAAATCGGTTCCGATGTATAATTGCCCGGGTTTATGGTTATCAACAGCTAACGCATTAATTGGAATATCCGGAAGATTTGAACTGATATCGTTCCAAGTCATTCCCATATTATAACTTTTAAAGATATGCGGCTGCGGATCATTCCATTTCAAACCAGAAAATGTTACGTAAACTTTACTTTCCTCATTTGGATCGGGTATAACTCTTGTTACCCATCTTTCAGGGAGATCGTTTGAAATATTCTGCCAGGTTGAACCGGAATCGGACGAAACCCAAACGTGAGAATCATCAGTTCCCGCGTAAATAACTCTTGAATTGACGGGGGATACATTGATTGTTGTTATTGTTCCCAAACCAGAATTTGAGGTTGTCAGTTTAGAACTAATCGAGTTCCAGCTTCCGGCACCGTTTGTAGTTCTGTAAATTCTGTTAGTTCCGTAATAGAGTGTTTGACTGTTGTTCGGATCCATAATAACAGGAGTTGACCAATTTGTCGGATCACTTAGATTGATGCCGCTTCTTGCCCACTCCCAATTAATTCCGCCGTCGGTTGATTTATACAAATTTCCCCACTGCCATTCGGCGTAAATAATTTCCGAGTTGGTGAAATCAACATTCACATAAAACCCATCGCCGCCCATAATAATTTCCCAATCATCAATACCGCCGGTTTTAGTCCGCATTGTACTGTTATCCTGAGTTCCGCCGTAAAGTCTTTCCGGATTATTAAAATCCAAAGCAATTTCATAAAACTGTGTTACCGGAAGATAAGCAGGCTGTGACCAGGTGATTCCGTTATCGGCTGAAATATTAATGCCGCCGTCATTTCCGGATATAATGTAATTAGGGTCATTCGGGTGAAATGCAAGCGCGTGGTGATCGACATGTAGGTGTGGAACGCCACTATAACCTAATTGAAGCGGGAACGAATTTCCTCCATCAGAAGAACGCATAAATGAAACATCAAGAGCATAGACGAATGAAGGATCGTGGGGATTTACTCTTATCTGCCCGAAATACCAACTGAAATTAGCACTTCCATCATAGATATGAAAACCGGGATCTGCTTGAGCCCAAGTCGAACCTAGATTTTCTGATTTATAAAGCCCGGAATACTCACCTCCGTTTGTATACATTGCAAAAATAGAAAATGGCTCTGTATTGGAAATTGCCAAACCAATTCTTCCAACTTGTGAATCATCCGCGGGAAGACCTTCATCCACCCCTAGTTTAACCCAGGTTGCTCCATAATCTGTTGATTTGAAAATGCCGCTCGTCGGACCGTAAGATGATTCGCTTTGACCTCTACCTGGCCGTCTTACTCTTTCCCACATAGCAGCAAATAATGTTGATGGATCATTTGGTACCATAATCAAATCAATAGCACCGGTAGAATCTGAAACGAACAAAGATTTCGTCCAGGTAATTCCACCGTTTGTGGATTTATATACGCCTCTATCAGTTGATGTATCGAAATTTGAACCAACAGCTGCAGCATAAATATTTTCCGGGTTAGAATGGTCTACAATTATTCGCCCGATATGAGCAGTGCTTTTAAGCCCGACATTCTCCCAAGTATTTCCCGCATCCGTTGATTTGAAAACACCTGCACCGGGAAAATTATTATGTCCGCCGTTTGCCTCTCCGGTTCCTACATAAATTATATCCGGGTTAACAGGATCGATTGAAATATCTCCAATCGGGAGTATTGCTTGATCGTCGAACACTGGAAACCAAGTTACTCCTGTATCTGTTGATTTGAAAACACCTCCAGTTGCTGCTCCTGCATAAACAATTTCTGGATTAAGCGGATTGAATTCTATATCACTTATTCTTCCGCCAATGTTTAAGGGTCCGGCAAATTCCCAATCCGCTTCGTTTGATTTGTTAATTCCAGCTTCGGACAACATTTTGTTTCTTTCGTTGATTGCTTCCAAATAAACATTCGGATCTGCTTTATAGAAAGGATAGGTCCTCTGAATCCATGCCCAGTCGCTTGGATAATTATCAAACTTTTTTGATTTAATAATCGATTTTGAATTATTGGTTCTGAAGTCAATACTGTTAATAATCACGAATGATAAAAGTGCGGTAGCAAAAAAAGCACTTTGTGTGAATTTCATTTTAATCCTTTTTATAACAAAAAGAAATTGTAAACTTTATTGGAATTATTCAACCCGGAAAAATGGTAGAAAATAAAAAACCCGGCTTTGCCGGGCTTAATAATTTTTATCTCACAAATTTCCACCAATAGAAAAATTTGTTTTCCAACTCAGCTTCCGACGGCATTGGGAAAAACTTTAGTTCATCCCCGGCTGCAAACCAAAAACCGTGACGCAAGAATTTGTAGGATATCTCTCTGAGAAGACTTCCCAAACCAATTGTTTTAGTGAGCTTTTCCGGTTTGTCCTGAAGTTCTTTAATACAATCAAAAAAGCGGTAAGGATTAACTCCGGGAAGATCAATATTAAATATTTCTCTGTTTTTGTTGGTTTCAAGAAAGTGATCGATATTGAAATCAATTTGAGTGAAGAAAATTTTAGGGGCTCCCTTTGATTTTGTTTCTGTGGTAATGAATTTACCGAACTCGCGCTGATCTTTTGTTGAGGCAACTAAGGTTTCGAGGGGTGTAATTTCCTGGTAAATTCTAATCAAACCGGGTTCGTTAATTGCTTTATATTCGGCAGGTTCGATAGGAAGCACTTTTCCGTTACGAGTGCACAAAAATAATTTTTTTATTGCCGATAATTCGACATGTTCCAAAACGTTGTAGGAACAAATAAATTTAGTTTTCTTAGGACTTCCATCTTCCTCATGAGGAACGGTTTGTTCAAGGTAATAATCGATATCAAAATAATCGTTTCTGTAATTTATATCGATTTCAGCAAAAATAACCTTCCCTGAAAAATGTTTTGCGCTTCCGGTTGTGTAATGTTCTCCGAACTTAGTCGGGTCTAATTGCGAGGCAACCAAAGCGTTAATGGGAAAGACAATCATATACAAATGTTTTTCGTATTCGGGCATCAACCACTCCGTAAATTAATTGGCTAAAAATGACTTTAAAAGTATTAAATAGGTAATGTAAGAGCAAGTGAACGAATCTTTTTCGTGTTTGGAACATCAAACAAATTGATGTATAATTTTTTTCGGAACATTTTTCTTTTCGGAGATATTAAGAGATTATGAAAACACTATTCAATAAATATAATATATCATTGAGAACACTAATTTTTACAGCCCTGGGAGGCGCAGCGGGATTTTCTTATTACTACTTTATTGGTTGTGAGGGCGGCTGTGCAATTACCAGCAATCCATACATTTCTACAGCTTACGGTGCATTAATGGGATTAATACTTGCATTTCCCGCAAAACGCAAGGATGAGGCAAACAATGAAAATTGAAAAAGTTACCCGCGATATAGAAATTGAAGATTTAGTTAATATTCTGCCCGAATCCGTAAGTTATTTGATGAACGAGGGGATAAGATGTTTGAGATGCGGCGAACCGATTTGGGGAACGCTTGAGGATGCCGCAAAAGAAAAAGGATTTGGAGAAGATGATATTTTAAAATTTGAGGAAGAATTGACTAAATTATTGATAGAAAATTCAAATTAAACTTCACCCAAAAAAGAATAAGAATTGGAGTAATATATGAGCAAGAAAAGCGAGGCAAAAAAATCCGGGAGTTTAACTCAAAAACAAAAAAGCTGGCTTTATACGGGAATTTTTCTCGTTGTAGCGCTATTGTTTTTTATTGTAAATAACAGCGGAAAAGAAGAAGGACAAGGTCCTTATCCACCAAACTATGTAAAAAAATCAACCGAAATGCTTGATCTTTCAAAGTATAAGGGTAAGGTTGTGCTGCTCGATTTTTGGGCTACTTGGTGTCCGCCGTGTAGAAAAGGAATTCCCGATTTAGTCGAACTTAAAAAAGAATTCGGTGATCAAGAGTTTGAGGTGATAGGAATTTCGTTGGATGCTATTACCCGCGGAGGTCAAACTGCAAATGATGTTATTCCGTTTATGAATGATTTTAATATAAATTATCCTATTGTTAAAGGGGATCAGTTCGTCATAAACGCTTATGGCGGAATCCGCTCTATACCCACCTCATTTGTCGTAGATAAAGAAGGAAATATTGTGTCGCAGCACGTTGGGTTAATCCCTAAATCTCAATATGTCGAAGAGATAAAAGCCGCATTAAATGGTGCGAAAGGGGATAAAGGCATTGCTGCCAACTTTAACCTGCCGGTTATTAAATAATAATTGCAGCTAAAGATGAATAATTGTAGGACAAGCTGCCAACTTGTCCTACATCAATAACTATTAGAGATTGCTTTTATCAGCAGATAATTAAATTTCACTTCATCAAAATCATCTTGCGGCTTTCGGTAAAAGCTTGTCCGGAGCTTGCCGAAGGATCGTTGACCGTAAGCCGGTAAATATAAACTCCGGTTGATAGACTGCTTGCATCGAACTTAACTTCGTATCTTCCTATGTTTGGTGTTTGTTTACGAGTGTTGTTACTTCCCGTCCAAGTATGTCGTAAACTTTAAGCGAAACTATCCCTTCCTTCGGAATCTCATATTTTATTGTTGTCGAAGGGTTGAATGGGTTTGGGTAATTTTGGGAAAGTTGGTAGTCTTTTATTTCAAGAGAACCTTGAAAATTTATAACTTTTGGAACTGTTGTTTTTGCAAACACAGAGTTATCGGCTTTAATAGTACTGAAACTGTATCCTCCGTTAAGATTATCATCAACCCTCAATCTTAACTTCACATCCCTCGTTCCAATGCCTTCCGAATTAATCTCGTACTGTATGTTTTCGTAATACTCAAAATCATCCTTCTTGAAAGTGATATTATCATATAGCCCCAGTACCTCATTCGTATTTGCATCGAAAAGTTCGACATTAAAGTTGATAAAATTATTTTCTTCCAATGATTCTGCCGTCCCCGCCGAATCCGTCAATCCGAAGTAAACACTATACGTCAAAGAACTCCCTTCGTTTAATTCAAAAGACTGAGTTGAAACATATTTGTTCAATAATGATTTTGTGTCTATTATTAAACTATCCGGAAACTCTTCATATTCAATCTTGTTTCCGTCCAAAAATATATCCCCCAAGGCAAAGAAATATTCAGTAGTGTCCTTATAAACAACACCGGATCTTCCTTCCGAAATTATTGAGGATGTAATCTTGCTCGGATGTGTAATATCCAGATCGGTAATTGAAAAATTATACGGGAGAGAACCTTGTGAATTTAAGCCAAATGCTGTTATTCCATCCAATGCCGCCGAATGATTTGCCGTTACTACTTTGCTGTTTATCGAATTATAACTTTGTGGTATTACAAGTAGGTTTTCCGCTATCTTGCTCGTGTAAACTCCATTAACATATTCATTCCATATGAGGATTACATTTCCGTCACGGCTGCTTGCCAGGTGATGCGACACAACATCGTTGCCGTTTTGTACAAAATTACTCCAGCCGGAACT
>JAGFIY010000104.1 GCA_024103215.1 Melioribacteraceae bacterium | reverse complement strand
GCACTTGCTGTTCAGCATGCTAAAAAGCTGGGAATGGGAGTTAATGCCGGTCACGGATTAAACTATAACAATATGAAAGAATTTGTGGCGGTTGAAGGCGTTGACGAAGTAAGTATTGGGCATGCAGTTATCGCTCGTGCATTATTCGTTGGACTTGAACAAGCAATTTCGGATATGCGTTATCTGATAGACGGTGTTGAATAAAAGCATGATTACAAGATATTTGTTTAATATCAGCATATTATTTTTAGTGTTTAGCTTCGATCTTTCTGCGCAATTTCAGAATATCCGTGTGAGTAATGTAGAAAGCAAAAGACCGGAAGAGGTTACGATCGCCATCAACAGACAAAATCCCCAACAGATAGCAGCCGGAGCAAATATCGATTATTTCTATATCTCTGAGGATGGCGGGTTTACCTGGATTGAACAGAGATTAAACTCAACACTTGGAGTTTGGGGCGATCCAAGTGTTATCTATGATAATAACGGCAACCTTTACTTTGCACACTTATCGAACCCTGATCAAATGGTTGGAGGATATTGGATCGATCGAATAGTTGTTCAAAAATCCACTGACAACGGATTGAGTTGGAACGATGGAGCAGGCATCGGTTATAGATTTCCAGCAAATCAGGATAAGGAGTGGCTGGCTGTTGACCGGACTCAAAGTGCTTATCGCAATAACATCTATTTAACCTGGACTGAATTCGATGACTATGGGAGTGAAAGTCCCGATGACAGCAGCAGAATTATGTTCAGTAAATCAACCGATTCTGGAATAACATGGTCTGAATCTTTTGCCATAAGTGATGTTAGCGGCAATTGTATCGATAGTGACGAAACAGTTGAAGGAGCAGTTCCTTGTGTCGGTCCAAACGGTGAAATTTATGTAAGTTGGTCGGGTCCTCTTGGCATTGTGTTCGATAAATCCACTGATGGAGGTATCACATTCGGAGAAGATACTCCTGTGATCGACCTTGCAAAGGGATGGGATTTGGATGTCCCGGGAATTTACCGTTGCAATGGTATGCCAATTACTGCTTGTGATAACAGCGGTTCACAATTTAATGGAGATATTTATATTAACTGGGCTGATCAAAGGAGTCGCGAGGAAGATACAGATATTTATATTATTAAATCGACTGACGGCGGTGAAACTTGGACGCAGTTCAGGAAAGTGAACGATGATAACACGAATCGACATCAGTTTTTTACTTGGATGACAATAGATCAAATATCGGGATATATTTATATTGTTTTTTACGATAGAAGAAATACTCAAGACGTTTATACAGATGTTTATCTTGCTCGAAGTACTGACGGTGGAAATACTTTTACAAATCATAAAATAAATTCCGAAACGTTTGCGACGAACAAAGGCGTTTTCTTCGGAGATTATATAAATGTAGATGCACACAATGGAAAAATTTACCCGATCTGGACTGTGATAAACGGAATTGACCTTAGTGTTTGGATGACTGTTATTGATGACTCCGAGTTGGTAACAGGTATTTATGAGGAGAATATGATAATTGATGAATATCAGCTTCTACAAAATTATCCTAACCCCTTCAATCCTGAGACAACCATTAGTTTTAAAGTTCCCGAAGATCAATATGTTAAAATTAAGGTTTACGATTTGTTGGGAAGCGAAATTGATGTTTTGACTGACAGATATTACAACAAGGGAATTTACGAACTAAATTTTGATGCAAGTAAACTTTCGAGCGGTACTTATTATTACACAATGAATGCCGGTAATTATACTTCCTCCAAGAAAATGATTCTAATAAAGTAGAATAAAACAATATAAACTTTACTCATACTAAACTCCGGCAGATTAATGCGTAAGAGTGATAAAAACTTTGGCAGCCTTAAAAGAAAACTAAATTATCATTACCGTTATTTCGATCGAACAAAGATTTCACCGGATCCGCTTGAATTTCCACACAGATTCACTACTGAAGCTGATATAGAAATATCAGCATTTCTTTCCTCGAACTTTGCTTACGGTAGTATAAGACAAATTATTAATTCACTTGAGATTGCTCATAATCATATGGGCAAATCACCTTACGATTTTATAATTAACTCTAACGAGAGAGATTTTCATAATCTTTCGACCAAATTGAACCATAGATTTTATAATCCGAATGATGTTAAAGCACTTATGTTGGCACTTCAACGTGTTTACAAAGAAGATAGAAGTCTGAGGCGTTTGTTCTTTTTGTATTATTTTGAAACCGATACAAATATTAAATACGGTCTTTCAAGATTTTCTCAAAACTTATTGGAAACAGCTTTGCACTTTTCAGAACCAAGCCATGGATTAAAGTTTATGTTTCCCGATCCGGTTAAGGGGAGTTCGTGCAAAAGAATGAACCTATTTTTGAGATGGATGGTTCGCAAAGACGATTTAGATTTTGGTTTTTGGAAAGAGATTGACACCTCAAAACTTATTATCCCGGTCGATACTCATGTTGCCCAAATTTGTAAGCAACTGAAATTGACAAAACGAAAAATTGCCGATTGGAAAATGGCTGAAGAGATAACGGAAAACTTAAAGCTGTTTGATTCAAAAGATCCTGTGAAATATGATTTTGCAATTTGTCATATTGGAATTAGAAAAATGGAATTTTAATTCTGCTCTTCTCCGGACGGTCTGAATAATTTATCCACTTGATAAATTTCCAATATATCGGGATTTATCCGAGCTAAAAGTCTCGTATAATATTTAACATTTTCAATGTCTCTTTGCATAATTGCTCTGCCAAGTAAGTTGCCGTAACTGATAGTACTGAATCTATCTATACGTATCGCTTTATTAAAATTTTCTAAAGCTTTTTGATCATCACCAATTCTCGCATAAATTTCACCAAGTACACGGTAAGCATCGGCAAAATAAAACGGAGAAATTCTTATGAGTTCCTCACAGACCGGAACCAACTCGGATAAGTTTTCACCACGCGATAATCTGTTTAAAACAGTATTATATAAATTAACAAATTCGATTTTGAAATTTGGATTTGGAGGAATATCCATGGTATCAGAAGCAAAAACCGCTTCGGGTTTTCTTTTATAGATTGTGAATTGATAATTAAGGTTTTCCATCGGTTTTATAATATAAGGATAATAACCCCTAAGAAATTCTTTACTTGAAAACAACGCACGTTCTGCTAGGGCACTGGGTTTTAACCCCGTTGAGAAGTAAAAGAAATCCGGTTTTTGATCGAGTACATATTCCACATTATAGTTTTTTTCCTTCCAGCCGGTTGCAGTTTCTGAAATTTCTTTGATTGGTTTTGGGTTGTGGGCAATTTCTTCATCGGTTAGGCCAAGCATATCAATTATCCGCGCATCACCCGAGTAATATGAAAGTGCTCCTATTGTAGTGGCGGCTATGGAAACAGTTTTATTACTCTCGTCGTTCAAGTCTTTAAACCACTCACCGCTAATAATCATTTTATCAATTAAGTTTTTCTCAAGATTAGATTTTTCATCAACCGTTCTATAAATCGATAAATAATTATAAGCACCGACTGCTGCGACAATTATGAACATTCCGAAATTTAAAATAGACTTGTATTCTTCACTTAACTTGGATCTAAGAATATCTTTTACTGTTGATATCGAAATAATAAATAGGATAAATATCAATGGCAGAACCGGGATGAAAAACCTGAAAATCGGAAGAACATCCCCGCCGATAAACATAATGTAGAGAGTATAAATGATTACAATCGAATACAATAGACCAAACTTTTTGCGATTATTGTTTTTCCTTAGCAGTAACAATGGCACAATTAACATTATTCCGAAAAGAAGATTTGATGATGTAAATTCAACAAAGTATTGAAATCCAGCGGAAAAGTATTCGATTGATGTGCCGGACTTTGCATAAAAAGTATTCGGAAGCGGATATCCGTAATAAATCAATCTAAAAATTACAAGGAGAAGATTCGGTAAAACAAAAATTCCAAGGGCGATGAGATTTTCTTTTTGTAAAAAAGACTGCTTTGAAACATTTAAATCCTTTTCATTATTTGTGTAAAAAGAGATCCACTTATGAAAGAATACCACAGTATAAACTAAAATTCCTTCCGGGCGAGTTAAAGCTGCAAGCATTAAAAAAATGTGAGCTCGCTTTTTAATAATCTTATTCAAATCATATTTGATATAGAAATAAATTCCTTGAATAAGCAGATATGAAAACATCATTGTTTCCATTCCAGAACCTGCCCAGTAATGAACCGCAGAGTTAAAAACTAAAAGCAGCGCGGGATATAGATCGATAGATGCAAATCGAGAATACCATTTTGAATTTGAATCGTTTTTTACATTCGTATTATTTCTTAATTCGTTCGTCAGAAAAACAGAAACAGCTACAACACCAAATCCATATGCAATACCAAAGATTGATGATACCGATATTAGATCAAATCCGATTCTTGCGAGAAAAATTAAGTTGATCAGCCACAAAAAGCCTGTATAACCTTCAACATATTCACCGATGTTAAATACTAATCCGTGACCGTTAATAAAATTTTCTGCATACCTGAAGAAAATAAATGCATCATCCTGCATTCTATCGGACTTAAAAGTGAAATAGAAGTAAGCTGCGATTCCCGTCACTAATAATAAAAAAAACGCGGAGCTATTTTTTTGAGATTCAGTTTTATTTGCTTTGATTTGCTTTTTCTTTGCCATTCAAATCCAACTAAAATTTATCAAGTCATCAAATATATTAAAACTCGTTTTCGATTCACAATTTGAAGTTTGTTTCTATTTGTATCATTTTTTTCACAAATTTTATCTTGCATTTGTAAGTGTTTATCGAAATATTTTGTGATATTAATCAATTAATTGATGGGAAAGCGTATGAACGAAAATAATTCCTCATCCTTCAAGCCCTATATTTCAGCATCGGATTTCATACCGGAATTTACACCAAAAGCAATTATTCTTGGAGCAATTTTTGGAATCATCTTTGGAGCTGCTACAGTTTATCTCGGTTTAAAAGTCGGACTTACTGTTTCAGCATCCATTCCGATTGCCGTTCTTGCAATTTCGGTTTTTAAGAAATTAGGGAAAGCAACAATACTCGAAAACAATATTGTTCAAACTATCGGCTCGGCAGGGGAATCTGTTGCCGCCGGTGTTGTATTCACTATTCCTGCTCTTTTATTCCTACCGGGTGGGGAGAATTATTTTCAATATTTCCAAATATTTATTTTAGCGTTGGTCGGTGGAATCTTAGGCGTTTTATTTATGATTCCTCTTAGAAGATCGATAATAGTTAAAGAGCATGGAAAACTACCTTTCCCCGAAGGTACAGCGTGTGCTGACGTACTTATTGCTGGGGAAAAAGGAGGGAAGCTTGCAAAGAAAGTTTATTACGGATTAGGCATTGCTTTCTTATATAAAACTTTAATGGCATTGTTTGGATTTTGGAAAGATGTACCTAGATATATTTTCAGCAGAGAATCTGTACTGCCAAACGGAACTGTTACGGGAGAAATTACTCCTGAGCTTCTTGGCGTTGGATATATAATTGGTCCTAAAATAGCCGGAGTAATGGTAGGCGGAGGTATTCTCTCTTGGTTGGTTTTAATTCCATTGATTACACTTTTGGGTGATAATTTGACGACGGTTTTTGCCCCGGCAGAAAAACTTATTTCCGATATGAGTCCAAACGAAATTTGGAGCAACTACATTCGTTACATAGGTGCCGGCGCAGTCACTTTTGGCGGAATTATTACTCTAATCAAATCGTTCCCAACAATTGTAAGCGCGTTTAAAGATTCTTTCAAAGATCTTAAGGATACAAAAGCAAACGGCAAAATTGAAAGAAGCAGAACAGAAAAAGATATTCCGCTTGTGTTTGTTTTGGTAGGAAGTGTTATTCTTGTTGTGTTAATGGCTATCATACCTTCGATTCCAGCAAATCTTCTATCATCGATTATGATTGTTGTATTCGGCTTTTTCTTTGTAACTGTTTCATCCAGAATAGTCGGTTTGATTGGTTCATCTTCGAATCCAATCTCCGGAATGACGATAGCAACTTTAATGGCGACAGCATTAATCTTTGTTGCCGTTGGTTGGACTGGTGAATTTTATCAACCAATTGTTCTTGTAGTCGGATCAATAGTTTGTATCGCATCAGCAAATGCCGGTGCTACTTCGCAGGACTTAAAAACCGGTTACATTGTCGGTGCGACTCCAATCAAGCAGCAGATTGGCCTTATGATTGGGGTACTTGCTTCGGTTGTTGTAATTGGGTTTACGATAATTATGTTGAACGATATTTTGATAATCGGCTCGAATCAACTTCCAGCACCTCAGGCAACATTGATGGCAACAGTAATCAAAGGATTGCTTAGTCAGAATCTCCCTTGGGGATTGGTCATTGTAGGTATGGGGATTGCTGCAGTAATGGAACTGAGTGGAGTACGTTCGCTTCCATTTGCTGTTGGGGCATATCTTCCTCTTTCTGTTACCTCACCTATTTTTATCGGAGGTATGGTAAAATTTATAGTAGATAAAATGAAAAAGAGTAAAGAAGGTGAATCGGAAATCGGACCAGGCGCACTGCTTAGTTCAGGGTTGATAGCTGGTGGAGCTTTAACAGGAATCTTGATCGCTTCGCTTAAAGGTATTATTCTCGAAAAAGACACAAGTGGACTGGAAATTTCATTGTTTGATAAATTGAATACTGGAATTGCAGAAAGTATGGGAGCAACAGGAGACTTAATTTCGTTAATTCTGTTCTTGGGATTAGCCGTTCTGCTTTTCAGCTTTGCCAGACAAAAAGAAGAAAAAATAATTTAACCGGATAAAGCTATTATGACATATTCTGAAACAGTACAAATTAAGCAGCAACCTAGTACATTTTACCGCTGGGCTGTATTGATATTTGTGAGTCTTGCGATGTTTGGGAACTATTACATCTACGATAGTATTGCCCCAATCGCAGATTTGCTTAAATCACAACTTGGCTTCACGGATACGAATATCGGTTCGTTAAATTCTATCTATAGTTTCGCTGCTGTCTTTATTTTAATCGTTAGCGGACCTATTATTGATCGTATAGGCGTGAGGTTATCGATACTTATCTTCGGCACTATTTGCTCAATCGCTGCCCTAATTACATTTTTAAGTTCGGAACTTTATGTGATGTTAGGTGGAAGACTCCTTCTCGGGATAGGTGCCGAACCTTTAATTGTGGCTATTACCACGGCACTTGCAAAATGGTTTAAAGGAAAGGAGTTAGGGTTTGCTTTCGGTATAAATTTAACAATTGCGAGACTTGGTTCCTTCACTGCTGATTGGTCGCCAACATGGGCAAGCGCATCCTATTCAAATTGGAATGAACCATTGTTTATAGCTTTCCTAATTGGGTTGACTTGTTTGGTTGGGGGAATAATTTATTTCGGAATGGATTCTTATGCAGAAAAGAATTATCAACTTGGCGAAGCTTCGGAGACCGATAAATTTGTATTTGCGGATTTGTTCAAGTTCGATAGGTCTTTCTGGTATATTGTAATTCTCTGCGTCACTTTTTATTCAGCAGTATTTCCATTCAGAACTTTCGCTATAAAATTTTACATGGAAGTGCATGGTGCTGAAAGAGAACTTGCGGGTCAGTTAAACAGCTCGCTTATTTTTGCTTCGATGATTGCGACGCCATTGTTCGGTTTGCTCGCCGATAAAATTGGTAAGCGCGCAAGCATGATGATGCTTGGATCAATTTTAATTCTCCCGGTTTACTTATTGTTAGTCTATTCCGGAATCTCTTTAATAATCCCTATCGTTATGCTCGGAATTGCGTTCTCGCTTATCCCGGCAGTTATGTGGCCCTCAGTTGCGTATTTAGTTGAGCAGAACAAACTCGGTACAGCTTATTCAATTATGACGTTGATTCAACAATTGGGTGTGTTCGCATTTAATTACTTGCTTGGCTGGGCTAACGATACATCGAGTGCGTCAGCCGCTAACCCTGAAGGATATGCCCTTGGTATGTGGATACTTTCGGGTCTGGGAATTGTTGGGTTTATTTTTGCGTACCTTTTAAGAAAAAATGAACTAGGACCAAACGGTCATGGATTGGAAAAAGGTATTGGTAAGCTTTGATGAAAGATTTACTTAAAACTTATCCCGTTAGAAAAGTTGAATATGAATCTAACGGGGAAATTGTTACCTTGCTTATAAGAAATGAAAATCCGACGATAATTGAGAAGTTTTTCTTCAAAAAGCATTTGGATAAAGTGCATAAAATAGATCTCGATAAAATCGGCACATTCGTTTGGAATCATTGCAGCGGAAAAATAAATGTTGAAGAAATTTCAAAACTTGCGGAACTAGAATTCGGTGAGGAAGTAAAACCTGCTGAAACAAGAGTTCAAACATTTATCAAGCAATTGTTTAAGAACCGTTTTATTCAATTGTATGTTGCTGAGGAGAAAAATTAGATAGCTGATGAATAAATTATTTCGATACATATTGTTTTTATCACTTTTCGTGGTTAGTATAACTCAAGCTCAATCGTTTGGATTCGGATGCTTGGGACTGAGCGGAGTTTATGCGGGATATTCGGTTCAAAAATATGAACCGTTGGGATTAAATGCCTATATAAAATTTATAAGCGATCCCGATGATCCAAATGTTGATGTTTTTGGAGAAGCCTCCGGTTATAGATTCGGCGCAAACATTTTCCGTGCACAGTTCGATAGATATTTTTTTTCGATAAAAGGATTTTATCAGTTTCTCGAAGAGAATCACACAGTTGATATACTTCGTGTTGAATTACCCGCATCTGATGAATACAAACTTCGTCTTGATTATTGGGGAATCGGTATTGATTTTGGTGTCCCGCTTTTTCACTTTCTTGATTGGAAAATTATCGATGGTGGGGTAACGTTCTCAAATTTTAATTTTACAAGCCGCTTAAATATTAACTCTGACAATCTTGCCGAAATTGAGTATGATCAACCGAAAACTTATGTGGGATATTATGTTGCTACAGGTTTAGTTATCCATCTTGTGAAAGATTATCTAAGCTTGGAAGGCACTGCTTTTTACAATCAATTGAGGGCTGATCATCTCGAATCGACAGATGGATTAAATCAAATGCCTCCTAAAATCTTCAGCGAAAATTTTATTGACAGTGGGGGTTTCAACGGACTTGTTCAGTTGAATATTGGTGTACCTTTATAATAAATTGAGAGGATAATGGGATTAACTAAATTAGACAAAGCTGCAATTATTGCTATTAAAGATTGTATGGGTGCAAAACCTAAAGAAACTGTTCTTGTTATTTCGGATGTAAACAAAAGGGAAATTGGATTAGCACTATTCGAAAATGCTAAACGTTTGGGTCATGAGTCGCTTTACGTTGAGATGAAACCCGGTTTAGTAAATGGCGAAGAACCTCCTAAAACTATTGCCGACCTTATGGCAAAATTCGATGTAGTTTTGTGCCCAACAACAAAATCATTGACTCATACAAACGCTCGCAGAAGTGCTTCGAAAAAAGGAACGAGAGTAGCCACTTTCCCTGGAATAACTTACGATTCTATGGTTAGAGGTTTGAGTGCCGATTATAAAAAAGTAGCTGCACTTACTCTCAAATTAAAACGCTATTTTGAAAAAACAAAAATTGCAAGAATCACATCACCTGCCGGAACTGACATCACTATGAATATTGCAGGAAGAAAAGTAATTCCAAGTAAAGGATTATTTCACAAAAAAGGCGAAGGTGGAAATCTACCAACCGGTGAGACTTTTACTGCTCCAAAAGAAGGAACTGCAAACGGCGTTTTTGTCGTCGATGGTTCAATGGCAGGCATTGGTGTTGTGGGTAAAACTCCAATTAAGATCTATGTAGAAAACGGTCTTGCCACAAAAATTACTGGTGGTGCAAAAGCAAAAAAACTTGTTAAAATGCTCGAACCTTTCGGTGAAAAGGGAAGAAACATTGCTGAACTTGGAATCGGTACGAATCATAAAGCAAAAATAAGTGGACTAATCCTCGAAGATGAAAAAGTAATGGGTACGGCGCATATTGCTCTCGGGGATAACAAAACTATGGGCGGTAAAGTAAATGTTCCGATTCATCTCGATGGTGTAATATTGAAACCGACAGTTTACTTCGATGATAATATTATTATGAAAGACGGAAAACTGCTTATTTAATAATCATTTGAAGTTTTTTTTAACAAAGTGTCCAATTTTTGAAAAGGTTCAATTTTTTACTAAATTTGCACTTCAAAAAAATTGGACACTATGAAATTCTTAGAAACCCTCAACGAAGCCCAACTCGAAGCAGTAAATTACAATTCCGGTCCGCATATGATTGTTGCAGGAGCCGGTTCGGGAAAAACCCGTGTTTTGACCTATAAAATAGCTTATTTGATTAAATCCGGGAAGTACACTCCTTCATCAATTCTTGCGCTTACTTTCACCAATAAAGCAGCCGGTGAAATGAAGGAACGTGTTGTAGAATTGGTGGGTGCGAAAGCCGCAAAAATTTGGATGGGTACTTTTCACTCAATTCTTGCGAGAATTTTGCGAGCAGAAGCTAAAAAATTGGGATATCAACCTAATTTTTCAATTTATGACCGTGAAGATTCAGTTTCTCTGGTCAGTAACGTGATGAGTGCTTTAAATATTTCGCTCGAATCACTTACTGCTAACAGCGTTCAACACAAGATAAGCAGTCTTAAAAATCAGATGATCTCGCCACAAGACTATGAAGAAAGTTTTGCACAAACTCTTCACGAGAAGAAAATTGTTGAGATATACAGAGAATATAACAAACGACTCTTTGAAAATAATTCAATGGATTTTGATGATTTGCTTCTGAAACCAATTGAATTGTTTAACAGTGATCAAAAAGTCCTTCAGAAGTATAGAAAACAATTTAAATATATTTTGGTTGATGAATACCAAGACACTAATAAAGCACAATATGAAATATTGAAAATGTTTACAACCACGCGGATCAAACTTTGTGTCGTCGGCGATGATGCTCAAAGTATTTACGGTTGGCGCGGAGCTGAAATTAAAAACATGCTAGATTTCGAAAAGGATTTTCCGAAAGCAAAAATTTTTAGACTTGAGCAGAATTACCGTTCTTCAAAAACTATTTTAAACGCTGCAGATTCGATAATTAAGAAGAATACAGATCAAATCCAAAAAACGCTTTGGACTGAAAACAATGACGGCGAACAACTTACAATTATGAAATGCGCCGATGAAAAGGACGAAGCATATCAGATCGCAAAGAAAATAAAGAAGGAAGTAACGAGTAAGAAGTTGTCCTTTAATGACATCGCAATTTTATATCGTGTAAACTCGCAATCACGTGCTTTGGAAGAGGCGTTAAGAAGGGAGAAAATTCCATATAAAATAATAGGTGGTGTTGAGTTTTACAGAAGGAAAGAAATTAAGGATATAATAGCTTATCTGCGTGTAATTACAAATCAAGATGATGAGGAAAGTTTATTAAGAATAATGAACTACCCGCAACGTGGAATCGGAAATACATCTATAAGCAAAATGATTGCTTTCGCACGAAAACTCGATATTTCGCTCTTCACAACAATGTCCCGTGTTTTTGAAGTAATTGAAGTTAAAGAACGCATTCAGAAAAACGTTAAGCAGTTCAAACTTCTTCTCGATAAGTATATCGATCTCAAAGAAGAACTATCATTGGCTGAATTGACTTCTACACTAATGGACGAATTGGGAATTCTAAAATTGTACAAAGAAGAAAACACACCAGATTCGTTAGCTCGTCACGATAACGTTGTCGAATTGTTGAATGGGATTACTGAGTTCACCAAAGAAAATCCCGATGCGACGATTGATACTTTTCTTGCAGAAGTTTCGCTTGTTGCCGGCATCGATTCGATGGACGATGAAGAGAATTCTATAACGCTTATGACTATTCACAGCGCGAAGGGATTGGAATTCCCGATAGTGTTCGTCACCGGTTGCGAAGAAGATATTTTCCCGCTCAATCCTAAATTCGATAGTGATTCGAATATTAGTGAGGAAAGAAGACTTTTCTATGTTGCTTTAACAAGAGCAGAACGCAAAGTGTTCATCACCTACGCTCGAAGTAGATACAGATTTGGTGAGGTTGCTTATCAAAGCCGATCAAGATTTTTGGATGAACTTGACGAAAGTACTTTTGAGGAATTTAACGGCGGCACAACTAGAAAAGTAGGACGCCGCAGAAAAGCATATTATGATGAAATGTACCAAGAAAGTTACGATGATGATGATTTTAACCAAGAACAACGCTCGCTTCGAGTCGGAAGCCGTGTAATACATGAAAAATTCGGGAACGGAAAAATCTTGCAGATCCAGGGAACAGGTGATATGCAAAGAGTTTCTGTTGCATTCGAAAAACACGGCACGAAACACCTTCTAGCAAAGTTTGCAAATCTCAAATTAGCTTAGTGCAATTCGGGGCTGACTTTTCAGCCCCTTTTTATTTGTTTTAATAAAAGATTTCTTATTTTTTATTTTAACTTATAAAACAAAGTCTTTATATTAATCTCATCTAATATTCCGATACGTTTTCTGGTTTATTTTAATTAGAGGAAAGTATGAACCGGAGAGGAGAGAAGCTAGGTTGGACTTTAGGATGGCTAGGGGGTTTCCTTTGGGTTTTTATTATAAGTATAATTTTTCTAATTCAAGGTAAATATATTTCTGGAATTCTCGCAATAGTAATTTTTGTAACTGCACTTCTTCTTATTCATATCCTTTCCCCTTGGCGAAACAAAGCAAAAAAATATTGGTTGCTAATGCTTCCTTTATATATAATATTCATTATCTCAATAATAGTTATAATATTTGGTTTCGGCGGCATCAATAATCTTTCGGAAGTCCAATACGGAAGTTGGATAATACCGTGTTTAGTCCCAATTTTTGTTTTGGGAAGAAAAACTTGGCAAGATAATGATTAACAAAATCAAAATCATTTAAATACGTAAATTTATTATCAAAATAAAAAATAAATACATTAGAGGAGGGCACAATGTTACACCGCGACTATTTTAAAATACTTTTTTTGTTGATAATGTGTTTTAACTATCTTCCAGAAAGCACAAATTTTGCACAGACTGAAAGAACAGCTTCATCTTTTGATGTTCACAAATTTGCAAAAGATCTCAGTAAGATTTTGATCGAGAAACATCGTAGTCCATCAACTGAATTGAATGATTTAATATTTCCCTCATTAATTGAATTAAACGGCATTATTGATCACTACTTAGTTGAAGAGTGGAATGGAACAGGCTGGGATCCAATGATGCGTTATAACTACTCGTATAATTCTTATAATAATGTAACGGAGATGCTCGCTGAATATTACGACCAGGAATGGATAAATAATATGCTCTACACTTATACTTATGATAATAATCAATATCTTATTCAAGACTATGCAAAATTCTGGTTTTTGGATAGTTGGGCGGATATAAACAGAACTACATATACAAACAATAGTATCGGTAATCCTATCCAAGTGTTGGAAGAGACGAAAGATTTTATGGGAACTGAGTGGCACTATAATTATTTCAGTACGAGATCATATGATTTTGCTGACAGATTATCCCATACTATAGTGCAGGAATGGTTTGAAGATACTTGGGTTAACGACTTCCAATATTATTATACTTATAACGCTAACGGCGATATTCAAAATGAGCTGGATCAAACTTGGGATGGGGCAAACTGGGTTAATAACTGGCAGACAACTTATACATATTCAGCGCCAAATATTGTCACAGAACTTATTTCTCAAATCTGGGAGGGGAATTCTTGGCAAAATGATATGAAGGAAACTTTTGAGTATTTTGGTAAATCCAGTGGTGTTATTATTTATATGTACGATTGGTCCGGAAATGAATGGGAGCTGACGGATAGAATTACCACCACCTATGATGAATATGGTAACGACGGAGTAAGTATCTGGGAAACCAATGAAGAAGGAACTTGGGTGAATTTTATGCGCTGGACATACTCTTGGAGTTTAACAGATGTAAGTGATAATGAAATTGTTCCGACAAAATATTCATTGTCAAATTATCCGAATCCGTTCAACCCGGAAACTATAATAGAATTCGTAATTCCTGTAAGTGATGAAATTAATTTATCGATTTATGATTTACAGGGAAATCTCGTATCAGAACTTGTACAGAATGAAGATTTTGCACCCGGACAGTACTCTAGAAATTGGAATGGAACTAGCTTAAACGGTAGTCAAGTTTCCTCGGGAGTTTATTTTTATGTACTGCGGGCAGGTAATAAATATTTTACAAATAAAATGATTCTTCTCAAATAGTATCAAACGACCCAAATATTTATCATAACAATTTCATTTACCCGGGATTTTGTTAACTCAAAGTCCCGGAGAATGATTCTATCTAATTATCATCTCATATTTCTTCTCATAATAAGAAAATTGAAATCCGCAATTGAGATTTTTAATCAAGATTCTTATGTTAATAATATTTTACTGATCATTCATATAAAATATCTTAAATATCGACACAGATTGAGGGAGAATCTATGGAGAATACTATCTACACAATTCTATTCATCATTGCACTACTTGTTATTATTGAACTCTTATCACTGCCGGATTGGCTTGGCAGAATACTGAGGGGAGAAAAATCCAAAAAAGAACTTGAACGTGAGGTTGCGGAACTTGAGCATCGTATTGAAAAGTTAGAAGAAAAAATAAACTCAAATTAATTTCTAATAAAATCAAACTCGAGATCACTAAAATATTAACTGCCTTAAAAGTAATAGAAAAATTTTCTATTCAGGAATAGAGTTAAGTCTATTTTGTAATTGAATTACCTTTAAGGCAGTGATTTGAGATGATTCTTTTAATCGCTTGCCATAATAAACAAAGGTTTCGATTCAAAACTTTTGTAGTAAGGTCTTAATCTCTCTTTGTGATAGTACTTTTCCACATCAATAACTTTTTTGAAACTTGTAACAACTTCGATATGTTCGTTATCATACCTACCATTTTTGAGAGTGACTAATCTGCCGCTCATACCATCCAAAATTATATCGAGTGCAAGATTTCCAAAAGCCATTGGAACAATTGAGTCGATAGCATCCGGGGCTCCTGATCTTACAAGATAACCTAATCTTTGGTTGATAACATTTATTCGTTTTCCGTTGTTGTATTTCGGTGAGAGTTCTTTAAGTTTTAGCGAAACGAGATCACCGATTCCACCAAGTTTTTTATGACCGAACATATCTGTTTCTTGATTTTCAAAAATCATTTCCTCACCTTCAAACATTGCCCCTTCAGATACGAGGACAACCGAATATTTACTCGGATTAGTCGATCTATCTTCCACGAGAAGTTCGGTAAGTCTATCAATACTAAATTTGTACTCCGGTATTATACATCTGTTTGCAGCACCCGCCATTGTTGGAAGGAGAGCGGAGAATCCGGCGTATCTACCGAAGACTTCAATGACCAAAAATCTCTCATGAGAACCGGCGCTAGTTCTCAGATTGTGAGTCATCTCTATTGTACGAGTGACACAAGTGGAGAAACCGATACAGTAGTCAGTTCCCGGAACGTCATTGTCCATCGTTTTTGGAATTGCAACTACTTTTAGTCCTTGTCTATGAAGTTCAACTCCGTAACTCAGAGTGTCATCCCCTCCGATGGGAATGAGATAATCGATATCAAGAAAGGCCAAGTTCTTTTTTACTTCTTCAGTTAGATCGTTAATGTCGTCATTGTAGACATGCCGCAGATGATTCGGAACTACATTTTTCGGAACACTGCTTGGTCTTGTTCTTGAAGAATGCAGAAAAGTACCACCGGTCCTACCGATTCTGTTTACTAGATTTTCAGTCAACTTAATATAGTTCTCACTATTGTCGTAGTCTTTGTCCCTGACCATATCGATAAGCCCAGCCCAACCTCTTCTAATTCCAATAACCTCGTAACCTTCTCTAATAGCTCTTATCGTTACGGCACGGATTGCGGGATTTAAACCCGGGACATCTCCGCCTCCGGTAAGAATTCCAATTCTTCCTTTAATTTCGTTGATGTTGCTCATAGATTCCTCTGATGCGTTATTGATTAAATATTGGGGAGCAATATATTTACTTTGGAAAGTAATTTCAAAAGCAGAAATAATGCACAATCCCCGATAATCACAATCACTTACCGGGGATTGAATTGGTTAAATTTTATTGTATTCTTCCTTAAAATATTTCTTAGTTATTTTTTTCAAAGTACCGGAAAGGAGAATTATTGCAATTAAATTTGGGAAGGTCATAAATCCAAGAGCAGCATCTCCGAAGGACCAAACGGCTTCAAGTTCGGCAATTGATCCGATGAAAACAAAAACCAAAAACAACCATTTATAGGGAAGGATAAATTTTTGTCCGAATAAAAAATGAGTTGCCCGGTCGCCATAAAATGACCAGCTTATCATTGTAGATATTGCAAAAAGCAAAACGCCTATCGTTACGATTTTATCGCCGTAACTAGTAAGCCACATCAATCCTTTTTTGAAAGCTAATGAAGTTAGAAGACTTGCGTTAAGTAATTCGCCGTTGAATGCCGGATCAATTCTGTTTACATAAAATTCAGTGTGATGCCAAGCGCCGGTAGTTATAATTACCAAACCTGTGAGTGTACAAATCAAAATAGTATCTATCATTGGTTCTAAAAGTGCTACAGAACCTTCTCTAACAGGATATTTTGTTTTTGCTGTTGAGTGTGCAATGGCAGCGCTTCCTTGACCGGCTTCATTTGAATAAAGTCCTCTTTTAATTCCCCACAACATTGTATTCAAAAAGACTAAGAATCCTCCTGTACCTACACCCGCTATTTCTGCCGGTGGATTAAATGCCATTTCAAATATGATCCCGAATGAAGGAATAATCTCACCGAGGTTTGATGCCAAGATTAAAATCGCTGCTACCACATAAAACACAGCCATAATTGGTGCTAAATAGCCTGTTACTTTTCCAATTCTTCTAATTCCCCCTATAATTACTGCCCCTACGATAGCAACAAGGACCAATCCATTTAATATCTGTTGATAGGAAACTTGAAATCCGCTGAAGATCATTTCGTGTTTTGCTGTTAAGAAAGTTGAATTACCTACAATGTTTGTTACTTCAGCATAAACTTGATCAGAAACAGTAAATGCTTGTATAGCATTACCTGTAGCAAAGGAACAAATAATTGCGAAAGCGGCAAATGCAATTGAGAGCCAACCCCATTTTTTCCCAAGTCCTTTATAAATTGTATACATTGGACCTCCAGCGGTCGAACCGTCCGGCAACATATCGCGGTACTTTAATGCCAAAGTACATTCAGAAAATTTGAGAGCTGTTCCAAAAAATGCAGTAACCCACATCCAAAACAGTGCACCCGGGCCACCATAATAAAGCGCGGTTGCAACACCTGCGATGTTTCCGATACCAACAGTTGCTGATAGGGCGGTGGTCAAGGCACGGAAGTGATTAAGATCTCCCTCATCGTTAGGGTCATCATATTTCCCGGCAGTAACTTTAATACCGTGCCAAATTTTTCTTACTTGAGGAAAACCAAGTTTTATTGAAATGAAAATACCCGTGCCTAGTAATGCAACTATCATTAACGGAATTGAACCTAAGGGGATATCTTTGGAGGGGAAATTTGAAATAAATTCGAAGTTTCCGGGGAAACTCCAAACGGTGTCGAAAATTGGAACACCGCCTATCATTACAATAACGAAAATTATACCAAGTGTTATGATTCCTGCAATTGCTCGATTCATAAGCCTCTTTTTTTTATTCAAAAATGGAAATTAATGTATCCAAAATTCCTGTGGACTGTAACAACACTAAAAAGATAAAAACCGGTGCAAAATATTTTATAAAAACTTGCCAGAATTTTACTAATAGTGGATATCTATCAAATAATTTTTCTGCTCCAAACTTCAATTCTTTAAGAACTTTATCCATTCCCCAGATATAACCTATAAATATTGACATAAGCAGGCCACCGAGTGGCAGTAAAATGTTTGAAGCAATAAAATCCATAAAATCAAAAAAGTTTAAGTTAAATAAATGAAAATCGGACATAAGATTGAATGATAATGCACTTGGGATTCCTATCAAGAAAACGATAGTTCCGAATATTATGACCGCTTTATGTCTTCTCCATTTTCTTTCATCAACAAAGTAGGCAGTAATTACTTCCAACAAAGATATTGCTGATGTTATTGCAGCAATTGTAAGAAGTATAAAGAAAAATATCGAGAAGATGAATCCGCCGGGCATCTTTGTAAACACTACAGGAAGAGTGTGAAAAATCAATCCCGGTCCGGCATTAGGATCGAGTCCCGTTGCGAAAACTGAAGTAAAGATAGCAATACCGGCAATCAACGCAATTGAAGTGTCGAGAACCGTAATCTGTAATGCTGAAGACGGAATGCTATCTTTTTTTGACATGTAACTTCCGTACGTCAGCATTGCTCCCATACCCATGCTTAATGTAAAAAATGCCTGTCCGAGAGCAAGAAGAACAGTTTGAGCATTTACCACAGACCAATCTGGTTTTAAGATGAATGAAATACCAACCTCCGAGCCGGGTAATGTTATTCCTCTTATCATCAGTATTATAAGAAGTAGAAAAAGAATAGGCATCAATACTTTACTACCGCGCTCAATTCCTTTCTGAACACCCGCAAACACTACTCCCATAGTAAGTATCATAAAGAGTGCAAAAAAGCCAATTATCCAGTAAACATTGCCCGTCAGTAAACCAAAATGATCACCCGCTTGAGTCGGTTCGGAAAAATCAAAAAAGTTTCCCGTAAAGGCTTCGAATATGTATCCCAGTGCCCAGCCGGCAACTACGGCATAGTAGCTTAGAATTATAAAACCTGCTAATATTCCCATTGACCCAACTGCAGCCCAAAATTTCGTTTTACTGAGTTGTTTAAAAGCACCTACTGGATTTCGCTGGGTTGTACGTCCGATTAAAATTTCACCGATTAATACCGGTAGACCGATAACAGCCGTACAAATCAGATATATAATAATAAATGCTGCACCACCGTTTTGTCCAACTATATATGGAAATTTCCAAATATTACCCAAACCGATGGCAGAACCTGCAGCAGCTAAAATAAAGCCTATTTTAGAACCCCATTGCTCTCTTTGTTCAGTCATAAATTTTTATGATTATTGAATGAATTGATTGCTTGATTTCGGTTTTGAAAAATTAGTCATAAAATTAGTGAATAAATTCAAAAAACCAATAAAAATTGTGTACAATTTTGATTCATTAGATTTTTTTTTCTCAAAACAAAACATAAAGACTCACCAATAATGGTACGAAAACGTGAAATTTGAGTTGGCTCAATACTTGAGTTAAAAATAGAGTAAAGATTCATTGTGTACCCTCACACTTGAAGATTTCCATTATGGAGAGGGCAGTAGTGTTCAATTAATTGCTGGGCTAGGCAAATTGTCATTACTGCCTTTTTTTTATTTCTATCTCAATATTAAGTATTTCTTAAGTTATTAAAATTATTTACCTTTTGTATACTTTGATCTCGGTCAAACTAATCTAATTTTATGTACAATTTTATTTGTTTATTTAAAAAATACCTCTTATCTTATTACTGTTTATTTCACGCCTAGCCAGCGAAAAACAATTATAATATAAACTAATAGTATGAGGGTACTATGAATCTAGCAACACTCCTTAAAAAGGTGTATTTAGGCTTGCTGATATTCGCATATCCAGTCTTTGCACAACTTACACCTGTACAGAACATTCCCGTTAACGGTTCTAATTACGTTTACGGAAGTTCAACATATATTGCTTGGTACTACAATGGTTACGAAGCCGGTCTTACTACTGAGCTTCAGGTTTCAGTTAATCCGGATATGTCCGGTCCTTTTGTTGATGTTGTTGGATTGACAGGATTAACGTACGAAGTATCCGGTTTGGTTTCCGGGGAGACTTATTATTGGAGAGTCCGTTCAAAATCTGCCGGGGGAGCTTATTCGGCCTGGACAGGAATTTGGTCTTTTACTGTCAGTGGAAGCGGCGGAGGTGGAGGAACTCCATTAGTTCCTGTATTGAACATTCCACTTGATGGTTCGGATGTTTTCGAATCTTCAGCTTATCTTGCTTGGTATTTGAATGGTTCATCATTGGGATTGACCTTCGAACTCCAAGTTTCAACATCCAATACGTTTGCACTCCTCTTCATTGATGAAACTGGTCTAACCGATTTCTCATATGAAGTTTCCGGATTATCCGATGGGGAAACTTATTATTGGCGAGTACGTTCAAAGAACGGAAATAATGTATATTCAAATTGGTCGACAACATTTTCATTCAATGTAGATCTTGGCGGCGGAGGTTTTACTGTGGATCCACCCGAGCATTATTCTCCGGCAGATGGAACAACAGACTTTAGCTATCATCCTACTCTTGTTTGGTATTCTGTTTCAGGTGCTTTTAGTTATGATCTTCAAGTGAGCACTGATATGACTTTTACTACTGTCGATAGAGAGTATTACGGATTGGTTGATACTTCATATCACATTCATTATCCAAAAGCTACAGAGTATCTCGAATTGAACACTCAGTACTTTTGGAGGGTAAGAGTTACCACAATTTTCGGTACAAGCGAGTGGTCATCTCCTTGGGACTTTACAACAAAAGATGCTGCTGATACTCCAACCTTATTAGCTCCTGAAGATGGATCTACAGAAGACTACACCGGAGTTTATTTCACTTGGAGTGACGTAATTAAAGCTGATTCGTATGATATAGAAATTTATCTTGACTCTACCTTAGCTGCGGTTCATACAGCAAATGTTACCGATACGGTATATTTTTACAACGGTGCCCCAAGTACAATATATTATTGGAGAGTAAGATCTGAAGCTTCAGGTAATTATAGTGCATATTCTTGGTTCTGGTCATATACGACAGGTAATTTCACGATCTGGTATGTTGAAACACCTGGTAACGGTGGTGATGATCTTAACAGCGGCACAAGTCCCAACGATGCATTTGCGACAATTCAGAAAGCAATAGATGAAGCAAGTTCAGGTGATAAAATTTATGTTGGACCCGGAACATACACCCAAAGTTTAACAGTTGATGTTGACGTTGAACTTAAGGGAACTGAGGGTGCTGATAGCACTACCATAGAAGGAAATTCAAATCATGCAGTTACACTTGCTTCTGATAATATTATCATTGATGGATTTACAATTAATAATCCAGACGGACAATATGGGATATATTTCCAAGAAAGAAATTATATAACAATAACTAATAATATTATCGAGTCCATTGGTGTTAATCTCGTTTGGGATGGAGTTTCTAATCCTCAAAATCAACAGAATCGTTGTAGTGGTATATACTTAAATGTTGCAAGTAATGATATTGATGATATCCTAATTCAAAATAATGTTATATCAAATATTGGAAATTCTGATGTCGGTACATCAAAAGGTATCTTTATTGGCGATAGTAACGCAGATGGAGATTTAACAAACCTTGTTATTAATAACAATACAATTTCTGATATTACCGTTCATGATGTGAATTTGAGTGGTAAATGGTCGGGAGCTTATGGTATTCTAATCAATCTTGGCAGTAGTGGTACTGGTATGACAATCTCACCTGAAATGACTGACAATACATTTAGTAATATATACGGAACTTGGGGAAGGGGGATTGGATTAGAAGGTCCAACTCCAAATGCAGTTGTTACTGGGAATTCATTTAGCAATATAACTGCAACTAAAGATTATGATAAATATGCGATCTTTTTTGAAGATAACAGTTATTATGCATCAGTAGTTTTCAATAATAACAACGTGAATTCGACACATGGACTAGGACTGCACACTTCTCAAGTGGCTTCATTAACTCCTTTTGTTGATGTACTTGATGCTCAAAATAACTGGTGGGGTGATGATTCAGGTCCTCGTGGTACTAATTTGCCTGGTATGGGTGCTTATTTTGGCACTGATTCTGATACTTCGGATATTACACCTTATGTTGATTACGATCCTTGGTTAGGTGGAACTCCTTATTTGGATATCGAAGATGAATCAACCTCAACCGGAGCAACTGTTACGTTAGATGTAACAACTAATCTGTTTTCGGAATCGATCGGTTATACATTGACCGGCAGATTTACATATGATGATTCAGAACTTGATTTTCTTAGCGGTTCGGTAGGAGCCTTGACTTTATTGAACAATGCTGGTTGGTCTGCAGTGTTCTACGAATCAAGTTCCGGAGTAATTGATTTTATTGCTTGGGGTTTTTCGCCTTTGAGCGGACAGGGAACTTTGTTTAGTTTATCTTTTACAGTTATTGCTGGAGCAAATGGTTCAACCCTTGTAGAAGGGGATTACAACGATTTCTTGGCTGACGGTGTTAATCTGTTCGGCGCTGGAGTTTTCAGCGGTACAGTCAGCTATACTTATTCACCTGCTCCAAGTACAGTTTTAGGTGATGCCGAGCTAGATTTTGATGTTGATTTCGATGACGTTTTATTAATGGCTCAGCACGTTGCAGGTTCAATTACTTTGACTGGTCAGGCATTCACTAATGCAGATGTTGATTCTGATCTTGATGTCGATGCCGATGATATTGCTGCGACAGTATATTATATCTTCAACGGTTCTTGGTCACCTGCGCCTGCTCCTCCGATTTCACAGCCTGATATGATGGCTTTTGGAAATCCGGTAGACAGTGAAAACCAAGCAATTCTTGAACTTCCGTTTAGTGTAAGTTCATCAACAACACCAATTCAAAGTGTTGAGTTCATCGTTGTATACGATCAGAACGAGATTGATTATCAGGCATTCAAAGGAGCATTTGAAGGAAACGAATATTTCGTTCATGCAAATAAAGTATCTGAAGGAATTGCAAAGTTTGTATTTGCAAGTGCCGAAGGTCAGATGAATACATTTGAATTGGGAAGCTTAAAATTCAAGAAATCTAATTTAGATTTAAGCTCAACTGTTACATCGCTTTACAAGATTAATGGCGGATCTCCTCAAACAGGTCCAACATTAAGTCTAGATGGTGTAACCAGTGCAGAGGAAGAGGTGATTCCGACTGATTATAAATTATCACAGAATTATCCTAATCCTTTTAATCCAACTACAACCATTGAGTTTGCTTTGCCGCAGGCTGATCACGTGAGCATCAAAATATATGATATGCTCGGTCGCGAGGTTGCAACATTGATAAATGATCAGCGTTCTGCAGGTAATTACTCAATTGTTTGGAACGGCTTAAATGATTACGGTCAGAAAGTTTCCAGTGGTTCTTACATTTACAGAATAACCGCAGGCAACTTTGTTGAAACCAAAAAAATGATGCTGCTGAAATAATTTTAATGAGGCGGAATTACCGCCTCATTATTAACCATAAAATTTGAAAATAAGAGGGGTAAAAATGAGTTTATTTGGAAGAATAGTATTTATTTTCTGTTTGATGGCAGTGGTAACTTTATCCTTGGTTGCCTGCCAATCTGCTTTCTTTTAGTATTTATCCTTAATCGAAAAAGGCTGCCCCAACAAGGCAGCCTTCTTCGTATATACTTGTTTAAAATATTAAATTTTTTATACGTCCATTCGTGATTTCGATGCGGATTATTAAGCATTTACAAAAATTTTTGAAATTGCTATATTTCCTAAATAATGTTAAAATCTAAAGAGAGGGTATAAGCAATATGACAAAGTTATATGTATCCAATAAAGATGAAACCGTTAGAATGTTCAAAAGTGATTTTATGGAAGCATTCTCAAGAGTTCATTGGACGGTTCCGTTATGGATTTTTGTCCCCGTAATTGGTTACTTTCTATATAGAGCAATAGCAATTTATGAACTTTCTGCAGGAACGATAATCTTAAATATAATTTTCGGATTATTTATTTGGACTTTAACAGAATATGTTCTCCACAGATTTGTATTCCATCTTGAACCGAAATCAAATATGGGAAAACGAATGCATTTTATTTTCCACGGAGTTCATCACGATTATCCAAATGACACAAAGCGTTTAGTGATGCCGCCGTCAGTTAGTATTCCGCTGGCTTCATTGTTTTATGTTTTGTTTTTATTGATTTTCGGTGCTGATCAAGTAAGTCCATTTTTTGTTGGTTTTATAACAGGATATTTGTTCTACGATATTACTCATTACGCGGTTCATCATTTTAATATGAAGAGTAAATTTTGGCTTTACATAAAAAATCATCATATGCTGCATCATTATAAATGGGATAATTTAGGATTTGGGGTTAGTCAGCCTATATGGGATTTTGTCTTTGGCACAACTTATCCCAAAAAAGACAAAAAAAATAATAATTAATAAAGCCAAGATTAGATTGAAATATTTCAGCAATATCTTTTTCTTATTTATCAGTTTGGGAACTTTAAATTTTACGTGTTCCCAGAATGATTTATATATTAGGGTATCTCAGGTTGGATTTTTACCGAATGACATGAAGACAGCGGTAGTTCTAACTAACAGAAACCTTGACGACTCAGAATTTGAGCTTGTTAACTCAAACTCAAATAAAAGTGAATTTAAAGGCAAACTCCAAAACTACGGCACCAGTTATGCGGGTTTTTCAAATTCCTACATTATCGATTTTACTAAAGTAAAATCGAACGGGAGATATTTTCTGCAGATCGAAGATAAAAAATCTTTCTCCTTTGAGATTAAACATGGTGTATTTAATGGAATTACCCAGCAGTTATTAAAATTTTTCAAAATCCAAAGGTGTGGATACACAAATCCTTATATGCATAAAGAATGTCATCCGGTTGATGTTACAAGGTTAATTTTACCAGATGGCTCTCCAGAATACACAAAAGTTGATGTTACCGGTGGTTGGCATGATGCTGGTGATTATGTGAAATTTCTGAGCACGATTGCTTATTCCACATATATGCTTATGTTCTCGTATGAATTTGATAAAGAAAGGTTTGGTTTCGATTACAATAAAGATAATGTTCCAGACATTCTCGAGGAAGCAAAAATCGGGTTAGATTGGCTGCTCCGGGCTAATATCCGCAATTCAGAACTTATAACTCAAGTTCAAGATTTGCGGGATCACGATGTAGGGTGGAGAATGCCTGAAGATGACGAACTTGCTTACGATAGACCAGGATTTATTGGGGGAGCAAAAAATGTTGCGGGACTTTATTCGGCAGCATTAGCCATGGGAGCACGTATTTGGACGGATGAATTTCAATATTTAGAATATGCCAATCAATGTCTCGACAAAGCAATTAAAATTTTCGAAGCTTCCTCTCATATGCCGGATGTTGACAGCAGCGGAACGGGAATGTACTTGGACAAATCGTTCTCTGGGAAAATGGCACTAAGCGCAGTCGAACTTTATGAAACTACGGGTAAATCAAATTATCTTAAACAGGCGATGTCTTTTGCAGACGATGCGAAGTCAGATTATTGGTGGAGTTGGGGAGACATAAATTCGCTTGCGCATTATAAAATTGCGAAAACAAATAGAAGATTCGTCAATTATATTTATGACAATCTAAGACATTTTAATGCCGCAAAAATCAATAATTTATTCGGTGAGGGTGCTGAGCACAATTGGGGATCAAACAACACGTTGATGGGAATCAGTCTTCAAGCCATTCTCTATAAAACTATAACCGGGAGCACGGAGTTTGACTCACTAAATATCTATCAACGGGATTATGTGCTCGGCAAAAATCCTTGGGGGCTAAGTTTTATCTATAATATTGGTAAGAATTTTACCCGAAATTTCCATCATCAAGTTGCATATTTTAATAGGGGAGAATTACCGGGAGGTTTTGCAGCCGGTCCGGTAAAAAAATCTATTTTTGAGGGTGTTGATATAAAATACAATACTTCTGATCCATTAAGCCGGTTTCAAACTGAATCAGCATATTACAGAGATGACAGGAACGATTATATAACTAATGAACCGACAATCTCAGCAAATGCTACAGCTATTTTTGTGTTTGGTTATTTTTCAAGATAATTCCCGCAATTCTTTCTGTATTATATTGAGACATCCTATATGCTTTTCTCATTTGGAGAATAAAAAATGAGTTTTTATTGGTTTTTTGGGGAAAATTCATATGAAATTAGGCATACATTTTGTTCTGTATATATGTTAATAATAATGGGAAACGATAAATGGCTGGTTCAGTAAGATTAATTCCTTCCGGATTTGAATTTGTTGATGACGTTTGGGGCGGAATTTACCGCGGCGGCAGTTATATGCTTATTGGCGCGCGTAAATCCGGCAGAACCTTAATGGGTTTACAATTTGCATTAGAAGCTGCTAAACAGAAGGAAGTCTGTCTTTATTTTACAAATATGCGTCCGAAAGATTTAATGATTCAGGCCGCGTCGCTGAATTTTGATATCCAATCATATATGAATCACAATCTTATTATTGTTGTAAGAGTTGCACCTCCAAACGACGCTTATGCTGTTCCAAATCCAGATAATTATTTGATCGATTATTTGCGTGATATTATTACCGTTGTTGAACAATATAATCCTAGCAGAATTATCTTTGATGAGTTAACTCCTTATATTGGTTTTAGAAACATTGAGCTTCTTAAGGATACATTTCTAAACACATTGGAAACAATAGAGGAGCGTGACGTCACGAGTTTCTTTGTGGTAGGAGAACCGGCTACAGAAAAAGCGCAACAGATCATTAATGCAATTTCGCAATATGTTACAGGAGTTTTTCAACTTAGAAAAAGTCAATCAAAAATTAATAATCGATTTCATGGCGGAAATATTATTATTACTCCTAATGTAGGTCATACGGAGGGGCAATTTAATTTTAAGTATCGAATAGAACCTTTCAAAGGTGTAACAACTGCTCCGGATGTGGACGATGTTCCGAGCAAATATGCTGATATTAAGAACAGTTTGGCGGCTCAGCAGAAAACAGCACCGCATTATGTTTATACACAATCGAAACAGGATAAAAATGAAAGAGAAGTATTTAACAACGTTTATAATTATAATGATTTTTTGTTAATTCTGAATAATCAGATTGCTCTTTATAAAAGCACCGGACAAACTTTTAACCTGGTAAGTGTAAAATTAAATGCAATGGCGCAGACACAAGGTTTAATTTCTTTAAATCAATTGCAAAATAGTGTACAGCTTTCAACCGAACGAAAGGATAAAATTTGTATAAAAGACAACGTATTGATGTTGTTGATAGTTAGAAGCAACCCTAACAGCGTGGTTCATTTTTTGAGCAGACTTAAATCTAATTTGCCTTCTGATGATATAGACTATGTTGAAACAGTCTGGGAAAATATTTCGATTCTTAATATAGAAGTAAACCAAGATATTGAAAACGCTGAGGAATTAACCGAAGAATCTTTGAATAAAGCGCATCAAGATCCTGGCAGCTATCTCCCGGTAAATAAATTTATATAACGAAATATGAAAGTGTTTAACAAAATATTAATTATCGCATTTCTAATGACAGCTGTCACTTTTGGTCAGTTGAAGGATGAGGGTATGAAACGTCAAGCGATGCTTCATATGCAAGCAGGTAGATATGGTGAAGCTATAGATTTGTTAAATAAGTATATTTCTATAAATGCTAGAAGTGCAGAAGGTTATAATTTAAGAGGACTTTGTTTCGAAAAAAGAAGTGAGTATGAAAAAGCAGTTTTAGATTTTAGACGAGCATCGAAACTTGCTGTTGACGACAATGAAATCAAGCGTAATCTCCAAAGAACAATGGAAGTATGGCACAGAATTCTCTACAACAGAATTGACGGATTCAAACGTGAAATCGCAATTGATCCTTCAAATCCTTTTAACTATTTGGAAATTGGAAAATCTTATAGATGGCTCGAAGAATGGGCTCTTGCCGAACAATGGTATGACGAATATTTAGCCCGGGATGATGATGCATCTCCGGATGAAATTATTCGTTATTCAATAATACTTGCTCACACTGGGAGCATAGTTAAAGGTGAAAAAATTCTTAAAAAATATGTCGAAAGGTATCCGGAGGATTGGCGGTTGTGGAGCAGATACGGATATTTCACCCTTTGGCTAGGTAAATACGATACTGCAAGAAATGCATTTACAACATCCTTGGGCTTTAAACCTTTCTTTAAAGAAGCTCAAGACGGACTAGATCTTGCGAAAAATGAACCTTATGTAACATTAGCTCAACCCAGAGAATTCGAAAGAGTTGATCGAATTTACCCGATCGATAGATATTATAATCTGCTCCGAAACAATCCAAACGACGACGGAGCACGATTCAGTTTAATTGAAGAATTACTTTTAGCCGAAAGATTTCAAGAAGCATATGAACAGATGAATTATCTTGCTCCCAATTATGAGGGTGTGCCTTCTTACGAATCGTTAAGGGAACGCGTTGAAACGGTTAGGCAGGTGCAAAAAGAACAAAAAATTGAGGATTTGCACGGACTGCTAAAAGATGATCCGCAGAACAGCGATGCGGTGAAAGCATTGGCTGAAGTTTACTCGGCAAATGAAGATTATCAAGATGCTATTAATATTTTATCTGAATACTTAGCTGAAAATCCAAACGATGACGAACTGCAATTTTTCCTCGCACAAATTTTTTCTTATGATCGACAGTACGACCCCGCTTACGAGCATGTTTTACAAGCAGTCGAATTGAATCCTGAGAATCCTCAATATAATTTACTCACAGGGCAGCTTGAAGTTTGGCTTTCCAAAGATCCGGAGAGTGCACGTTACCATCTTGAAAAAACACTTCAGTACGAACCTGATAATCTTTACGCTCTGATTGCTATGGGGACTCTGAATTTTCAAACGCAAAATTATGATGAATCTCAGCGTTATGCAGATAAGGCTCTACAGATCGCACCGGATGATCCGGATGTTGATCAACTACTGTCTATGCTGGAATTTTTAAAGATGAGGGTTGCGGAAGACAAACTTATTGAACAGTTGAATTACGGTAGGGAATTAGCACAAGAAAAAAATTATTACGAAGCACTTCCTTACTATGAAGATTATATTTCAAAGACTTCGCCCACTCCTGATATAATGTACGAACTTGCGGATGTTTATGTTGGTCTTGAAAGATATGATGACGCAATTGCTATTTATGATGATCAACTTAGTCAGTCCTACGATCCCGATATGGATAAAATGCGGGCTAAGGTTATCTACTGGAGTGGCGATTCGTTGAGGGCATTGGATGAATTTGAAAGACTCGTTGATGATGATCCATCAGATCTGGAAATGAAAATGTATCTAGGAGATTCATATGCAAAAATGCAGCAATATCCGGAAGCAAAAGAGATTTATTCAGAATTACTTGAAGTTGCTCCGGAATCTTACGATATAGAGCAGAGACTCGACTGGCTCCCTCCGGATCCGGAAGACGAATCAGGTTTCAGCAGAACTTGGAGGAACTTTACAAATTATCTCTTTTCATACATGGTTGTTTCACCCTTGGGTTACGGGTTTACGGATGATCTTGATTTCAGTCTTGTTTATGGTGGAATCGGATTGGAGATTGGCTTGGCGAGATACATATCAGTAGGTGGAACGTGGCAACGTGGTTATCTGCAAAATGATAATGATAGACTTCATTATACACAGTTGATGGGGCATGTTTACATTCGTCCTATCGAGGAAGTTGTTTTAAGTTTTGGTTATGGCGAGGTTTATTCTCCTTATGCAATTAGGCAGCCGGTGGTTCAAACGGGATTACGATATACTCATAAAGAAAAAGATAGACTGACTATCGGTGGTCAGTATATAAGAAATGATGCAGCGTTTTTACTCTATTCACCATATTTAGTTAGAACGAGATTGCTGGGTGAGATTTTTTCTCTTGATGCCGAACATAATACGAAATATGGTCTTTACTTGTCCGGATTGTACCAATACATTCTTACTGATGACCGTGATGATATTCCGGACAATGTTGGTAATAATTTTCGCGCTAAAGTAGGCCGAAGATTTTATGAAGAATTGCTTTTAGGATATGAATATTTTTTCTCAGATTTTAGATATAATTTAGTTTATTACTATACACCTCAAGAATTCAGTTCTCACAGTCTGTTTGCAGTGTGGCAAATTGTTGATGATGGAATTTGGGATTTTAGAATAGGGGGTAAAATCGGATACATTCCTCAAAGCGATTATCTCTTAAGAGAACTGAATGCGAGAGTAATTTATGATGTTTTTGAACGACTTAGAATTTCAGGAAATGCGTTTTGGGGAAATACTTTCAGAGATGAAGATGGATATACTTCAGCTTCATTTTATCTTACGGCTTTTTGGACATTATATTAGAAAAATGATTACAAAATTAAGGACAATTTGTTGGGAAAAGACTTTAATAAATTACCGTAAATTATTTATTTGAAGTAACTTATTTAAGTATTATATTACTAAATAACTCTACGTCTATAAAATTATAAATAAATTAAATAAAAACTCAATAGAAAAATGGCAAGAAAACAATTAATAGAAAAATATCAAATTGCGCTGGATAATCGAGAAACACAGCCGCCGCATCGAGATATTGCAAAAGAAAAATTACGAACAATTATTATTTCGGGAATACTTTCGGTTGTTCTAATACTAGTTATTATTTTTACTTTGCCGTATAGTTCTACAATTCCTTCGATTGAAGGTTTGCTGGTTTATGCGTCAATTGTTGCCCTCTTCATTTTTCTATTTGTTCTTCTTTTCAGATACTTCGGAATTCTAATTTTTGCCTATTTATTCATTACTAGATATTCTGTAGAAGAGTCAGAAGATTTTTATCCATTCGTATCCATAATAGTTCCAGTTTATAACGAAGGTAAAGTAATCGCTTCTTCCATCGATTCGTTGCTCGCAATCGACTATCCAAACTTTGAGATTATCGTGGTAAACGATGGTTCCACAGACGATACTGCTAAAGTTGCTGAGACTAAAGTCGGGTATCACGATGGAATTAGCTCGAGAGTTAAAGTTTCTTTGATCAACAAACCGAATGGTGGAAAATCAAAAGCATTAAATGCAGGAATTCAATATTCAGAAGCCGATTTTGTACTATGTATGGATGGTGATTCGCAGCTTTCTCCCAGCACATTAAAAATGGGGATGCGTCACTTTATCGATCCTGCAGTAGGTGCCGTTGCCGGAAATGTTAAGGTTGAAAATAGAAAGAAAATTCTTACCGATCTGCAAGCCTTAGAATATGTTGAAGGTTTAAACATGCCGAGAAGTGCTCAAGGTTTTATTCGTTCGGTTAATATTATTCCCGGGCCGATCGGAATCTTTAGAAAAGTTGCACTTAGAGACGCTGGTTATTATTCCAGTGATACCTTTGCGGAAGATGCGGATTTGACTCTAAAAATACTCGAACGAAATTGGAAGATAAATTATGAACCAAATGCTATAGCTTATACCGAAGCACCGGAAAAATTGCATAATCTATTGAAACAGAGATATCGTTGGACAAGGGGAATTCTTCAAGCAATAAGAAAACACAAAAAATTAATTTATAATCCAACAGTTAATTTCAATAATACTTTGATTCTCTGGTCCATGGTATATGAAGCAATTATATGGCCCGGAATGAATGTGCTTTCTAATTTGTTTTTTATTTTCGTGGCTGTTTTTACAAACATGTCTGCACTGGTATTTCTCTGGTGGTTTGCGATCCTTATTCTTGATATGATGGCGGCGGTTTATTGTGTTGCCGCGGAAAAGGAAGAATTTAGGCTTGTATTATATTCTTTGTTTTATCGATTAGTGTTCATTCTTCTTATTGATATAACCAAAGGGATGGCAACTGTGGAAGAATTTTTGGGAATTGAAATGACTTGGGGTAAAATCGAAAGAACAGGCACGGCAGCTGCAACTCCGGATGGATCTCAACAAGCAAAAAAAGCAAGTAAATAATAATAGGAATATAACTATGGAACTTATTCCAATACTTTCACTGATAATACTCGTAGCGACTATATCCACCTTTATTTTAGCGGTGGGTGCATACATCCTCTATAAAATTAGAGAGAGAAAAGGCAGAGTGACTAAGGCACCTCAGCCTGCAACAATTCCGGCGGAAATGATAGCTCCAGTTGGAGAACAGATGGGAACCCGCGAGGGAAGAAGAACTTATTCTGAGGAACGATACACTGCAGGCGAGTACTATCCTGAACAGGAACGTCAACCAATGTTTTCATCCGCCGGCGGTATTAATCAAACCGGACCTGAGATGAGACCAACATATGTGCAGTCTTCTCAGTATACGGATTCACGATATACTAAAGCACCGACCGGCACATATGTAACCAGTGACGGTGATAAAACGAACAAGCGCAAATTTATGCGATATACCAACGATGGTTACGTCGCACCACAAAATGACGAAAAGGTTGAAAAAGAAGCTGCACAAAATTTGCGTTGGAGATAATATTTCCGTCAGATTTTTAACTGAATAGAGGGATTAAAGTGGTTGTTCGGCGAAAAAAAGGTATGCGAGTAAATTACCCCATTATATTTCTTAGCGGGCTTGTTTTACTTGTGGCTTGTCTTCTGGTTTATTTAATCATACTCAAGGGTGTTTACGGCAACTATGAAATTGATGAAATCCTCCCGACAAAGAAGAACATTAACTATATCCTATCTGCAGGTGATAAGCAAATAGCAATTCTCTATTCTGAGTACACTCAAAATTTACTTGGTGATGAATCAACTTGGTTAAGTGATAATATTGATACTTGGGAAACATTTCTGAAATCACATAAAAAAAATTATACAATTATCGGAGACCAAACCATTGAGCGCGGTGAGTTTTTCGATTATGGAATTCTTGTTCTTCCCGGATCAAAATCACTTAGCGACAAACAATTAATTCAGATAAAAAAATATCTTGAATCCGGTGGAAGCGTTTTCGCAACGAGCGGAACCGCTACTTATTCCGACGAGGCAAAATGGAGAGGTTGGGACTTTTTTACTGAAGTTTATGGAATGAAATTTACCAAAGAACTCGATAGAACTGAGTTTAAACGAATACATACCTTGAGAGGAAATTTGCCTCTAACCGGCGGAATTCCAACCGGTTACACTCTTGACATTGCTACTTGGGATAGACCCATATATGCTGAGATACTAGAACCTCGAACAGTTCAAGTCAGCTATTGGTACGATTATCGTCGCGAGATGGGTTTGGTGCGTGAAGAAATAAGTAAAAGTGCAGGAATTGCATACGGTTCGTACGGAAAAGGCAGATTTGTGTGGTTCGGTTTCGAGTTGAACTCGGTAATCGGAAAACAGGAAGATTATATTTTCTTCGATCGTTTATTTATTAATTCAATCCATTGGTTAACTTATCAACCGACCGGTTATGTGAAAGACTGGCCTGCACCTTATGAAGCCGCTGCTATATTTACTCCAACGCTTTCCGAAGAGATTTATAACGTTAATAATCTTGTTGGAATATTAAAACGAAATAAATATCCAGCAACTTTTTTTGTTGACCCTTATGTTGCAGCTCAACATCCCTCTTTGATTAAGTCTCTTTCAAAATACGGGGATTTTGGTGCGATTGTGGATGTCGGTTTTCTGGAATTTATTGGGGACACATTATCTAATCTTTATCAGCAAGATGTTCAGTATTCTTCGATTGTAGTTGGAAGTGATACTCTTAGTAAAATAACTAACACTAGAGTAAAAGGAATTATGCCTCTCTTCGGATTTTATGATGAAAATACACTCCAGGCATTATCGTCTGCTGGAATGGATTTCGTTATCACAGATTCGCTTACAGACAGATCGGTTCCCGAAAAACTTATCAGAGGCGATCATAATCTCCTAGGAATAACAATTACCTCGCGTGATGATAAAAAGATTATAGGTGAGTATGGCTTAACCGATCTTAATTTTCAGAGATATACCTATGAAGAAGATATAGACAGGCTTCTCTTCGAAGGCGGGCTTTATGTACTTAAGGTGCACACTGATTACCAGTTGAAAGCTGAATATGCGTCGGTAATAAACGACGTAATGAAATACCTGCGTGAAAAAAATGTTTGGGTGACTTCAATTCAAGAACTTAAAGAATGGTGGTTCAAACGAGGCGGTATCGAAATTAGATATGAAACTAGGAGTAAAAGACGCATTGTTGTTGAAGTATCAAATCCAAAAGAGCGAAACACCGATGATTTTGTCGTTCAGGTTAATATGAACAAACCGGTAAAAAATATTGAAATTAGCTCCGATATCATCAACACAATAATCCCGGAATTTCAGTTTGATCCAAATTCAAACGTTCTTTACTTATTTATAGAAGATCTGAAACCGGGCGATTCGAGGCTGCTTCTAATCGATTTCGAAAACGTTGGAGAATAAACTTTAAAACAAACTGATATAACAATAATCAGCTTAAAGCAACATGTGTGTACACCCGGTATCAGAAAATGAAAAATTTATTTTTATACATAGTATTCGTAATATTTTTCCCGGGCAAATTTGTTTTTCCTTCAAACGCAAAAATTCTTCTCGTTAATCCATCTAGAACACAATCTGTTTTAGAAAAACTAAACAAACCTTATAACTCCTACTTTGAAGAATGGAAAAAATTGTTGTTCCGTAATGGATATGAATTTGATATCGTAAATGATGACGAAATTGATAATGAACTTGATGAAAGATATTCGTTGCTGATTGCCTTTGATGTTTTATGTGTCGACTATGCAGCTTATGATGAAATAAAATATTTTTTTGAAATTGGAGGGAATCTATTAATTAACGGTGAATTTGGTATAATGGATAGATACGGTACACAGTTTGAGAATAACCTTTTCGGTTCAATTTTGGGGTTTGAATATTACAAGAATGATTTTCATCCAGGAATGAAATACTTGCTCTCGCTTAAAGCAAAACAGCCGGTAACTAGCGGTTTGGAGTTTGGATATGTAACAAACTTTAATGATAATTTTATTCCATTAACAATTCACTCGGGAAAAAATGATATTGAAAATTTCGGCTATTGGCAGACAAATTTAGAGATTTTTCAAGGATACAATCCTTTTTCAAAATATCCTGGGATCATAAAAGGAAAAATTAATAATGGCAAATTTTATTGGTTTGGTTTTCAAAGTTTTGATCCATTAAACAGTTCGAACAACATTAAAAATTTAGAGAGGTTGTATCTTAATGCATTAAAGGATTTGCTCTCTGAACCGGTTGTTACAATCAGTCCTTGGCCCGATGCAAAAAATTCTGCGGTTGCACTTCAATTGAATAATTTTGAGGATGAACTTGTAACTTATTTTAAGAAAAATAAAATTGATTTTGATTTGGTCGTAACTCCTTTCTCTGAATCAAAATTGAAATTGAATAGTTACAAGAATCTTACTCTTGACATGTCCGAAAAATTTCTTTCCTCGGATAAGTTTAAAACTACAATCACAAGTTATAACAACTATTTTGAATCATCGTTTGGCGAAAAACTTAGTACAGTATTTCTGAATACGACTTTGTTAAGTCCGGGAAATGTTAAAGCACTTGCGGATGAAGGGTTTGATGCGTTATACTGTGAATGTAAAAGTCTTCTTAATGAAAACTATTACAGTCTTGTTGAGGGGAGTTTAATTCTAACGCCGTTAAAAATTGATGCTGCGCTTACTGTTAAAGAATTTTCACTTGAAGATTGTAACGAATTTATTCATTTCACAAAGAATTTATTTGCAAAAATCGATGAAGAAGGACTTTATTTTAATTTATCCATTCCGCGAAGTGCTTTTAAAAATTGTGATTATAAAACTGAGATTTTAAGAGCAATTTCTTATTTTAATCAGAATAATTCATGGATTACAAGTTCGAAAGAGATTTTCGGAAGATTAAATGATCACCGGAATTTACATGTGTCCGTAGATAAGCTGAATTCTTCCAAATATAGTTTTGCAATTAAAAATTCCGGTGAAAAATCAATGGATGATGTAACCATAGTTTCAAATGAAATTCTTAATTTTTATTCGATCACTGACAATAGGTTAATTAAAAGAGATTTTATTGATACTTCCGGTAAAAGGATTATCGTTGTAAAATCAATTAAAAGGGGAGAGTCGATTGAATTGGTTTTTGAAAATTCCGGTAATTATTGATTTATAACACCATTGGTGATTAGATATATGGACAAACTATATTCATTTATTCGAATTCTGCTTCTGCTCACGGGAATCATTATGTTTGGCTGCGTAGAATCTGGCGTGGATAATCCTAATGATAAAGTAACAATTACTCTGCTGGATCCGACGACTGGTGATACTGTTCAGGTCGGGAGTAATTTTATCACTTATAAAATAACAAATCCCGCAAGAAAGGAACTTAAGCAGTTTGAAGTCATAATCAATAACGGTGATTTTGTAGAGATATTTGAAGCAGAAGGAAACAGCAATGAAACTCCATTGTATTTGAACATCGACTCTTCCTTGCTTTTTACTCGAATAAGTTATTTTGTAAACGTAGCGACTACCGAAAATAAGTATACAACAAGTGAAGTTCAGGAAAGAATTTATGTTCAGGAAAACACTAGTCCGCCAAGAGCTCCCATAAATTTAAGACTAACAAAATTAGACGGGAATGCCACAAGCTTTTCCGTTAATCTTGAATGGGACGATAGTTCTGATAACGAATCGAACTATGAACTTTGGAGGAAGGAAGGTGCCGATGGAAGTTACGGCACTACACCCTATAAGATTTTCCCGGCAAACACCGAACGTACAAACGACGACGGACTTTCGAGATTTATAACTTATTATTATAAAGTTTCTGCAAAGAATAAATTTGGCAGATCCCCTTTTTCAAATGAAGTAAGCACTGCTGACGATCCCGATGAAGCACCAACTAATCTTACCGCAACTGCGCTTGGTGCGACTAAAGTTCAGTTAAATTGGGACGATAATCCTATCCCAAAACTTGGCTACAGAATTCAGCGATCAAGTTTAACCAGCACGGATTATCGGCAGATCGCAATTGTATCCAACAAGGAATATTTGGATGAAGGATTAATCGCGAATACAACTTACAGTTATCGTGTGCAATCGTTTACCAGCACTTCGGAAAGTGAATGGTCAACACCCGCAAATGTTACAACGCTTCCGGAAGATATTCCTCCCCCAAAAAACTTGAAGGCAACTTTTGACAGTACAGCAAGGAACGTTGTTCTTGAATGGACTGACGATACTTTCTATGAGGATGGAACGTTCATCGAAAGAAAACGCGGGGCAAGTGGTTCTTACACAGAACTTGCCGAAGTTGATGCAAACGTAACAACATTTACCGATAATACCGTTGTAGCGGGAAATACTTATTATTATAGAGCCAGACATTATACTACATACGATTTCTATACCGATTATTCAAATGAGGCTGTTGTGATTGTTCCTGAACTTCCGCCGAATCCTCCAACAAATTTGAGAATTTCCGAAGTTGACACTAATTTATACCTGTTGAACTGGGAGGATAATTCGAGCGACGAAGACGGTTTCCAATTATGGAGACAAGACGGTGTAAATGATGAATTTTTCTTATATAAATCTTATCCGCCGAATACAATTGCCGATAATGTTCTTCTCCCGGATAACGGACTTACTTACTACTTCAAAGTTCGTTCATACAGAGGCGAATTAACTTCCGAATTTTCAAATACTGTTGGAACTGACGGAACATCCGGTTCCGACCGAATAATTTTAACAGCAGAATCAAGACCAAATAATTCGATATTATTGGAGTGGACCGATATTGTTGAACCGAAATTAGGTTTCAGCCTCGAACGAAAATTAAGCTGGCAGCAGGATTCCGAATACCGTGTAGTAAAACAATCCGGACCAAATACCTTCCAGTATCTTGATGAGAGATTGAACTTTGGCGTAACATACACTTACCGAATCAGAGCAATTTTTAACCAAGGTTATTCAGAGTATTCTGATCCGGTTACTCAAACACCAGGAGCAAAATAAGATGTTGTTAGACCCAAATATAGAGCAAGTATTTTTTCATAATCTTTCGGAACCATCATTTATTGTTGATGCTGATTTTAAGTTAAGGAAATTTAATAAAGTCACTAATAACTTGATTTTCGGACTAAATGAGGGGGAGAATTTTCTCGGCTATTTTTCCGGTTCATCAATTCAAACATTGGAAAGACTTTTACTCGAATCTAAGAATTACCTGAAATCGGTAACCGAGGAAGCAGAAATTACATTTAGAAATAAAAAAGACCCCGATTATTTTAATGTGATAATCACGCCAATAACAGTAGATAATACTCAAAACTTTATTATTACTTTTTCTTTATTGTATGGAAAATCGATAAACGAAAAAACCGAAGCCCCCTTAAAAATGGAAGGTGCGATCGAACTTGAAAGTTTAGCTAATAAGGAAATTCTTGAAATAGTAGCAGATATTAAAGCATCTTTTCCTTTTACACTGGTTGATAAAAAGCGGATAAGAAAAAAAATTGATGAGCTTAAATGTCCGTTTTGGATAAAGATGCCGGATGCAAAATACGTTATTGTAAACAAACTATTTGCTTCGGTTTTTAATCTTAAACAAGAACAACTTGAAAACAAAAGTGAAACTGAATTTCTTCCTACATATTTATCTCAATTTTATAACGCCATTAATTCATATATCAAGGAAACTTCTCAAGGAATACGATACCATGGTATCAGCAGTTTGGAAAAGCAGTTCGGTAATAAAGTTATAATATCAGAAATTCCATTATTGGACTTGAACAAACAGGTTATTGCAATGATTGGATTTGCAAAAACAGAGACAGAATTATTTGCCTCATCAGAATCAATCGATACTGAGCATGCTTTATTGAGACAATTAAGCATACCTTTCATTCTAATCAATAACGAATTTTCCATTGTTACAGTAAGCAAAAAATATTCTGAAATTTTTGAATTAGAACAATCACAAAAATTAGCGGGAAGTGATTTAAAACAGATTACCGATTCGGATCTATTCAAAAAAGTTAAGCTGCATATTGAGAATCGAAAATTTGACGTAGATATTTGGCATACTTTCTCGGTAAATGATAAACTAAAGAAAATGAGGATCAGAATTGCTGAAGAAACAGATTCTAAAGGTAACAATCAGTATATCTTAACTTTCATGGAAATTACGGATATAAGTAGTAAGAAATCTTCAAAGGAAAATATGTACGAATTACTTATGAAAAATACGCCCGAAGCGGTGTTTCTTTATGAAGTCGAAAATCTAAAGTTTCTCGATGTGAATGATGCGGCACTAAAATTGTACGGCTATAAACGTGATGAATTTTTACAGATGGATCTAACGGATTTATATGCTCCGGAAGATATTCAAACACTACTTGAAAGTTCAAACAAGAAATCGAAAGAAGGCGTATTTACAGGACCTTGGAGACACAAGAAAAAAGACGGTACCTCAGTTTTGGTGGAAATAAATAAAGTATCCACAACTTTTGAAAATAAAGCTAGTCAACTGAATGTAATTCGAGATGTGACGAAGAACGTCGAGAACAAAAAAGAGCTAAACATTTACAAAGTATTATTCGAAAACACTAGTGATTCGGTCATATTTACGGATAAGGATGGATTTATAACCTACTGTAATAAATCCGTTACTGATAATTTTGGATTTATTTTCCAAGATCTTAAAGAACGTCCTTTTTTAAGTCTGTTATCCGACGGAGACCGGGCAAAAATAAACACAAATGTGTTTCACTCCGACGCTAAGGATACACAGCAGTTCATTATAAGTATGAAGAATGTTAAAGGTGATTTGAGCGAGGTAAAACTTGTATCAACGCCGCATATTGGATTTAACAATGAGATAGAATCTTTCTCATTAATTCTGAAAGAGATGAAGTTAGTCGAAGAAACATCGAAGAAAGGTTTAAACAAATCCGAGATCACTACAGGAAAACTTGACCCGTCATTCCTTTCAAATTTATTCCACGAATTGCTGACGCCAATAAATGTAATTGTAGGATTTACGCAGGAACTAATGGAGAGCATTCCGAATCCGAGCGATGATCAAAAGGAAGCTGCTTCAATCATATCGGAAAATCAAAAAGTGCTGCTCCAAACGATGGATACAGCTGTTGAATATTCTCATATGGAGCAGAACGAAATCCATATTTCTTCCGATGAAATAAACTTTGTTGAACTTCTTCCTAATATTGAAGAAAACATTAAAAAAACTTCAGAATCAAAAAATGTTGAACTTGATTATAGCAAAATTTCTTCTTCTTTGACTTTTCATTCCGACAAACAGCGTTTCCTAACTTTAGTTTCGCTCTTTCTAAAGTTTTCAATTCAAATGACCAAAGAGAAGAAAATATATCTTTCTGCTTATCCCAGGGACGATAAAGAGTTTATTATAAGTGTTAAAGATTCAAAAACAGGTGTTTCTGCGGGGCTGCTGAAAAATTTAAGAGAGCTTTTCACTGTCGACGAATCGATAATTCGTCATGCTTTTGGTATAAGCAGATTTACCATTAGACTTGCGCGAAAACTTGTTGAAATCCTTGCCGAAAAGATAGAGGTATTTCAGAAAGATAATGAAGCAACAGAATATGCTATAATTTTTCCTATAAATCTTGAAGCTGAATCCAAAGCAAAGAATTTAGGAAAGACAGTTTCTCTTGAAGGAAAAGAAACGAGGGATGTAGTAAAAGTAAAAGAACCTAAATTAGAACCGAAGAAAGAAAAACAGGAACCACTTGTAAAAGCAAGTAAAGAAAAAACTGAAGCTGTTCATCAAATGCACGAACCCAGGTTAGAAAAACTTGCTGAATTAGAACTTTCCGAACTTAACTGTCTATGCGTGGAAGATCAAGTTGATTCGCAAATACTTTTTAAAGTTCAGATGAAAGAGTTAAAAAGCGTTGAGTTCTGCGCAAGCTTTGAGGAAGCAATTCCGCTTTTAAAATCAAAGAGTTTTAATTTTATTGTTATGGATATTAATCTTCAAGGTGAGTACAACGGGCTTGATGCACTTCATATATTAAGGAAAATGCCTGCTTACCAGGATGTTCCGGTAATAGCTGTTTCTGCATATGTTCTTCCGGGTGATAAGGCAAAATTCATTGCAGCCGGTTTCAACGATTTCATTTCTAAACCGGTTCTCCACGATAAATTAGTTGATTCACTCAAACGTATTTTTGCTTAACAATATTTCGATTTTCACATTGTCAAGTGCGGAAAATTTTTGTAGATTGTACCATACATTTGTATGGTAATTATGAAATCTGACATTACACCCCGACAGCGAGAAGTATTGGAAAAAATTATTAGGCATAAATCTAATTTCGGGATGCCTCCGACACTTGCCGAGCTAGCCGAAAGTCTGAATTTATCAAATAGATCAACCGTCCAGCAGCATCTAAATTCTTTAGAGCGAAAAGGATATATAAATCGACATCCAAAATCATCACGCGGTATTTCGGTTAACATTGAAGAAAAAATTTTTTCACCCACACCTATTTTAGGAGAAGTAGCTGCCGGCAATCCGCTTACGATTTATCCCGATTCGATAGATAATGTGATGCTTCCTTCAATTGCTTATATGCCAAAGGAATCATTTCTGTTAAAGGTGAAAGGCGACAGTTTAAAAGATGCATATATTTTCAGCGGAGATATTGTTATAGTAAATCCAAATTTATCACCAAAAAACGGAAAACTGGTTGTAGCTGTTTTGGATGATTCGGCCGTTGTTAAAAAATATTATTCAAATAATGACAAGATTGAACTCCATTCGGAAAATCCGGAATACGAACCGATTGTTATATCCAAAACTTACTTTGGATTTAAAATAGTTGGTGTGGTCGTAGGAGTTTACCGAAGATTTAATTAAAATTTTTCGCGAGGCAAAAATGTTTGAAAATAAAGTTTATAAGCATGATATAGATTCTCCCATCGGAAGTTTGAGAATTTCAGCTTCTGATTCTGCAATACTAAGCATCAATTTTCTTGATTCGCATGAATTAACTTTTTCCGATATCAATCCGATAATTGAAAAATGTAAAGACCAGCTGAATAAATATTTTGATGGAGGACTTAAGGAGTTCGATCTTTCACTTGCACCGGAAGGAAGCGACTTTCAGATAAATGTTTGGAATCTTGTGAGTGAAGTTTCTTATGGCGAAACTGTATCATACGAAACGATTGCTCTTCAAATAGGGGATAAGAATTCAGTAAGAGCCGTTGGAAATGCAAATGGAAAAAATCCTATTCCAATAATTATTCCTTGCCATAGAATTGTTGGAAAAAATAATGATCTGACAGGCTACGCCGGTGGATTAAATCGAAAACAGTGGCTCTTATCACACGAAAAATTTTTCTCCGGTTCCGAAAAACAATTGAGTTTTTTTGAAGAGGATAAAATTGAATTTAACGTATAAAACTTTAAGTACAGCAAATTGGAGTGATTTTGAAAAGTTGTTCGGAGAAAAAGGTGCATGCGGAGGCTGCTGGTGTATGTACTGGCGTTTGAATTCACAAGAATTTGAAAAGAATAAGGGAACCGGGAATAAAAACTTGATGAAGAAAATAGCAAAGACTGATACCTCCCCCGGAATTTTAGCTTATCACGAAAAAAAACCGGTTGGGTGGTGTTCATTTGCTAAACGAAATGAACTGCCGCGCCTTAGTAGTTCTCGTAATCTCAAAGTAATTGATAATGCAGAAGTGTTATCGATTGTTTGTTTTTATATTCATAAAGATTATAGAAACAAAGGCATAGCAACAGAACTGGTTAAAAAAGTGGAAACTATAGCAAGAAAACAAGGGATAAAAATTCTCGAAGGTTATCCGGTTGATAAATTAGAAAAATATCCGGATACATTTGCTTGGACTGGATTCGTTTCTTCATTCAGAAAAAATGGATTTGAAGAAGTAATACGCAGATCCGAGAGCCGCCCAATCATGAGAAAATATTTAACTTAATCTACTTCCTTAACTCTGTTTACCAGAATTGCTGCTATCAAGAATGAAACCCCGCTTGTTAATAAAGCGTAAACCGGATTTCCGCCGTACAAAAACTTCACTATTGGCCCGCCGATTATAGCGTTAATTATTTGTGGAATCACGATGAAAAAATTAAATATTCCCATATAAACACCCATCTTTTTGGGGGGAATGGAACCTGCAAGTATAGCATAAGGCATTGCCAAAATACTTGCCCAAGCAACACCCACAAATGTCATTGAGAGGAGAAGCCAATATTTATCAGGTACAATATAAATCGAAAGTAGTCCAACTGCACCGATTATCAAGGAGATGCTGTGCGTTTTCTTTCGTCCGATTTTTGCGGCAATAGCGGGCAATGAGAAGGCGAAGACCGCGGAAACGGCATTATAAACTCCGAAAATTACACCAACCCAATCTCCGGCATCTTGGTAACTTTTAGAATGTGTATCCGAGAGAGATAATCCAAAAATGTGATGTGCGATAGCAGGTGTTGTGAAGACCCACATACCGAACAACCCAAACCAGCTGAAGAATTGAACATAACTTAATTGCCTCATTGTAAGGGGCATATTCTTAAAATCCGAAAAAATATCAAAAATGCTTTTCTTCTCTGATTCTTCTACCACAGTTTCATCGTCCGAAAATTTTTCAAGTTCTTCGGGTGAATATTCACTGGTTGTCGATACAGTTAATACAATTGTACCGATCAGTACAATTGCGCCGATTAAAAATGATAATATCAAATTTGTTGGAACCGAACCTTCGGGGGCTTCGTTTGATACTCCAAGCAATGATGTTAATATATAAGGCAACCATGAACCAATTACTGCTCCTATTCCTATTAGCACAGTCTGAACCGAAAAACCGAGTGTCCTTTGATCTGATGGAAGTTTATCCGCGACAAGCGCTCTAAACGGCTCCATTGCAACGTTTATTGATGCATCCATAATCATTAAAAGACCGGCACCTACCCATAGTGGCGGCAAAAATGCAATAAAAATATCAGCACGAGGCATCAACACTAATCCAAGACTTGCTGCTACTGCACCGGCTAAGAAATATGGTCTTCGCCTTCCTAACCTAGTCCAAGTATTGTCAGAATAGTGACCGATTATCGGTTGGACTATTAATCCGGTCAGAGGAGCAACTAGCCAGAACCAAGAAAGTTCATGAACATCTGCTCCGAAAATTTGTAAAATTCTGCTTGCGTTTGCATTTTGAAGTGCGAAACCGAATTGGATTCCTAAAAATCCAAAACTCATGTTCCATATTTGCCAAAAACTTAATCTAGGTTTCTGCATTTTTAATTCGACCGTTTAAGATGATTTGACAAAACTAGTGCAAAATAATAAAAGAAACTATATTTGATTAACTTAACTTTTTCTGCTAATGGATATTATTTCTTTAATAAAATTCGTAATTGATAACCCGGGTTCGGCATTATTCTATTCTCCGCCTATTAAGGAAGATCAAAAAACACTGCTTCTTAAAAGCCCATTTGAATCTATAGAAATTAAAAATCTTTCTGAGATTAGACAATCGTTTAAAAGTTTAGATGAATTAAAAAACAAATTCAATTTTTGTTACGGTTATGTTACTTACGAAGCGGGATATGCTTTTGAGGAACGATTATTTAATCTAATCGATGATAAAAATGATAGTCCTTTCTTAAAATTCTATTGTACTAATGACTTTAATGAGTTCGAATCGAATGAAATAGATCATTCCTCTGCAATAGATTTACTTAAAGAAAACAATTGGCAAATTGATGATCTACATTTTGATATCGATGAATCAACTTACAAAGAATCGATAAAAAAGATTAAAAATTACATTGAACAAGGGGATACATATCAGGTAAATTTTACTTTTAAAGCAAACTTTGATGTAAAAAATAATCTTGTAGCTTTAATTACAGGATTAATTTATAATCAATCTGCTAAATATACATCAATCTTAAATTGCGGAAACAAACTCATTGTTTCAATCTCTCCCGAACTTTTCTTTAAAATCGAAAACGGTGATATTTCATCTCGTCCGATGAAAGGAACTATTTCACGGGGAAAGAATTTCGCTGAAGATATAATTTATTCGAATACTCTTTATAATTCCGAGAAGGATAGAGCAGAAAATACAATGATTGTTGATTTGCTAAGAAATGATCTGGGCAGAATTTGCAGAACCGGAAGTGTTAAGGTCATCGAACCGCATAAAATTGAAAAATATGAGTCGGTTTATCAGATGACATCAGGAGTTACAGGCGAATTAGCAACAAATAATCTTTGCGATATCTTCGAAGCAATCTTTCCTTGTGGCTCAATAACCGGCGCGCCAAAATTGAGAACGATGGAGATAATTCACGAATTGGAATCGAGCAGAAGAGGAATTTATACAGGTGCAATAGGTTTTTTGAGCGATGAAAAAACTGTTTTTAATATTCCGATAAGAACTTTGGAAATTGAACTAAAGACATATAAAGGAGAGATAGGGATAGGAAGCGGAATTATATGGGACAGCAAAGAGGACGAAGAATGGAAAGAATCGATTTTGAAATCAAATTTTTTGACAAAGTCTTCAGAATATTTCGAGATATTCGAATCGATGTTGATCGAGGAAAACTCAATTGAGTTGATAGATTATCATTTGGATCGATTGCGGAAAACTGCTGACCATTTTTTGTTCATATTCAATCGACAAAAATTGTTGGATAGAATAAACGATGACATCAAGAACCTCTCGCGAGAAAAAAGGTTTAAGTACAAACTTCTGCTTTCGAAGTGGGGTGAGTGTAAATCCGAAATAACCGAGATTGAAGATTCAAATGATGATCTCAAAATAATTGTTTCTGAAACTCGCACAAGCCCGAAAGAAAATTATTTTTATTTCAAAACCACCCAGCGTAAATTATACGATGAGGAATATAAAAAAGCCGTTGCAGATGGATTTGATGAAGTTATTTTTTTCAATAACCTGGACGAATTGACTGAAGGCTCAATTTCAAATATTGTTCTGTCATTAGGTGATGATTTTTTTACTCCCCCCGTTGATTGTGGTTTGCTGGCGGGTAACTATCGAAAATTAATGATTGATCAAAACAACCTGAAAGAGAAGGTTTTAACGATTGAGCACCTGCTGAATGCTGATGAAATGTACGTAATTAATGCAGTTAGAAAGCGACGAAAAGTTTCAGAAATATTTTACAAAGGAAAAATAATTAAGACATTTTCAAAAAGCAGATAAGTTAATAAACAGTAATTTTCTTATCTTTATTTAATTTTAATCTATTCATTGGTTATGAGCAGCGACGAAATTACAAAAAGGAAAAAAGATCACATCGAAATCTGCAGCACGGACAAAGCAAATTTCAGAAATAAAACGGCTGGTTTCGAATACTATGATTTTAAGCACTATGCAATCACTGAACTGAATTTAGAGCAAATTGACATCGCACAAAGGTTTTTTAATAAAACAATTTCCGCACCGTTAATTATTTCTTGTATGACGGGAGGTGTTAATGAATCTAAAAACATCAATCACGAACTGGCAAAAGTTGCGCAGCACTTAAAAATTCCGATTGGCTCTGGAAGTCAAAGAGCACTTATTGAAGATAGAGCAAAATTAAAATCGTTTTCAATAATTAGAGAAGCTGCACCGGATGTCCCGATCTTAGCGAATATCGGGGCGGCTCAGGTTGCACAAGGAATTAAACTAGAGGACTATAAATTTATTATTGATTCACTTGAGGCTGATGCTTTAGTTGTTCATGTTAATCCGCTTCAAGAATTAATTCAACACCGAGGAGAACCAAATTTCAAGGGACTATTAAATAATTTGGAAAGTTTGATTAGGAAAATCACTATTCCGGTGATTGTAAAAGAAGTTGGAAGCGGAATAAACGGAGAAGCAGCTGAAAAATTATTAGAGATAGGTGTTAAAGGCGTGGATGTTGCGGGAGCGGGAGGTACTAGTTGGTCTGCTGTTGAATACTTGCGTAATGAAAAAAACGCGGATGAACTCTTCTGGGATTGGGGATTACCCACTTCATTCTGTATTAAGGACGTAAATAAATTAAAGGAAAATTATAATTTTATTTTAATTGGCTCGGGCGGAATTAAAAATGGTTTCGATGCAGCTAAGTCAATTGCTCTAGGTGCTGATCTTGTTGCTTCTGCCGGAACATTTTTTCGGTTATTAAAAAATGCGGGTGCCGAAAAATTAATTGAAGTTATTGAGGAGTGGATCTCAACTATTAAAAAAGTTATGTACCTAACAAATTCTAGAGACTTAAAAGAACTTAGAGAAAATAAATTAATTAAAGTATCAGATTACTATTGAGCATTATTTTATGACGAGTCAACTTCTGTACGAAAAATATCGAAAATCACTTGAGCAAAAATTTCAGAAATTATTCGAAAGTTATTTGCCGCGCACACTTTACGATCCTTCTGCCTACATTATGAAGAGTGGAGGAAAACGTTTGAGACCTATTCTTGTAATGTTGTCAGCTGGTGCAGCCGGAGGGAACGTTAATAAAGTAAAAAATGCTGCAGTTGCCGTAGAATTGTTTCACAATTTTACACTTGTTCATGACGACATTATGGACAACGCTGATAAACGGAGGAACAATCAGACAGTGCACAAAAAGTATGATTCGAACACTGCGATTCTGACAGGTGATAATCTTATCGCCCATGCTTACAATTATTTGCTTAAAGACTGCAGCGATAACAACAAAAAAGTTATAAACATATTTTCACAAGGTATTGTCGAAGTTTGTGAAGGGCAAAGTTACGACGAAGCATTTGAAACCTCAGCAAATGTTTCGATAGACGATTACTTAAAAATGATAAAGAAAAAAACTGCCGCACTTCTTGAAGTATGCTGTTCAATAGGTGCTCGATTGGGCGGGGCCGATCCGAAAACAATTCGAGCCCTTGAAAATTATGGTCTCAATACCGGTATTGCATTTCAACTACGAGATGATCTGCTGGATATATTTGGTTCGGAAGATAAATTCGGAAAAATGATCGGCGGAGATTTAATACAAGGTAAGAAGACCTTTCTATTTCTAAAAGCGATGCAAAATGCGAAAGGAGATGATAAAAACCTGCTTAAAAGTTTCATCCGTAATCATGGAATTAAAAGGAAAGACGTTTCTAAATTCAAAAAATTGTACGAAAAATTAGGCGTACTTGACGATACTGAAAAAGAAATATTATATTTTAATAGGAGAGCAATAAAAAGTCTTAACTCAATTAAGGACTCAAACTACAAAGAAACTCTAATTTGGTTGGTTAATGATCTTAGCGGAAGAAAGAATTAGTGATTGAAGAAGAAGTAAAAATTATAAACGATTCAGGGCTTCATACTCGCCCTGCTGCGACGATTGTAAAACTAGCATCCAGATATAAATCAGATTTTTTTATTATTAAGGATGGTCTGTCAATAAACGGGAAGAGCATAATTGGTGTTATGACATTAGCTGCAGCGAAAGGTTCGAAACTTATTTTAAGATTTGACGGTGTTGATGAGCAAGAAGCATTAAAAGAGATTAAATCTTACTTTGAGCGTGGATTCGATGAACTTTAAACTCGATGAAAAATATAAAAATGTTTTAAAAGGAATTCCTGCCGCACCCGGCGTTTACATTGCAAACGCATTCCTTTATAAAAAGGAAGTAGAATCGGTATCTAAGGAACAAATAACTGATGTTGAACAGGCAATCAAAAGTTTAGACGAAGCTATTGAAAAATCAAAATCTGAACTTAAGAAAATTTTCGGTCTGGCTGTTGATAAACTCGGCGAAAAACGTGCGGCAATTTTTGAAGCTCAAATTATGATACTTGATGATCCGTACCTGCTTGATACCATTCACTCTAGAATAAGAAAGGAAAAGATTCAACCCGAATTTATTGTTGATGATGAAATATCCAAATACCAAAAATTAATGATCGATTCCAATGAATCGTATATGAAAGAACGATCACATGATATTGAGGATATTAAAAATAGAATCATCCGAAATATTAGAAAGAAAAAATGGATTTCGAAAATCAAGAATGAAGTGGTTGTCGTGACTAATAATATAACTCCTGCCGATACGGTTCTTTTCTCGCGAGTAAATGTAAAAGGATATGTGACAGATACCGGAGGGTTAACATCTCACGCTGCAATTGTTGCACGGTCACTTAAACTTCCGGCTGTACTCGGTGTTCACGATGCATCAACAATCATTAACGAAAATGATGAGCTGATAATTGACGGCTACCACGGTTATGTGATTGTAAATCCAACCCACGAACAGCGTAACTTCTATCTTGAGAAGATGGAACGACTCTCCATTTATAATGAAGAGCTTTCTAAACTGAGGGATTTACCCGCCGAAACCATTGACGGAAGGAAAATTATTATTCGCGGCAATTTAGATTTATCTGAAGAATTGATCCTTATGTTTGAAAACGGAGCCGAGGGAATTGGACTTGTTCGAACCGAACAACTTTTTGACGGATTAAATCATTTTCCGGATGAAGAGGAACAGTATCAGATTTATTCTGATCTCGCTGAAAAAATTTATCCCGAAAAGGTTATAATTCGTGCATTCGATATCGGCGGCGATAAAGTGCTTCCACTGGATGTAAAAGAACCAAATCCGTTCTTGGGATGGCGTGGAATTAGGTTTCTTCTTGATAATACGGATCTTTTTAAAACACAAATCAAAGCAGTTCTACGTGCAAGTACTCACAAGAATATTAAGTTTATGATTCCTATGGTTACTTCACTTAAGGAAATTAAAACATTTAAAGAATATGTAGCGGAATGTAAAACAGAGCTTAAAACTAATAACATTTCATTTGACGAAAATATAAGTCTTGGAATTATGGTAGAAGTACCCTCGGCAGTAATTATGGCGTCAGAATTTGCCAAAGAAGTTGACTTCTTTAGTATCGGTACAAATGATTTAATACAATATATTCTTGCAGTTGACCGCGGAAATGAAATCGTTAACAGTTTATATCAAGAATTTCATCCCGCAATTGTACGCACACTCTTTCATTTAATTGATAATGCAAAATCCGGCGGGGCTAAAGTAAGTATCTGCGGAGAGATGGCAGCTGATCCGTTAGCAGTTCCTCTGCTTGTGGGACTTGGTATGGATTCGATTAGCGTTTCAGCAGCTTCGGTTCCGACTGTTAAAAAAATTGTGAGAAGCATAAAATACAGCGATGTTGAAAACCTTGCGAAACAGTGCTTAAAATATTCTTCGGAGGAACAAATAAGAACCGCCTTAACACAATTCTTCGAAAAAAACGTTACCGACAATACGGAGCGAATCTTTCAGACTAAGAACTGAGAAAATGACAAATAAAGAAAGGATAGTTTTTTTTACATTGATTTCCGGCAGACAAAACTTTATTTAGCTCATACAATTTAATTCCGGGCATACTGCAAGGATTTAAGTTTGAATTTAGATTCAGCAATTATTGTTTTCAAAATACCGGATAGATTTTGAAAAAAAATCCAACAATATTATTATTCATTTCATTATTTCTGCTTACGACTTCCGTTCAAGCTCAATTATATTTTTTCGGTAGAAACAAAATTCAGTACGACGAATTCGATTGGAAACTACTAAAAACGGAACACTTTAATATTTATTATTATGGCGAATTCGAGGAAATGGCTGAGATTGGAGCATATTACGCGGAGGAAGCTTATAAAGAATTACAAATTAAATTTGATCACGTTGTTGTTTCAACAATTCCTCTAATTTTTTACAACACTCACATTCATTTTCAACAGACAAATATAACACCTGGCTTCATTCCGGAAGGTGTCGGCGGGTTCTTCGAATTTCTGAAAGGAAGGGTTGTCATTCCATATCTCGGCAATCTTGAACAATTTCGTCATGTTATAAGGCATGAACTTGTGCACGTGTTTATGACCAGCAAAGTGTTAAATAATCTTCGCGATCATAGAGTGCGAGCCGATCATCTTCCGCCATTATGGTTTGTTGAAGGTCTAGCAGAATATTGGTCTTATCACTGGGACACTCAAGCAGAAATGATGCTGCGGGATGCCGTTACAAACGAATATTTCTTTTCGTTGAGCGACATTAATCGAATTTACGGTTCATTCTTGATGTATAAAGAAGGACAGATTTTTCTACAGTTTATTTCAGAAACATACGGCGAAGATAAAATTTTACAGTTTATGGAAAATTTTTGGAGATTCAGAAGTTTCAACGATGTTGTTTCCTTCACATTGGGAGAATCAATTGAAACAGTTGACGATAAATGGATATTCTATGTGAAGCAGAAATATTATCCTTTGTTCGCCGAAAAAAAACCGCATCATATTGATTCAAAAAAGCTGACGAATTTCGGATTCAATTTCTCTCCTCGAATCCATAAAACAGATTCCACAACGTCAATTATTTTTATCGGAAACAGAACAGGTTACACATCGATATTTAATCTGCCTTTTCAACCGAACTCCAAGAAATATGCAGAACCAAAATTGATTCTTCGCGGTGAAAAGGAGGAAATTTTTGAAACTTTTCACGCATTGAAAAATTCAATCGATCTTTTTGATGATCAAGTGGTGTTTGTAACAAAAATGGGTGGTTCAGATGTGCTTCATCTTTACTCGCTTTTAGAGGACGAACTTATTAAAACATATAATTGGGATGAATTAATTTCCATTGAATCGCCAAATTTCTCAACTGATGGTAAACGTGTGGTTTTTTCAGCAATCGATCAAAAAGGCTTCAGTGATTTATATGTTTTTGAATTTTCCTCCCAAAAACTTCAAAGAATTACTAATGATTATTATTCGGATATTACACCGATCTTTAATAAGGAAAATAATAAAATTATATTTTCGTCAGATCGAACCGGTGGAAAGTTTCGCCAAAAGTACAACTTGTTTGAATACGATTTGGAAAAAGGAAATCTCAAGTATCTTACATATATTGATGCGAATTCAAACCAGCCTCATTATTCTGAGGATTATTCAAAACTTTATTTCAGTTCAGACTATGATGGAGCATTTAATATTTGGGAACTTGAAATAAAGGATGATCAACCGTTGGGAATGCGGCAGCATACACGTTTTGTAACAAGCATTTTTGACTTTGATTTTATTGATGATTCTACAATCGTAACATCTGCATTTGAAAAATCATCATTTCAGTTTTATTCTCTTAACTTAAATTCAATTCCGGATTCTCAATTGGCAAGTGTTAAGTTTGATTTCCATAAACCACCCGAAATTTGGAGAGCAAAAAATGTAAAACAGATAGCAGAATTCGACAGACTTAAATACGAAAAAGAATACACCCTTGATTATGCCTTTTCTCAAATAATTGCGGATCCGGTTTATGGCGCAAGGGGAGGTGCAATATTTTCAATTTCGGATTTACTCGGGAACGACCGTTATATATTTTTCCTTTATAATACGGCGGAAGTGCAGAGTGAATTTCTTAAAAGTTTTAATTTATCTATTTCCAAAATAAACTTCAGTAAAAGAACCAATTATGGTTTCGGTATTTTTAACTTTTACGGAAGACGGTACGACATCCGCGAATCTGACAATTTCTTTTACGAGAGAAGTTTCGGAGGATTCTTTTCGTTGATTTATCCGGTTTCGACTTTCCAGAGACTCGAAGCGAACATAACTTTTGCAAACTCGGATAAAGAATTGTCCGAGTCGATTATTCCAAGGCAATCTGTGCTTGTTTCAAATAGTTTGTCTTGGATTTTTGATAATACACTGTGGGGCCCAACAGGTCCTCTCGACGGCACAAGATTTAGATTTTTACTTGGTTACACAAGCGATGTTAAATACAGCAACGAGAATTATTATTCGGTGATTGCAGACTACAGGCAGTATTTCCGACTCTCTTTACGATCAGCTATTGCCGCAAGGCTTTCGCTCTATGCAAATCATGGTAAAAATGCGCGAAGATATTTTGGAGGTGGAAGCTGGGATATAAGAGGCTGGCCTCGGTGGTCCATTAGAGGTGAAAAATTGTGGGTTTCTTCTCTCGAACTTCGCTTTCCCCTCATTGATCAACTTGTTATTAATTTCCCATTCTTCGGGCTTGGTTTTTCAAGCATCAGAGGAGCTGCATTTTTTGACGCGGGAAGTGCTTGGGATGACGAATATGAAAAAACTTTAGGGAGCATTGGGGTTGGTTTAAGAATCAACTTTTTTAACGTTGTAACATTTCGTTATGATATCGGAAAGAAAATCGAGGATGATTTTAAACGGCTTCAACCGAGATTATTTTATCAGTTTTTCTTCGGGTGGGATTTTTGAAAAAACGATTCACAATCTTTATTACATGTTTGCTGCTTGCATCCTGTTCGAAAATTATTCTTCTGGAAGGAATCCCGGGAAATGCAACAGTTTTTGAACAATTCGGCGGATCTTCTGAAAGAAATTTTTATTATCCGATTAATGTAAGCGATTCGCTTGAATTTGTTTGGGATGCCTCAACTATTGGAAGCTATCACAACGCAAGCTTAAGTGCCATCGATAGATATTTATTTGTTCCTACTTTAGTTGGCAGAATTTATTGTCTCGATGCAAATACAGGACTCGAAATTGGTGTTGAAAAGGAAACCGGTGAAGTCCCGATAACGCCGGTTGTTTACAGGAAGCGATTTTTTTATCTGAATAATATTTCCGAATCTGAAAAATCTGAGGTCCTTTATTATGATTTTCTTCGATCGAACGTGATTAATCGAATTGAACTCGACGAAGCAGTTGATAACGAAATGGTGAAAACTGATGAGGGAATTCTTATCATAACAAACGGCGGGAAACTATTGAAAATAAATTATATCGGGCAGATTGATTATGAAGTCGAAACGAAAACGCAAACTTTTTTCGATCCTGCAGCAGATTCCTTGAATATATTTTGGGCAAATCAAAATGGTGAAATAATTTCGGCAAGAATTTCCGACGGTAAATTGAATTACAGAAAAAAAATATCGAACGGTTTCGAAAGCGGAGCGATAATAGAAAACGAGAAAGCATATCTCGGAGATAATGACGGAATAATTTACTGCATTAATCTAATTTCGGGTGAAGTAGTATGGAAATTCTTAACAGACGGAAAAATCAAATCAGTTCCTTCGCTTGATAATAAATCTGTTTACATAGGTAATCTAAATGGAAAGCTTTATTCTATTGATAAAATAAAAGGAACACTTAACTGGGGGGCTGGTTCGGATGGACTGTATAACACATCTTCTCTCGTATTCAATAATATTTTAATTCAAGTGAATCAAAAGAACAAAGTTGAGATCATAAGTAAAGAAGATGGAACGCTGCTTAATCAAATCGAGTTTAGAGGAAGAGTCAAAATGACTCCTGTTTATTACAATGATATGATTTACTTCGGAGTTGATAAAGGCGAAATTCATGCATATAAATTTGCGGAGTAAAATGCGTAAAATAATTTACATATTACTCATTCCCTTAAGTTTGTTCTCTCAGTCAAAGAAGATAGAGATTATTACCAATGTTGAATCTTCGCTTATTTTTATCAACGAAAACTTAATAGGCAATGGACGAATTGAGACAGAAATTAAACCGGGGGAACATTGTTTGGAAATTTTTGAATCTGACAGAATCTTCAATCCTCAAAAAATCACTGATACTATCTTTGTAAATGATGACTCACCAAATGTTTACGAATATAATTTCAATGAAAAAATTATATTAAATTCGAACCCTCACGATGCATTTATATCTGACGATTCCTCAATTATTGGGAAAACTCCTTTAGCTTTTGTCCCACGATCCGATGAATACAAAATATTCAAAAATGGTTATGCTCCTATAAGTATGCCGGTTGATGAACTAAAGCCGATCACAAACATCGAACTAAAGTTTACAGGTATCGAACCGTCAGTAAAATTTATAGATACATTTTGGTTCAAGGCTCTTTTCGGAAGCGCTGTGGCATTTGGGGCTTCAGCAGCGTACTTTAAGATGAAAGCTGATGATTCCTACGATACTTATCTTGAAACTCGAGATAAAGGATATTTAGATGATACGGACAGATATGATGTGTTCAGTGCTGCTGCATTCGCGCTTCTGCAAATTAATTTTGGAGTACTTATCTATTACTTCGTGTTTGATTAAGTTAATGTGCTTCAAGCCAATTGCTGCCTATTCCGGTATCAACTTTTACCGGTACATTAAGCGGCATCGCGTTCTCCATTAATTCAATCACTATCGCCTTTATTTCATCCAATTCATTTTTATAGACATCAAACACCAGCTCATCATGAACTTGAAGAACCATCTTAGATCTAAATTTTTGCTTTTTCAACTCATTATGGATATTAATCATAGCAATTTTTATCATGTCTGCCGCTGTTCCTTGAATTGGCATATTGATTGCCACTCTCTCTTCGAATTGTCTTACGACCCGGTTGCTGCTTCCTATGTTTTTTAAGTAACGGCGCCTTCCCAATAAAGTTTCAGCGTAACCCTTCGCCTTTGCATTTTCGATTGCGTCATCCATAAATTTTTTCACATTCTTAAAAGTGTTGAAATAAGTATCAATGATTTCTTTCGCATGATTTTGTGTTATGCCAAGCCTATTCTTCAATCCAAACGGACCGATACCGTAAAGTATTCCGAAGTTCACTTCTTTTGCTTTGCGGCGCATGTCCGGTGTCACTTCGCTTGGATCAACCATAAACACATGTGCTGCGGTACTTCTGTGAATATCTTCTTCGTCTTTAAATGCTTTTATTAAAGCTTCATCTTCACAAATGCTTGCCATAATTCTTAATTCAATTTGACTGTAATCCGCACTGAGCAGAACATAGTCTTTATTAGTGGGAACGAATGCTTTTCTTATTTCTTTACCTAATTCGGTTCTGATAGGAATATTTTGGAGGTTTGGATCAAGACTTGAAAGTCTACCCGTTGACGCAACTGTCTGATTATAACTTGTGTGAATTCTTCCTGTGGTTTTTTCAACCATTTTTGGAAGAGCATCAGCATAAGTTGATTTTAATTTTGAGTACTGTCTGTAATCAAGCAGCAATTCAATAATTTCGTGTTCTCCCTTAAGTCCTTCCAAAGACGAGGCATCAGTTGAAAAACCAGTTTTAGTTTTTTTTGTTTTCGGAAGTCTTAATTTTTCAAACAATACTACTTGGAGCTGCTTTGTGGAATTTATGTTAAATTCTTCCCCTGCATAGTCATAAATCGAATCTATAATTTCATCGAGCATATCCTGCAGATTTTCGCTAAGTAATTTTAGAGTACGGGGGTCTATCTTAATTCCTGTTCGCTCCATTTCTTCTAAAACTTCCACAAGCGGAAATTCAACTTCTTCAGCAAGTTTCATCAAGTTTTCTGTTTCAAGTTCCTTTTTCATCACTTCGTAAAGACGGTATGTAATATCAGCATCCTCACTTGCATAATCCGAAAGCTGTTGAAGATCAGCTTCGAAAATTTTTGAAGCGTCCTTTTTGACCCCTATTAACTCTTTTATCGAGATTGGAGTGTAGCCCAAATATTTTTTAGCTAGTTCGTCCATCCCATGTTTTTGATCGGGATCAAGAATATAACTTGCAAGCATTGTATCGAAATAAAATCCATTTACCGACACACCGTAATTTCGCAGAACCGCGATATCGTATTTACCGTTTTGACAGACTTTCTTTATTTTTTCATTTTCAAAAACATTCTTTAGTTTTTCTATAACGAGGTCTGTCTCTAATCTGTTACTAAAATCTTTTGTGAATAAATCGCTTTCTTCGGACTTTGGTTTTGTCGGTATAAAAAAAGCTTCTCCCGGTTTGATACAAAATGAGATTCCGGCAAGATTCAATTTATAAATGTTCAGAGAATCGGTTTCAGTATCGAACACGAATAACTTTGCATTCTCCAATCTTTTTACAAGTTTATCAAGTTCGGTTTCATCATTAACGAGGTGGTATTTAACATTATCTTTATTGAACTGATCGTGATTTTCTTCGATTATTATTTCCTCATCTTTTTCACCACTGCTGAAAATTTTTGTCAGCTTCGATTCGAAGTTTTTAAATTCTAATTCAGCAAATAACTTGACAAGTGTATCGAAATCTGGTTTAGTAAATTTTGCTTTGTCAAAATCAATCTCGAAATCTATATCTGTAATTATTGTAGCAAGTTCTTTGGAAAGGAAAGCATTTTCTTTCGAGTCAATTAATTTATTTTTTACCCCTTTCTTATCTATTTTCTCAATATTTTTATAAAGATTTTCGATTGAGCCGAATTCGCGAATTAACGGAACAGCCGTTTTAGGTCCAATTCCAGCAACGCCGGGAATGTTGTCGGATGAGTCGCCGACTAAAGCCAGATAGTCAATCATTTGAATCGGTTCAAAGCCGAATTCATTTTTTACATGCTGTTCATCGAGGATAATAATATCCTCGTTGCTTTTTCCGGGTTTTATAACATGAATATTTTTTGTTATCAATTGTACGTAATCTTTATCGGGTGTAACGGCATAAGAAAAAATTCCTTCCTTCTCTGCTTTCTTTACTGCTGCTCCTACTAAATCGTCAGCTTCGTAACCTGGAAGAATGTAAAGCGGAATTTTAAATGCATCGATAACTTGTTTTATTCTATCCAACTGAGGAATCATATCTTCAGGCATTTCGGCACGTGTGGATTTATATTTATCATACTTTTCATGTCGGAAAGTCTTTTCTTTTGAATCGAAAGCAACGGCAAGGAAATCAGGATTAGTATCTTCAATAATCTTGAATAATTGTGTCACAAATCCATAAACAGCGGAGGTAGGTTCCCCCTTTGATGTGCTTAAAGGTCTGCTTATAAAAGCAAAATAAGCTTTATAAGCCAAAGCCATCGCATCGATTATTACAAAAGTTTTTTTCTTTGCCAAATTTTCACCTCAATTAAAATGTAAATCTTAGTTTCATTTTTCCTATTTTAGAAAATATAATAATGGAAAACAAATAGTGATTTATAACCTATGAAAAAAATCAGTTTTATAAGCTTGTTCCTAATTTTGGTCGTATCCATCTACCCTCAAGAGGCAGTGGTAGCAGATTCATTTTATTTAGCTAGCTGGAATCTTGAAAATCTGTTTGATACCGAGGATGATCCGGCAATTGATGACGAGGAGTTTTTACCGTCAAGCAGAAGGCAGTGGAACGAACATAAATTATCGCAAAAAATTGAAAACCTAAAAAAAGTTATTGAGTTCATGAATAATCAAAATGGTCCTGATGTTTTGGGTGTCCAGGAAGTAGAGAATTTTGAGATCCTTGAAAGATTAAAAAATCGCTTAGATGTAGATTATGGAATCGCTTATGCTGAAAGTCCCGATAACCGTGGGATCGATAATGGTCTTCTTTATAATAAAGAGAAATTTGAATATGTATCGCATCAAGGATTAGACGTGAGGCTTCCTGACGATTGGCCTACGAGATTAATTCTCGAAGTACAATTGAAACATATAAGCGGAGAAGAATTCTTTATTTTTGTAAACCATTGGCCTTCGAGATCCGGCGGATTGGAAAGATCAGAACCAAACAGGATTGCAGCAGCACAAACACTCAAAAATCGGGTTGATGAATTACTATTAACTGATGAAAATACAAACATAATCATATTGGGTGATCTCAACGATGAGCCGAACAACGTATCCGTGGTTGAAGAATTAGAAGCAGCCGATCTTTTCTGCGGAGAGGAATTGGATAGGTCGTTCAAACTATTTAATTTAGCTACAGAAGTCTTTTTAAGAGGAGAAGGAACATACTTGTACAGAGGCGATTGGAATATGCTTGATCAAGTAATTGTATCGCGCGGACTATTAGATAGTAAAAATTTCGACTTTGTTTGCGGCAGTTTTGAAATTATAAAACCTGAATTTATTGTAACTAAAGAAGGAAATTACAAAGGTGCTTCAATTCCAACATTCGGAGGAAGAAGCTATCTTGGAGGCTACAGCGATCATTTTTCTGTTGGTGCTAAATTTAAGATAATTAAGTAAAGTTGTTGTTAAATATGGTGTTAACGATTTGCAAACCCAATTTCTTTATTGACTTTGTTTTCTTAAATCGTTAATCTTCTTGAAGTTAATTTGTGTCGTTTACAAAGATTTTCACTAAAATAAAATAATAATATCGGAGGATATTTTTTATGCAAATCACAGAGGTGTTGGGATTTATTACCGGTGTTATCCAGCAAGCGGAAGATACTGGAGTAATTACCTACTTACAGGAAAAATTCAATCAAGGTGGTGGGTTTATGTGGCCCATTCTTGCATGTTTAGTTCTCGGATTAGCGTTCAGTATTGAAAGATTTTGGACGTTATCAAGAGCATCAATGAACACCAAAAAATTTATCGTAAACGTAAAATCAGCTCTCACCAGTGGTGGTGTTGATGCTGCTATCAAATTATGTGAAAACACTAGAGGCTCTATTGCCTCAGTATTTCATGCAGGTTTGTTGAGAGCAGATGAAGGTATTGAAGCCTCCGAAAAAGCTATTATGGCTTATGGCGCTATAGAAATGGGATTCCTTGAAAGAGGTCTTATCTGGATTTCTACTTTTATTACCATTGCACCGATGCTTGGTTTTACCGGAACGGTTCAGGGTATGATCGAAGCATTTGATGCTATTTCTGAAGCCGCTCAAATTTCTCCCGGAATTGTTGCAGGCGGTATTTCAGTAGCTCTTTTAACAACATTATTCGGTCTCGTAACAGCTATTATTCTTCAATTTTTCTACAACTTGTTTGTTGCCAGAATCGACAAACTTGTTGCTGATATGGAAGAAAGTTCGATAGAATTAATAGATGCACTTTACGAAATGAAAAAATAACGGTTAATTAACTAAATCAAAGAGATATTGAAATGGTATTATTAAAAAAGAAAGGAAGTAGATCTGCTGAAATTCCAACAAGTTCTATGGCAGATATAGCTTTTCTTTTGTTGTTATTCTTCCTTGTTGCAACTGTTATCGACGTTGATACCGGGATCGGGTTAACACTGCCGGAATATCTTCCTCCAGAAGAGCAGGAAGTAGTACCTCTTTCAAAGGATAGGATGGCGGCGTTGCTTATTAATGAAAACGGTGACGTACTCTTAAACGGCGAAGCTATTGCTATACCTCAAATTAAGCAGAATCTTATTGAAAGAATTAAAAGTAAGATTGATTTACCTGCGAACAAAAAATTGGTTGTATCCATAAAAACTGATCGAAAGACTAATTATAATCTCTATATTCAAGCTCTCGATCAGGTTAAAGGCGCTTATCACGAGGTATGGGAAGAATATTCAATGGCAAATTATGGCAAAAAGTTCGATGATCTTATTCCTGAGGAAAGCTCACTTGTGAGAGAAAAAATACCGATCAGTATATCGATTGCCGAACCGGAAAAAATTTAAGGGACATAAAATGAAATTCGAAAAAAAACGAGCAACAACAAAACAAGAAATTCCAACAGCTTCTATGCCGGATATAGTTTTTATGCTGCTTTTGTTTTTTATGGTTTCTACAACACTTAGAGAAGTTGATGTCCTTGTACAATTTAAACTTCCGGAAGCAGAAGCCATTGAAAAAATTGAAAACAAAAGATTAATCTCATATATCTGGGTCGGAAATAACGGAAATATTCAGCTTAACGATAATCTTGTTAAACTAGAAGAAGTTCGTCCTATTATGTACTCAAAAAGAGTTCAACTGCCCAACGTAATTGTATCTCTTAGAGTGGACAAAAACTCGGATATGGGCATAGTAACAGATATTCAGCAGGAACTTAGAAAAGCTGACGCACGTAGAATAAATTACTCCGCGATGCTGAAGCAGTAGAATATTTTATTTTACATTTAAGGCAGGCTGTAGTTATTTTACGGTCTGCCTTTTTTTTTATATAGTAGGTGAATTATGACACTTAAAGAAAAAATCAACAACGACTTAAAAGACGCAATGCGTTCGAAAGACAAAATTAAGCTTGAAACTATCCGTTCAATCAGAGCACTGATTTTGGAATTCGAAAAAAGTGGTTCTCATGAAGAATTGAATGAAGAAAAAGAAATTAATCTTCTTACGAGTGCCGCAAAAAAAAGGAAAGAAGCGATTGAACAATACGAAAATGCAGGAAGACAAGATATTGCAGATAAGGAAAGAGCAGAGTTGGAAATAATTCAATCGTATCTTCCAAAACAGCTTTCTGTTGAGGAAGTTGAAGCTGAGGTAAAGAAGATTGCTGACGAAATTGGAGCAGTTTCAAAAACAGATTTTGCAAAATTAATGCCTGCATCTATAAAACAGTTAAAAGGTAAAGCAGATGGTAAGTTAATAAAGGAAATTGTAGAAAAAGTATTGAGCGCCGGTTGAATTATTTGGATATTATAATTTTTGCAATTCTTTTGATTGGATTTCTTTTGGGATATAAAGACGGTCTTGTCAGAAAGCTTATAGGTTTGATTGGGCTTATAGTTGCAGTTTACTTGGCTTTTACTTATTCCGAAGAATTCGGAATTTACTTAAATCCAATTTTCAACAATGAGGATTACCTTTCAAATTTTTTCGCCGGCTTGATCATTTTTATTGTGGCAATTTTTGTTTTTTCGATAATCAAAAGATTGGTGCATCCGTTGGATAAAGTTAACAGGTTTTTTAACCAGCTATTTGGTGGAATTGCAGGCGCTATTCAAACACTTTTTTTTATAAGCGGTTTTTTACTTTTTCTAAACATTTTTGGAATTCCTGATCAGGAAGACAGGGAAGATTCGATTGTTTTTAATGAGGTTTATAGTGTTGTTCCAACAGTCATTGATTTCACTCTTGGTGCGGATTCAACTGCTAAAGATTTTATTGAGGACTACATTGAGCGGAAAGAGAATTTTACACTTCCCGAACTTCAGGATACTTCATTCATAAAGGAAAATCAAAGTGATTCGCTCTGAGGTTTTAGAACAATTAGAATATGTAAAAGTTTTGTCCTTAATTGCTAATTATACATCAACTCAAAACGGTAATCAATTAATTTTAAACTCTCAACCATTTGAATCAAAAAAATACGCAGTTGAGGAAGGTGATTTAGTAACTGAAGCAAAAGATGCTTTAATCGAATTTGATTATCCTCCGATTGAGTATATTCCCGATCTGTTTGAAGCGATCAGCAAAACAAAAATTGAAGGTGTGGTTCTCAGCACAAAAGAACTCCGATCAATTTCATCACTTTTAGCGGTTTCAAGAAGGTTGAGGCAATATATAAGTGCCAACACAAAATTACTTAAAAGTACATTTGAGGAAACTCTGCTTGTAGATAAAAATCTTGAACATAACATAAACAAAATTTTTACTGAGTCGGGGGAGATAAGCGATAGAGCAAGTTCCAAATTGGCGGAAATAAGAAAGGAAATTATTGCAAAAGGAAGCCAGCTTAGAAAAATAGTTAACAAAATTCTTAAGCAGTTAAGCGATGCATATCTAGTTCAAGAAGAATATACTACTCAACGCGATGGAAGAATCGTTATTCCCGTAAAAGCGGAGCATAAAAGACAAGTAAGAGGATTTATTCATTCCGAATCTTCAACCGGACAAACAGTATATATCGAACCCGAAGAAACACTTGAACTTAACAACGAGATACTTACACTTTCGTTCGCCGAGAAAAGAGAGATTGAGAGAATCCTTAGAGAGCTAACAAGTCATATCGGTAAATCAGCAGAGCTTCTAAAACAAACACTCCGCTCAATAGCAAAGATTGATTCGGTATTTGCAAAAGCAAAATACTCGCTCGAAATTATCGGTGGTTTCCCTACTTTTAACGAAAATGAAAAGATCAATTTAATAAATGCTCGTCATCCGCTTCTTTTAAAAAAACTAGGACAAAAAAACACAATCCCTCTCGATCTTCAAATCAGAAATGATAAGGTTATAATCATTACCGGTCCGAATGCAGGTGGAAAAACTGTTGTTCTTAAAACTGTGGGATTATTAACTCTTCTTGCGCTTTCGGGAATTCACATACCGGCGGGACCAGATTCGAATTTGCATTTTTTTAATAACGTACTTGTGGATATCGGAGATAAGCAATCTATCGAAGATGATCTGAGTACCTTCAGTTCACATTTGAGCAATATCAATTCAATTCTTAACGAAGCTTGCGAAAACTCTCTCGTATTACTAGATGAGATTGGTACTGGAACCGACCCGAATGAGGGATCGGCGCTTGCTACTTCAATTCTAATTCAGTTGCAGAAAACCGGGTCACTTGTTTTGGCAACTACTCATCATGGTAACCTAAAAGTTTTTGCTCACGATATTGATGGTTTCGAAAATGCGAGTATGGAATTCGATACAGAAAAACTTGTTCCAACTTATAAATTTAATCAAGGAATTCCCGGTTCGAGTTATGCTTTTGAAATTGCAAAAAGAATTGGATTTTCAGAACATTTGATTCAAAACGCAAAAGAATTTATGGATTCAGATAAAAATAAGATTGAAAACTTATTGATCGATCTTGAAAATAAATCCAATAGTTTAAGAATAAAGCTAAATCAGCTTGAAATTGAAAACACAAGATTAAAGGGATTAACGAATCTTTACGAACAAAAAGTTGAACGTTTAGAAACTCAAAAAAAAGAAATTCTAGAGAAAACTAAATTCGAAGCGGAAGAATATCTCAAGGATATAAATAAAACTGTTGAAAATGCCGTACGAAATATTCGTGAATCAAACGCTAAAAAAGAAACAATTAGAGAAGCGAAAGAAAAAATCGAAAGCTTGAAAAAAAGTCACGATGTAAAATTCGAAAAGTATATCGACAAAGGTACAAGCTCAAGTAAGAAAATTAAAGTTGGTGACTACGTTTCGGTTTTAAACACAAATACTTCGGGTGAATTAATCGAACTTAACAATGAGAAAAATAAAGCAACAATTCTTGTCGGTTCTATAAAACTTCAGGTTAAGGTGAAAGATATAATCTCATCGTCCAAGCCAAAAGAAAAAAGTGAAAGCTATAATCCTTATTCATTTAATCATCCATTACAGAATCTAAGACTTGATATCCGTGGAATGAAACCGGAAACAGCAGAGTTTGAAGTTATTAAATATCTTGATGAGGCCTATAGTTCGGGCAATCAACTTGTGGAAATTTTACACGGAAAGGGGACAGGGGTCTTAAAAAATTTGGTTCAGGAAATTTTAAAACAACATGAACACGTAAAAAATTATTATTTTGCAAAAATTGAAGCCGGTGGTGAGGGAATAACAATTGTTGAAATTGAGTAAAAATGTTTAAAAAAATTCTAATAGCCAACAGAGGCGAGATTGCCGTTAGGATTGTTAAAGCCTGCCGCGAAATGGGAATTACTTCAGTTGCTGTTTATTCGGATGCGGATAAAAATTCTCTTCACGTGCGCATTGCGGATCAGGCTTATCACATAGGACCTTCCAATGCTTCTGAATCATATCTCAACGGGAATAATATTATAGAACTTGCGAAAAAAATAAATGCCGATGCCATTCACCCTGGCTACGGTTTTCTTTCCGAAAATTCTTCATTCATTGAGATGACGGATAAGGCCGGAATTAAATTTATCGGACCTTCAGTAAATTCTGTCAAGGCAATGGGTGAAAAGACTTCGGCGAGAGAAATAATGCAGAAAAGTGGAGTTCCAATAGTTCCTGGCACAATAAAAGCGATCCATAGTGAAAAAGAATTGATAAAAATAGCTGAGGAGATTGGCTTCCCGATTATGTTGAAAGCCGCAGCCGGCGGAGGCGGGAAGGGCATGCGCAAAGTTGAATCGAAAAAAGAGTTGATTTCGTTTTGGGAGATGGCAAAAAGCGAATCCCAAAAAGCATTTGGAAGCGACGATGTTTATATTGAAAAGTTCATTGAAAATCCTAAGCATATTGAGGTTCAGGTTATTGCTGACGAATACGGAAATTACCGTCACCTTTTTGAAAGAGAATGTTCGGTGCAGAGAAGACATCAAAAGATTATCGAGGAAGCTCCCTCCGCATTTGTAGATAGTAAAACTCGAGCTAAGATAACCGAAGCTGCAATCGAAGCCGCAAAAGCAGTCGATTATTTTAACGCAGGAACCATCGAATTTTTAATCGACGCAAAAAAGAATTTTTATTTTCTTGAAATGAATACCCGGCTGCAAGTAGAACATCCTGTTACCGAAATGATTACGGGAATCGATATTGTGAAAGAACAAATTAAAATTGCGGCAGGAAATAAAATATCTTTTGATCAAAAAGACGTAAAGATCAACGGACATGCAATCGAATGCAGAATCTATGCCGAGGAAGCCGAATCAAATTTTTCTCCCTCCACGGGGAAAATAAAATATCATAGACTTCCGTCTGGACCCGGAATTAGAGTTGATAGAGGGATTGAACTTTCCTCCGAAGTATCGCTTAATTACGATCCGATGCTGACGAAATTGATCGCGCACGGTTTTGACCGCAGCGAAGCAATCAGTAGAATGGATCGAGCGCTGGGTGAATATCATATCTCCGGAGTTAACACAAATATTCAAATGTGTAAATGGGTTTTAGCACAAAAAAGTTTTCTTGAAGGAACGTTTGACATAGATTTCATTTCCAAAGAATTTTTTCCGTTACTTCCGGATAAATGGAAAGAATCTGCCCCCAAGCATTATGAGATTGTAGCAATTTTGCTGAGCTCATATTTAGCCGAAAAAGAATCATCGCTTCAGCCTAAACTTAATTCATGTACCCAAGGCAATAAATGGGGGTTGATAGATGAGTAAAACCTACATTGCTTATGTAAACGGAAAAATGAACGAAGTGAATTTTCCGGCCAAAGAAAAAATTAATATTAATAATAAAACGATATCCTTTGAAGTATCGAAAAATTCCGAATATTCATACTTGGTAAATATTGATAACAAAGTTTATGACGTTACTGTCGATAACACCGGAAAAGACGAATTAAGATTTCTGATAGACGGTTATTATTTCATTGCAGTTGTTCGTTCAAGATTACGAGATAAAGCAGTAGAAGTGATGAAAGCGGTTCAAGCAGAATCTTCGCAGAAAATGATTACATCACCAATGCCGGGAATGGTGATTAAAATAAATAAAACAGTTGGGTCTGAAGTAAAAACCGGGGAAACATTGCTTATATTAGAAGCGATGAAAATGGAAAACGAAATTCATTCTCCGGTTGACGGTATTGTTACGGAAGTAAAAGTTAAAGCGGGCACTTCTGTCGAAAAAAATACTGTCCTTCTCATAGTAGAATAATCAATTAGGATTATTGGTTTTATTTTATTAAATAATTATTTTCAATCATTCCAAAATTAATTGAGGGAGGTTCTGTGAGTAAAAAACTTTTACTTCCATTACTATTTGTTGCTTTAATTAGCAACGAAATCTATTCCAGCGGTTTCCAAATAAACGAACATGGCGCAAAAGCGATGGCAATGGCCGGTGCTTTTACAGCTATAGCAGATGATGCATCCGCCGTATATTTCAACCCGGCAGCATTAACACGCTTAGAAGGCACTCAGATTTATGCCGGTGTTTCACTAATTAAACCCGATGCGGTGTTTAGAGGACCTGCTCCTGCAATAGATGAATATAAAGTCAAAGATCAAATATTTACACCAATTAATTTTTATCTAACCCACAGAATAAGCGAAGATTGGGCGGCAGGTATAGGAGTAAACAATCCTTTTGGACTCGGTACAACCTGGGAAGAAGATTGGCCGGGTCGATACATCGCACTTGATACAGAAGTTAGAACATTCTTTTTCAATGCAAATATTGCTTATAAATTGACCGATGATTTTTCAATTGCTGTAGGCGGTACATTTGTTTATGGGGATGTTATAATTGAAAGATATCAACAATTAAGTCCATTTAATGCCGATGCAAAAATACATCTTGAGGGAGACGGGACTGCATACGGATTTAACGTTGCTGCATTTTATCAACCTACGGAAATGCTTTCTTTTGGAGCATCATTCCGAAGTGAAACAGAGATTAAATTTGAGGGTGATGCAACTGTGGAAGCACCTTCACAATTCGAAGGGAGGATTCCGAAAGGAGCAATCAGTGCTCCGCTTACCACACCTTTAAATGCAACTTTTGGTATAGGAATTTATCCTGATGAGAATTGGACTCTTTCATTTGATTTCCAGTATGTCGGCTGGAGCAGCTATGATAAACTGGAAGTTACATTCGACGAATTTATGGGTGAGGACGGAAAGCCGGTTGTTTCTTCCGCACTTAGAGATTATAAAGACAGTTTCATCTATAGGCTCGGAGGTGAATACGATTTCGGATCCGGCTTTAGTCTAAGAGGCGGTCTTTTGTACGATACTAACCCAGTTAAATCACAGTTGGTTGAACCTACTCTTCCCGATGCAGACAGATTCGGCTACAATATTGGATTTGGATTGGATTTAATGGATAATTTCACACTTGATGTTGCCTACCTCTATTTGAAATTTAGAGAACGTACAATTTATAATTCCGAAGTTAGCTATACTGATGGATTTGCTCCTTTTAATGGGGTGTACAATTCGGAAGCACACTTGTTTGGCGTAAATTTATCATTTAAGTTTTAAGATAGAGGAGATTAGAAATTATGAAAAACCTTAATAAATTATTACTCAGTTTTTTAATTGCAGCCGGTATTTTTATTGGATGCGATACTAAGACCGAACTCAACGCTCCAGCCGCTCCACCTACGGGTGCTGCAAATTTTTCTAAATTTGTTTCAATAGGAAATAGTTTAACAGCAGGTCTGCAAAGCAACGCACTATATGAATCATCTCAAGCAAACTCTTTTGGTGCATTGATTGCAAGACAAGTTCAAACATCTTACGAACAACCGTTAATAAGTGATCCGGGTTTGGGTGGAAGAATGGAAGTAGTTTCACTTTCTCCGTTTGTTTCAACGATAAACACAACTCCCGGTCAGCCGCTAAACACTAACTATGGCGCTGCTTATAACAATATGGGAATACCTGGTGCACTTCTCCCGGATGTTTTGCTGGCAACAAGTTCTGAAACTAGCCTTTCAGGCAGCCCGATGTTTGATCTAATACTAAGGGGTCAAGGTACCGCTCTCCAACAAGCTCTCTCATTAAATCCTACATTCATGACCGTATGGGTAGGAAATAATGATATTCTCGGTCATGCTGCAAACGGAGGAGCAATTCCTCATACCCCAACGCAGATATTCAGTCAACTTTATGCTCAGCTTATGGGAGCATTGGCACAATCTGGTACTAAAGCCGCGGTTGCAAATATTCCGGATATCACGACGATACCCTTCTTTACAACCGTTGGTCCTGGACTTGGTTTGGCACTTAAAGAATTACAACAGCAAAATTCTCAAGTACAGGGATTAGTGTTTGAACTTAGTACCGGAAATCCACCAATTGGATTAGCAACTCCGGATGATCTTATTGCGCTTCAGCATTTAATTCCACTTAATGCTTCTTTCGCAACCGATTATCTTGGTGATCAGACCGGCAAGTATTACAGCGATAATGGTATTCCGGTTCCTCCGTATGTCGATACGAATTATCCTTTTGGATTAACACCACAAAATCCTTGGCCTAATCGATTGATTTTGGACAAACCGGAAGTAATTAATTCATTGGATGTGATAAATAGCTATAACGCCACAATTTGGAGAGAAACACGCAAATATGGTTTTGCTCTGGTTGATATTAACAGAGAATTAAAAGAGATCAGGCAGAACGGTTTGAGTGTTGATGGACTTCAGTTTACAAGCGCTTATGGCACTGGCGGATTATTTAGTTTGGATGGTGTTCATCCGACGACAAGAGGTTATGGTATTATTGCAAATAAATTTATTTACACAATAAACAATCATTATGGGGCTCAGATACAGGGAATTAATATTTCTACTCTTCCGGCAAGTCTTGAACTTTCTAATGCAAGTTTGGGTAAATACGGAATTCCAAAAGTTTCAAAAGATATATTAGATATTTTTAATTATTGACTAATAGGGGGTGCTCTGCATCCCCTTTTTTTACTATGAAAAACAGCACAATAACACTTCTCTTATTTCTGATGATTACAGCAATAAGTTGTTCATCCTCTGAGGAAAGTACAACTGAGGATAGCAGTAAACAAGATATTTATGTGTTTGACGATATCTCGAATTATGAAATTGAAACAGTAGATGAAGGCCAGGATTCTGATACGGATGAGATGGGAAAATCAACGGGAAATTTTATTGTTCAAGTTGGTGCTTTTAGTTCTGAAGAAAGAGCCAAAAGATTCGTTCTTGAAAATCAAACGAAAACAGATTGGAAGATGAGTATTTCGTTCAGCACAACAGTAAGATTATATGTTGTTCAACTTCCTCCGTTTACGACCAGAACCGAAGCAGAAAAAGTAAGAAATCTTCTCTGGCAAAATGATGCTTTCAGAGATGCCTTTATTATTACCGTTGAATAGTTAAGTGTCTTGCTTATTTAAATTTATTTATTATTTTAAAGTTGTAATTATCATCCAATTAAAAATTAGGAGGAAAACATGGCTTTCACGTTGAATAAAATAATGATCATCGGAAATCTCGGTCAAGATGCTGAACACAGATTCACAAACAACAACGTTTCGGTTAGTTCTTATTCTGTTGCAACTCAACACAGCTACAAAGGAAAGGAAGATAATTGGGTAAACGAAACGACTTGGCATAATGTGGTTTCTTTTGGGCTTAGCGATTATTTCAAAGAGGGCCTCAAAAAAGGGAAAAAAGTTTATGTAGAAGGACGACTTTCAAAAAGATCGTATCAAGATAAAGAAGGTAACACAAGATATGTTACAGAAATTGTTTCGGAAAAGATTATATTACTTGACACTAAAACTGATAGTTCGGAACAATCTGAATTTTCTGATGCTAAAACAAGCTCGGAATCATCTGGGGTTACGGACGATGATCTTCCGTTTTAAATGATATTGTAAACAACAAGGGATTAACTAATTTTTGGAAACTGAGTCGTATTCAAAACTTATTCTGTTATTTGTATTACTTTTTTCATCTGCATTCTTTTCCGGTTCGGAAGTAGCTTTATTTTCTCTCGAAAAAAAACGACTTAAGGAAATAAATTCTAGTAATTTGGTGGGTAGATACATTCACCTATTGTTAGAGCACCCCCGAAGATTACTCGTAACTATATTACTGGGCAACACGGTTGTAAATGTCGCAGCTTCAATTGTAGCGGTAACCTTAGCCATCGAAATAGCGTTTGCTAATGATATAGCTATTGACCTAATGCTCATGCTGCAAATTATTATTCTGACCATTTTAATTCTTATCTTCGGCGAAATCACCCCGAAAATTTATGCTTCCCGTTATCCGGTTCAATTTGCAAAAATCATTTCTATTCCACTTTATTGGGTCAGTATTTTAATTTACCCAATAGCAAAAGTGCTTTCGGATTTGATAAGAATTGTTTTTTCAAAAATAAAACCAGATGCACGTAAAACTGCAATTTTAAACTCTGAATTGAGTGAATTAGCTGATATTAGTGCCGCAAAAGGGACTATAGTTGAAGATGAACAAGAACTGATTCACGGACTCGTTTCGTTTAGGGAAGTGATGGCACGCGAAGTGATGACGCCCCGGGTTGATATTACAGCCGTTTCTGTCGATACTTCACTTGAAGGGGTGATGAAAATCATAACTGATTCAGGTCATAGTCGACTCCCTCTGTATGAAGATAATCTCGATAATATTAAGGGAATAATTTATGCAAAAGATCTGCTGAAATTTTTAAGGGAAAAAGATCAAGTTCAAAACTTTACGTTGGTTTCTCTTGCGAGAAATGCAATGTTTGTTCCTGAAACAAAACTTATAAGTGAATTGATGCAGGAGTTCCAGAGCAAAAAACTTCATATGGGTATCGTTGTGGATGAATATGGTGGTACTTCAGGTCTTATATCTCTGGAAGATATACTTGAAGAAATCGTGGGAGAAATTGTTGATGAATATGATAAAGAAGAAACCCCAATCGTTAAACTTTCTGAAAGATCTTATATCGTGTTAGGAAAAGTTGATATAGATGAAATTAACGAACTTCTTGAGACCGACCTCTCATCAGAAAACGACGATTATGAAACTATTGGTGGATTTATCTTTAATCAAGCGGGTACAATTCCGGAAGAGAATTATAACTTTGTTTTTGATAGATTTAGATTCACAGTGAAGAAATTGGAAAATAAAAGAATATATTCTGTTCAGATTGATATTATTGATCAACCGGACGGGGAATGAAAAGAGGATGCCTTTTAAAATTTATTCTGCTAATTCCGGTTTTTATAGGTATTGCTTATTACGTTGGCGGTAGGTACGGTAAACAAGTTGCGGATAGAGCGATAATCAAGTTTGAAGAAGAATTTAATGATTATCTTGAAGATCAAAAATTAAGAATTATCGAAAGCGAATATTTGGATTCGGTAAAGATATATGTGGGTGATTATTTAGGAGAACTTTCCGAGAATGAATTGAAAGCAGTTAGATCCGGCAAAGATGAGATGATCGAATTCGTGAAACAAAAGTTATCTGATATATCTCTCGACAGTGCCGATTTTTTAGAAATAAAAAAGAAATTTAAAAACTATGGAAGAACAAAAGAAAACTGAAATTAAGGTTGGGATTACTGTTTTAGCAGGCATAATTGTTTTTGTCCTCGTTTTAATGTGGGCAAAAAATATTTCAGTATTTTCCGATAAACAGCTTGTAAAAATTGAATTCCCCCAAGTCCCCGGTTTAGAGATAGGCGATCTTGTGACCGTGTACGGAGTTAGAAGCGGTCATGTTGAGGATCTAACAATCAGTGAAAGCGGTGTTTTAGTATCAATCAGTATCGACGAAAACATTGAACTAAAATCCGACGCACTATTTTCAATCACAATGCTCGATTTAATGGGAGGTAAAAAAATTGAAATTTCTCCCGGTATTGCAACTCAAACTCTTGATTACTCAAAAATTCAAAAAGGTTATTTTTATGGTGATATAACCAGTGTGATGAGTTTATTTCACAATGTTGAAGCAGATTTAGTTAGTGTGGTTAAAGAGGTTAAAGCTGCACTGGAAGGAGTAAATACATTGCTCGCCGACGGCACACTTGGTGAAAATATAAACGATAATTTAATCCAAGTATCAAATCTGGTTTCGAATCTAAATGGACTAATTTCGGAGAATAAGGATGAATTGAGTGATCTTATTAAAAATGGAAACAGATTATCAACTTCCGCTGCCGATTTGATCGAACAAAACAGGGATCAAATAGATTCATTGTTCATTTCGATTAACAACGCAACATTCAATCTTGACGCATTAATAAAAAATGCCGATGATCTTATTACCGAAACTAAATCATCAAATAATAACCTCGGAAAAATTCTTTATAAAGATTCACTTTTAGTAGATCTGAAAAAAATGCTCGATCAAACAAATTCTTTAATGAAAATCGTTCTCGAGCAGCTAAAGGGGGACGGTTTAAATGTCGATGCGAACATTTTCTAGTTATCTTTTCTTCATATTTATATTCACACATGTTTCATTAACAGCAGACTATCCGGTTTCCGGTAAAAACGGAATGGTTGTGTCAGCTCATCGGCTTGCTTCAGAAGTTGGAATAAGCATTCTAAAAAAAGGCGGTAATGCCGTTGACGCAGCAGTTGGTGTGGGCTTTGCACTCGCGGTTGTTTATCCTTATGCGGGTAATATAGGTGGCGGCGGTTTTATGATTTTGCACCACAGCGATGGGACAAACACCTCGGTAGATTTTAGGGAAACGGCTCCGGAATTCGCTCATCCCGAAATGTATTTGAATGAAAACGGAGAGTATCTTCCTTCACTCAGCAGAGAAGGAATAATTTCTATTGGAATTCCCGGTTCTGTTGCAGGACTTCACTACGCACATCAAAAGTACGGTAAACTTAGTTTTGAGGAGGTTATTTTACCCGCGATCGCATTGGCAAGGAACGGATTCGAATTGGAGTTTTACCAGGCTGAATTGTTAAATAGTTTTTATGATGAATTTTGTAAGTACGAATCATCCAAAAAAATATTTACGAATAACGGCAGCAAATATAAAAACGGTGATTTGTTGGTTCAAAAAGATTTGGCATCCACATTAGAGTTGATAAAGATAAATGGTCCGGAGGGATTTTATAGAGGTGAAACGGCTGATAAAATTGTAACCATGTCGCATAAGTTGGGCGGAATAATTACACATGGAGATTTGGAAAATTATTCTGTGATCGAGCGAAAAGTATTGAAAGGAAGTTTTAATGATTATGAAATAATCGGGATGCCCCCACCATCATCTGGCGGAATTGCTGTAATTCAATCGTTGAATATTTTTGAGAATTTTGATTTCGCAAAACAGCAATGGGGAAGTTCAAATTACATTCATTATTTATCGGAGATTTTCAAACGAATATTTGCAGACCGCTCGAAGCATATTGGTGATCCGGAATATTATCAAGTGCCGGTCGATGTTTTAATTTCAAAAGAATATTCAAAGATTATTTTTAACGAAATTTCTGATACTGCAGCTTCTGCTGAAACAATTTATCCCGGAGACTTTAATCAAATAGAATCTCACGAAACAACCCATTACAGTGTTATCGATTCGGAAGGCAATGCTGTAAGCGTTACTACAACAATTAATTCTGCATACGGAAGCAAAATTGTCTGCGAAGGTGCTGGCTTTTTGTTTAATAATGAAATGGATGATTTTAGTTCAAAACCCGGGGAACCTAATCAGTTTGGCTTAATTGGGAGTGAAGCTAATAAAATTGAACCCAGGAAAAGGATGCTTAGTTCGATGAGCCCTACAATTGTATTAAAAAACGATCAACCGATTTTAATTTTAGGTGCGCCTGGCGGATCAACAATCATAACATCCGTTATTCAAGTTTTAATAAATGTGCTTCATTTCGGAATGGACATCAAACAAGCTGTTGATGTTCCGAGAATTCATCATCAATGGAGACCGGATCGACTTGATTATGAAAATTTCGGTCTTTCGGATGATGTAATCTCTAATCTAATTAAAAGAAAACACATAATTGGTAATAAAAGAATTGTGGGGAGAGTGCAGGCAATTTTTGTTGATCAGGAGCAAAATGTGTATTTTGGTGCTTCGGATAAAAGAGGATTTGGATCAGCAATAGGATATTAAATGATATTTGGAATTGGTATCGACATAATTGAAATTGAGAGGATTAAGAAAAGCGTTGAAAAATTCGGGGATCTTTTTCTCAACAAAATTTTTACAGAGAATGAACTAAATTATTGTTTAAGCAAAAAGAATAAGTTTCAGCATCTTGCAGCACGGTTTGCCGCAAAAGAAGCTATTGCAAAATCTCTTGCTACGGGCTGGAGTAAAGGTTTTAGATGGAAAGATATTGATATTGTAAACGAAAAAAACGGTCTCCCAAAAGTAAATTTGCGCGGAAATATGAGTGAATTTTTAGGTAAAGAAAAATCTCTCAAAATCACTATGAGCCATTCGGAAAATTATGTTACATGTTTTGCAATAATTTATTCAAACGGCACCAAAAGTAACTAATCTGCTGCTTCTCTCTTTCTACATAGAAAATTGGACCTATTTTCATTAAATTTTATGTTTAAAAAGGACGAAAGGACTTGATTTGAACGAAAATAGAGTTATTGTGGCAATGAGCGGTGGAGTGGATTCTTCCGTTGCAGCCGCATTACTAAAAAAAGAAGGATTCGATGTTATCGGAATAACGATGAAAACTTGGGGATTCATGGAGGTTGGCGGCGCACCCAAGCATGAGTCAGGCTGTTGTTCGCTTGATGCGATATTTGATGCAAAAAATGTAGCAAATTTGCTTGATTTTCCTCATTATACAGTTGATTTTACAAAATCGTTTGAGAAAGCTGTAATTGATAATTTTATTGATGAGTATCTTAGCGGCAGAACACCAAATCCGTGTGTTGTCTGCAACCGCGAAATAAAGTGGGAAGAGCTTTTAATGAAAGCCGATGATCTTGATGCAAAATATATCGCTACCGGACATTATGCATCAATTGACTACGATGAAAAGATGAAAAGATTCAGAATAAAAAATTCTTCCGATAACAGAAAAGATCAAACATATGCCTTATGGGGTTTGACGCAAGAAAGTTTGAGCCGGACATTGTTACCGCTCGGAAAGTTTAAAAAAGATGAAGTGCGAAAATTGGCAGAAGAATTTGGATTGAAAACTGCTAACAAACCCGACAGTCAAGAAATTTGTTTTGTTGCTGATAATAATTACGAAAGGTTTTTACGCGAGAGAATTCCAGAGCAAATCGAGGGGATTGAGTCCGGTGATTTTATTTATAAGGGTGAAAAGGTAGGTACTCACAAAGGTATTCCATTCTATACTGTTGGACAGAGACGAGGTTTAGGAGTTGCGTTGGGACATCCTACTTATGTGAAAAAAATTGATATCGAGAACAACAATATTATTCTCGGTGATAAAGAAGACTTGCTTGAAACCGAGCTTCTCGCCGAGGATATAAATTATGTTTCTGTAAATAAATTAATTTCCGGTGATGTTGTAACCGCAAAAATACGTTATTCGGATAAAGGAAGTTTTGCGGTGATAAAATCTGCGGATGAAAACTCAATTAGAATTTCTTTTTCTGAACCCAAAAGCGCGATAACACCAGGGCAGTCGATGGTTCTTTACGACGAAAACGGTTATGTTTTAGCAGGCGGAATTATTTCAAAAATATAATATACATTCGGAGGAAGTCTTCGGGAATCATATTCATCGAAACGGGAAGTTAAATGCAAAGGTTCTTCTATTAAATCAAAGCTATGAACCGTTAACGATATGCACAGTTAAGAAAGCACTGATATTACTGTTTCTTGAAAAAGCCGAGCTTGTATCGCAGAGGGAAGATGTATTTATAAATTCGGTTAGCAGTCAATTTCCTTGGCCGAGCGTTATTCGACTTTCCAGATTTATTCGTGTTCCTTACAAAAAAATTATACTTACACGAAAAAATATTCTGAAACGTGATAACCATAAATGCGCCTACTGCGGAAGAGGTGACCTTCCCTTAACTGTTGATCATGTAATTCCAAAAGCCAGGGGCGGTGAAGATACTTGGGAAAATCTTGTTGCTGCATGTCTGCCATGCAACAATAAAAAAGGTAATAGAACACCGGAAGAAGCGAACATGAAAATGAAATCACAGCCGTTTAAACCCGATCATATTAGCTACATCAAAAGCAGTGCAGGCAGAGTTGATAAGGAATGGAAAACGTTTCTGTTTCATTAAAATTGACCGCTCATTCTGAATAATAAATTGATTATCTTTACAACTTATTTTGAAGAAAAAATCGGGAAATTATGAGCAAAAAGAGAATACTCAGCGGAATGCGTCCTACCGGAAAACTCCATATCGGTCATCTCGTCGGAGCGTTGGAAAATTGGGTTGAGCTGCAGGATAAATACGAAAATTATCACTTGATTGCAGATTATCACGTTCTTACAACTGATTTAAAAACCGATTCCGTTTACGAAAACACAATTCATATGCTTATAGATTGGCTGGCTGCGGGATTGGATCCGGTAAAAAGTCCTATGTTTCGTCAATCACAGATCAAAGAACACACTGAACTGTTTCTGATCTTTACGATGTTGATTACATCTGCTAGATTGGAAAGAAACCCAACAGTTAAAGATCAGGTAAGGGATCTTCATATTGAGAACATAACTTTTGGACATCTTGGTTATCCCGTTCTTCAAGCCGCAGATATTTTACTTTATCGTGGTAATGCAGTGCCGGTTGGGGAAGATCAAGTTCCGCATATCGAAATTGCAAGAGAAATCGGACGAAGATTTAATAATGTTTACGACGAGGTTTTCCCGGAACCTGAACCAATGCTTACAAAATTTGCAAGACTTCCGGGGCTTGACGGCAGCGCGAAGATGAGTAAATCGTTGAACAATACTATTTTGTTAGCTGACGATTCGGAAACTGTCAACCAAAAACTTAGAAAAGCAGTTACAGATCCGCTAAAGGTTAGAAAAAACGATCCCGGCAGACCGGAAGTCTGTCTCGTGTTTACATATCATAAAAAGTTTAATCCTGAACTAGTTGATGAAATTGAAAAAGGATGCAGATCCGGTGAACTTGGCTGTGTAGAATGCAAATTAAAGTGTGCTGAAGGAATAAACAACTATCTTGATCCGATTCGTGAGAAAAGAAATTATTACGAGCAAAACATAAGCGAAGTTAAAGAGATATTACTCGACGGTGAAAAACGCGCAAAAAAAGAAGCCGAAGAAACAATGCATTTGGTAAGAGAAAAAATGAAATTAGGTTAATGTATAAGATTCGTTTACAACAATTCGAAGGACCGCTAGATCTTCTTCTATTTTTTATTAAGCGGGATGAACTTGATATTTACGATATACCAATTTCTTATATCACCAAGGAATTCATTTCTTACGTTGCTCTAATTAAACAACTCGACCTTGAAGCAGCTGGTGATTTTATTCTGATGGCTTCTACCTTGATGCAGATCAAAGTGAGAATGCTTCTTCCGAGAGAAACAGATGATAAAGGTGAGGAAATTGATCCCCGGGCTGATTTGGTAAAGGCTCTTCTTGAATATAAACGTTACAAAGAAATGACAGAGGAGCTTGCACTGATGGAATCAAATCAGCGCAAAAGGCAGTTTAGAGGTTATTATGATGCCGATGAAAAAGAAGCACCCCCGGAGTTTGATGCACTGCTTAAGAACATAACTCTTTTTGATTTGATGAAAGCATTCAGAAAAGTACTCGAAGAAAGACCAAAGGGAAATGTTCATCAGATAAGAAAAATAAACGTTTCGATTGAACAGCAAATCGATTTTATATCCGAGAAAATCGAAGCAGGTAAAAGTGTCAAGTTTTTTGAATTAGTAAAAGATATGCGGGAAAAAATTAGAATTGTAGTTACTTTTATAGCTTTACTCGAAATGGTCAAAATGGGGAAATTAGGTCTGCGTGAATCAATAAATTTCAATGACTTCGAACTTTACAGCTTGGGAAATGGATAAGATTTATTTCAACATAATCGAATCTTTAATCTTTGCCGCAGACGAACCTATTTCCGCTTCAGAGATAACAAAAGCAATTAAAGATATTGACGGCGAGGATATTGATATCAACAATAAAGACGTTGATGATACTGTTAATCAGTTGAACGAAAGATATAAGGAATCGGAAAGTTCATACGAAATTGTTAGAATTGCTAATGGATATTCTTACGCAACAAAACCGGAATTTTCAAAATATCTCGGTTATCTTTCAACTGAAAAATCAAAAAGAAGATTGAGCCAAGCAGCGCTTGAAACCCTTGCTATTATTGCCTATAAACAGCCTATTACAAAACCGGAAATTGAAACGTTACGCGGTGTTAACAGCGATTATATGATAAACACGTTGCTCGAAAAAAATCTTATAACGATTAAAGGAAGAGCTGAAACCATCGGTAGACCTTTACTTTATTCAACCACCGAAGAGTTCTTAAAATATTTTGGACTTAATAATTTGGAAGACCTTCCAAAGCCGCGCGAAATAGAGGAGATAATGAAGGATGCCGATTTTATAGAACAGCGAAATAGAATAATGATGAACGCACTCGAAGAACAACTAGAAAATGAAGTTGATATCGAAGATATGGAAGAAGAGGATGATGAAAATGCGGTTGAATAAATATATTTCTCAGTGCGGAATTGCATCGAGACGAAAAGCTGATGAACTTATAGAGTCTGGCAGAATTTCGGTCAACGGAAAAGTAATTACTTCATTAGGCTTTCAAATTGATGAGGATAAAGATGTTGTTAAGTTCGACGGGGAAAAAATTAAAGCTGAAAAATTTGTTTACTATCTTCTCAATAAACCGAAAGGAGTTGTAACAACAACTTTGGATGAGAAAAACAGAAAAACTGTTATTGATTTGATTGAGACAAAAAGTACAATCTTTCCTGTAGGCAGATTAGATTTTAACACAACCGGAGTACTTTTACTCACAAATGACGGAGATTTTGCCAACAAGCTTACACATCCTTCAAACAAGTATATCCGAGAATACGAGGTTAAACTGAATGAGGAACTTACACCCGAAATCGAACAAAAACTTTTGCGTGGGATTATCCTTGACGGAAGAAAAAGCAGATTTATCACTATGAGTTTTCCAAAAAAGGAAAAACGTGATTTGGTTATTGTATCGACAGAAGAGGGTAGAAATCATTTCGTAAAGAAGATGTTTGATCTAGTAGGTTTATCGGTAAAGAAACTTGATAGGATTAAATTCGGAGATTTTACCACATTAAATATGAGAAGAGGTGAGTATAGAAAACTCACATCTCACGAAATCAAAAATATTAAAAAAGTATAGAAGTACTGGGAGGAATTTTGGAAAATCAACAACCCGATTATAATACTTTAGTAGCCAGACGACACGAGGAATTGGCTGAACTTAAAAAACTGAGTATTGAACCTTATGCTTATAGTTATGATATAAATTCTAACTCGGCAGAAATAAAAAATAATTTCGAAAAACTTGAATCAAAGGATGTTAGAATCGCCGGAAGAGTAATGGCTATTCGAAGGATGGGAAAAGCATCTTTTGCTCATATTCAAGATGCCGGCGGCAAGATTCAGATTTACTTGAAGCGGGATGAGATCGGAGAAAAGTACACTGCCTTTAAGTTGATGGATATCGGGGATATCATAGGCGCGGAAGGTTTTGTATTTAAAACTAAAACCGGTGAAATCTCAGTTCATTGTAAAGATATTCAAATCCTTGCAAAGTCAATACGACCTATTCCGATCGCAAAAGAAACAACAGACGAACAAGGCAACAAAGTTATTCACGATCAATTTGCCGATAAAGAACTTCGTTACAGGCAACGTTATGTCGACTTGATTGTAAATCCCGAAGTGAAAGAAGTGTTCATAAAACGTTCTAAAATTATAAGTGAAATAAGAAGATTTTTGGATAACCAAGGATTGCTTGAAGTTGAAACTCCGATTCTTCAAACAATTTATGGCGGTGCCGCAGCAAAACCTTTTGTTACCCATCATAATGCGCTTGATATGAAATTATATATGCGTATAGCTGATGAACTTTATCTTAAGCGGCTTATTGTTGGAGGTTTTGAAGGTGTATATGAAATATCTAAGGATTTTCGAAATGAAGGAATGGATAGAACTCATAATCCGGAATTTACTATGCTTGAACTTTATGTCGCATATAAAGATTATGAATGGATGATGAATTTTGTTGAAGAAATGTTCGGTCACATCTGCAAAAATGTATTCGGTATGACAAAGTTCAATATTGAAGGAAACGAAGTGGACTTTAAAGCCCCTTGGAAAAGAATTTCAATGGTTGATGAAATTAAAAATAAAACCGGTATTGATGTTCTTACAGAAGAAACCGAAAAGCTCCGCACCGAAGTTAAACGCAGAGGCGGAGAATTAAAAGGGGGAGAAAGTAAGGGCAAATTGATTGATATTCTTTTTGAACTATCGGTTGAAGAATCTTTAATGCAGCCGACTTTTGTAGTTGATTATCCGCTTGAACTTTCGCCTTTAGCAAAGAAACACAGAAGCAAAGCTGGTCTGGTTGAGAGATTTGAAGGATATGTTTTAGGAAGAGAAATATGCAACGCATTCAGCGAACTTAACGATCCTATCGATCAAAAAGAAAGGTTTGAAGCACAGAATAAGATGAGAGAAGAAGGTGATGAAGAAGCTCATCAAATTGACTCTGATTACGTAAGAGCTTTGGAGTATGGAATGCCACCGACAGCTGGTCTAGGTGTTGGTATAGATAGACTAGTGATGTTATTAACAAATCAACCCTCGATTAGGGATGTGATTCTATTTCCGCATATGAGACCTGATAAATAGAGAAAAATAGTGAAGCATATTTTTCATCTGCTTATCTTTTTGGTTGTGGCTAACAATTTCTTGTCGGCTCAAATTCTCGATTCGCCCTCGGCTTTAGATAGCTTGAACGGGCGGAAAGAAAAAATACTATACAAACCAAGAAGTCTTGCCGAACTAAAGTATATGATTGAAAAGCAAGATCCGTTAAAGCAGGAACTTGATTACTGGATGCTCGGCAGTGTCGGAACAGCAATCGGAGCCGCCGCAGCTGCGGTTCACGTAGTGCAATACAATGCATGGTGGCGCGATGAAAAAAGTAAGTTTCGTGTAGTAAACGATTGGAATTATGCGCTTTGGATCGATAAGATCGGTCACTTTTACGGTACAAATTTAATTGCTCATGTTTTTTCCGGCGGATTTGAAGCAGCAAATATGCAAGCTGAAGAATCTGCAATCTGGTCTGCATCGCTTGCATTTCTTTTTCAGATGTATGTGGAGATCGAAGATGGTTTTGGGCAAAATTGGGGATTTAGTCCCGGTGATGCTTTGTTCGACCTTGGGGGTGCACTTTTTTATTTGGGTCAATACTACTTCCCGTACTTAAAAAACATTCAGCCCAAGTTTAGTTACATTCCAACGGAAGAATACAGAAACGGTGATCACGACGGGAATTTTATCGATGATTATGAAGGTCAAATTTATTGGCTGGGTTTTAGAATGAAACAAATCCTTCCGGATGATCTTTCGAAATATTGGCCATCATTTTTGATGCTTTCAGTAGGGATGGGAGTGAGCGATTTATCTGGCAGCGGTGAAGGCACTCGGGAATTTTATCTTGCGCTTGATATCGATTGGGAGCAAATTCCCCTCTATGGAGGAGTGTGGCAATTTATAAAAAACACACTAAATTATTTTCATTTTCCAATGCCGGGGATAAGGGTTACTCCAAATACCGCATTTTTTATGATAGTATTTTAATATGTCTCAACCAAAATTTTCAATAATAATTCCTACATTGAATGAAGAGAAACTTCTTCCGAAACTTCTTGAGCAATTCAATGATGAGGATCTAAGGAAGGAGTTTAATTTTGAAATTATTATTTCGGATGGCGGAAGTAAAGATAACACGTTAAAAGTCGCCGAAAAATTTGGAACTAAAATTATCTCATCAAACGGCAATAATGAGAATATTGCAAGGGGCAGAAACCGCGGAGCAGAGGATGCAGAAAGTGATTATCTTATATTTCTAAATGGTGACGTAAGAGTTTCAAATGTTAGGCAGTTGTTCACTTTAATTGAGATTGAGTTTCAAAACAAACAAACACTTGCAATTACATGTCCCGTAAAAGTTTTCCCTGAGGAAACAAAATTTATTGATAGAGTTTTTCAGACTTTCTACAACAATTATTTTCATTTGCTTAACATTATTGCAGTAGGTATGGGCAGAGGTGAATGTCATATAATAAGAAAAGAAATCTTCAACAATGTTGGTGGTTATAATGAAACACTCGCTGCTGGAGAAGATTTTGATCTTTACAAAAGAATAAGAAAACTTGGGGGAATTGTGTTCACCCGAAAATTTGAAATATATGAGTCACCCCGCAGATATAGAAAATATGGACACTTTACAATTTTCTTCAGGTGGTTGCTAAACAGTATTTTCGTTATTATTATGAAAAAGTCATTATCTAAAGAATGGGAACAGGTACGATAAATTGAAAAAATATTTGATTTTGCTGCTTATGCTACCGGTATTACTTGAGGCGCAAACCGGATATGTCGAAGTTGATCATAATATCTATCCGTTTCTAGAAAGAATGGAAAGATTAAATTTGATTCAAAACTACGATGTTTTTGAAATACCCAAAACAAGAAGGGAAATTTCTTCTTACTTGATCGAACTTAGTGGCAATAAAGAGAAACTGATTGATTCAGATAAAAGAAGATTGATTGATTTTCTAAACGAATTTGAATTTGATATTAATCGTACAACAGAAAATTATACATCTTTGTTTTCGGGAAATTCTATAGAAGATCATTTTTCACAGAAAGAAAAGTTTATATATTTCTATGAGGATAGTTCAAGGGCAAATATCTTCTTGAATTTTGTTGCCAATGGAATTAACATATATAAGCATGATTCTAATTTGGATGAGAATAAAACTTCAACGCTTTTTAACTTCGGCGGAATTTTGAGGGGAAGTTTTTTAGATAATTTTGGTTTTTTTATAAAAGCAACTAACGGCTCATACTTCGGTGATAAAGATCTGGCAAGAACATACGAAGGATTGAGATACAACTATAAACTTACAAGGTTTCAAGAAGGTATTGGAAACGAATATTATGATGAAACCGAAGGTTATTTTGCTGTTGATTATGACTTTATAAGATTTAAAATCGGAAGAGATAGGGTGAGATTGGGGCAAGGAATAATAAAAACAGTGCTCTCCGATAACTCGCCTCCGATGGATTATCTGCATCTTGGCTTTAAGTATAAAGCATTTACGTTTTCTCATTATCATGGGAAACTTCTTGGTTCGGATTCGCTTTATATTGACCCAGTGCAGGAAGGAATAAAAACTGTTGCAGACAAATATTTCGTTTACCACAGATTTGGTGTTAAAATCTCAAACCATCTTTCCCTCGGAGTCGGTGAAGTAATAATTTATGCTAACAGAAACATGGATCTGTCTTATTTGAATCCGTTCAATTTTTATAAAAGCATAGAACATATCAATCAGGACAGGGATAATTCTTTATTATTTTTTGATATCTCAAATAATTCGATATCCGGATTAAAATTATATGCAACACTTTTAATTGATGATATCAATTTCGGTCAATTGGGAACTAAGTGGTATGGAAATCAAACGGTATTAGAAGCAGGAGCATCAACCTCACTTTTCTATAATTATGTTCCCATTGATGCTGCATTTCAATTTATTAGAGTCGATCCTTACGTTTATACTCATAGAATAAAAGAAAACAACTACTCAAGTTTAGGGTTCCCGCTTGTTGGAACAATTCAACCGAACAGTTCAAATTTTATTTTCAAATTAGATTATTTTCCATTGAATAGACTTGACGTTTCATTTAAATATGTTCATACAATTCACGGAGCAAATGAATATGATACGGAAGGCAATTTGCTTGTGAATCATGGCGGAGAGTTTGAAGTAGGCCACAGAGTTGGAGACAGTGAGAATGCAGGACATCTAGATGGAATTTTAGAATATTCTAATAGTTTTGAATTAGGACTGCGGTATGAACCGATAAAAAATATTGTTATTAGTGGAATGTTGAGTATTGTTGACCGTAGTTTAATCATCAATAGATCAGAAGCGTATGTGCAATCTATTCTTGGGCTTGGAGTTAAATTATAATGTTCAATAAAAAAGTTAGTCTCTTCTCTGCCATACTGCTTCTTTTAGTAGGCGTCAGTATTGGATTGAATATAACAAAATATTTCCCAAGTGAAGAAAATGGTGAGCTTGACAAGTTTGAGGAAGCTTATTATTACACAAAAAAATACTACCTCGACGAAATCTCATCCGAAAAGTTGATCGAAGATGCGATTAACGGGATGTTTAAGAATCTTGATCCCCACACCGTTTACATTCCGCCTGTTGATCAAAATTTAATAGACGATGAATTTACCGGACAGTTCGGTGGCATTGGCATCGAGTTTACAATCATCGACGATACGATAAATGTTGTTACAGCAATAAAAGGCGGACCAAGCGAGATTCTGGGAATACAATCCGGCGATAGAATTATTGAAATTGAAAATGAATCGGCAATTGAGTTAACTAACCGCGATGTTATGATGAAACTTAGAGGCAAGAAAGGTGAAGAAGTAAATATTACAATCTACCGACCTTCGACCGATGAAGAAATCGAGTACAATATTATCCGTGACGAAATTGCATTGAACTCAGTTGATGCGGCATTTATGATTACGGATTCGATTGGTTATGTGAGACTCTCAAAATTTTCAGAGACTTCTTCAAAGGAATTAGAAACTGCATTTGAATCTCTTCTTGATCAAGGGATGAAAAATCTTTTGTTCGATCTTCGTGATAATCCCGGTGGTTATCTTTATCAAGCCCAAGAGGTTGCTGATTTTTTTCTTACTAAGGATAAGCTTATTGTATATACACAAGGGAGAGACAACAGCTTCGATGAGGAATTTTTTGCCGAAGAGGATGATAAAACGGATATGATTCCCTTGATTGTTCTTGTTAACGAAGGTAGTGCAAGTGCATCGGAAATTGTTGCAGGAGCTGTTCAAGACTGGGACAGAGGATTGGTTGTTGGAACAACAACTTATGGGAAAGGACTTGTGCAGAGACCCGTTATGCTTGATGATAAATCTGCAATTAGATTAACCATTGCGAAATATTTCACTCCGAGCGGCAGAGCTATTCAAAAAGATTATTCAAATAAAAAATTATCTTATCTTCATTACAATGTTGATTCTCTTCAGGACGGTGAGAATTATAATCATACATCTGAGGCTGATACGACAATTAAAGTATTTACTACAAAAGGCGGGCGCAAAGTTTACGAAAAAGGTGGTATAACACCGGATTATATAGTTCATAATGATTCGATAAGTGTAACTACAGTAACTCTTCTTCGAAAAAACTTATTTTATAAGTATGTACGATCTCATTTTGATAACAATGAGTTAAAAAAATCAGATGTAGTCTTTGAAAAGTTGAATTTCAATAAGTTCTATGAAGAACTGAAACCTAAATTTTTATCCAGCTTTTATGATTTTATAACTTATGAGACGGAACTTTCGGAAGCTGATATTGAGAAATCTTCGGATGAGATCGAAAAACTTCTTAAAGCTTATCTTGCAAGAGAGATTTATGGTGAGGAAGCATGGTTTAGAATCAGAACTTATGACGATAGACAAATTATGAAATCAATTTCTCTATTTGATTTAGCACAATCAATGTTGATGAATTATTAATTATCTTCTCTGTGTATGATGAACGAAATGAAAATATTTCCGTATAAAGGTATTTACCCAAAATTAGGAAAGAATGTCTTCATTGCATCCGGCACTAAAATTATCGGCGATGTTGAAATTGGGGAAGATTCAAGTGTATGGTATAATTCTGTTGTGAGAGGAGATGTAAATTTTATTAGAATTGGATCTCAGACAAACGTGCAAGATTGCTCGATGCTTCACGTCACAAATGACACCCATCCTTTAATTATAGGAAATGGTGTTACAATCGGCCACAGTGTTAAACTGCACGGATGTACAGTCGAAGATTTTTCTCTCGTAGGAATTGGGGCGATAGTTCTAGACGGAGCTATTATAGAAATGAACTCATTTGTTGCAGCAGGGTGTTTAGTCCCTCCAAATTTTAGAGTTCCTACGGGAAAACTTGTCGCAGGTGTACCAGCAAAAATTATTAGAGATTTAACATTCGCCGAACTGGAGGAATTCCAAAAGAGTGCGGACCGTTATGTTGAATATTCGAAGACAACAATCGAGTCGTTAAAGTATATATCCCGGATGGAAGAATGAAAATAAAAATATGGGGAACAAGAGGTTCAATCCCGGTACCGGGTAAGGGAACAATAAAATACGGAGGCAATACGCCCTGCGTGCAGATTGTTGCAGATAACGGGAATCACCTTGTGCTGGATGCCGGAAGCGGAATAAGAGAGTACGGCGATTGTCTCCTGGAACATTCAAAACAAAAAGAAGTCAACATTTTTATAACTCATTCCCATTGGGATCACATACAAGGTTTGCTGTTCTTCAAACCAATGTATCTGCAAAATTATACAATCAATTTATACGCACCTGCAGTTAATATTGAAACGGTAAAAAATATTATTGATATTCAAATGCAGTCGGAATATTTCCCGGTGAAGTCAGATATCCTTAAAGCAAAGATAAATTATTTTCCCGTTTCGGCTGAAGAAAATTTGAAACTCTATGATATAGATATCTACACAATTCGAAATCATCATTCAGGACTAACGCTTTCATACAAATTGATCGATCAACATACCAGGTTTGTTTATATGACAGATAATGAAATTTATCAAAATGACTGCGCTAAAAAGATAAGCGATGAATGTATTCTCGACAAAAATGGTGACTTGATAGAATTTGCAAAAAATGCTGATTATTTATTGCACGATTGTATGTATGATCCAACTGATTATGAATCGAAGGTCGGATGGGGACATTCCAACAATCTTGCGGTTTCGCATTTTGCAAATCTTGCGCGAGTAAAAAATCTTTTCTTATTCCACTATGATCCAAATTACAATGATGCGAAATTAGAAGAGATTCTTCGCAATACACAGTCTTATCTTGCTGATATGAAATCGAGCACAAATTGTTTTTTGTCAGAAGAAAAATTAGAAATAAATTTTAAGTGAAGAATTTAACCGTCAACAAAAACCAAAAATTTTCTCTGGATAAACGTGAAATTCATAGTTTAACTGCTGCTTTAATAAAAAAGTTGAATCTAAAATTAGTTTCTCTAATTATAAATTTTGTGGATCCTGATTACATAAGAAAAATTAACAAACAATACCTTAATCACGATTACAGCACGGATATTCTTACTTTTAATTATTCCGAAAATTTGCATATTATTGATGCGGAAATTTATGTATCTTTATATGATGCTTTTCAGAATGCAGAAAAATGGAAAGTATCTCCGGAAAATGAGGTTGCCAGATTAATTATACATGGCATTCTTCACCTTTGCGGGTTTGACGATCAATTAGAAAAAGATCGGGAAATAATGCGCGAAAAAGAAGATGAACTGGTAACCGAATTTAATTCTTTAATTAAGAGAAAAATAAAAATTGATGACTGCTAAAATTGTAGAAGTTCTCGCAAAAATTCTAGAAGGGATAAACATAAACCAAATTTCCCTAGATGAAATAAGCAAGATTCTATCCGAAAGAAATGAATTCGATAAGCAGACTGTTAGTGCAGCTTTCAGTTTGATTTACGATAAAATTTTGGTACACAAAATCTCCGGTGCTAAAGTAAGAGATAAAAAAGCATTCAGGGTGTTAACCGATGAGGAAAAAGAAATTCTCGGTAAAGAGAACATCAATTACTTGATTTACTTAATGAATGTAGGGTTGGTTGATACTGACGATATGGAAATGATAATGGAACAAATATTATTGTTTCCCGAAGGTGATATAACTAAAGAAGATATAAACTGGATAATTTTCATCTCACTTGTTGATTTCAATTCGGAAATTCTTCCCGGCAGCAGGGTATTGCTCTATTCTTCCGATCGTATAAATTAATTCTTTATACATCCGGAACTTATTAGTCTTTTATGAGTAAAAATTTTTCAATCACTCGAATTTCTGATGAATAACTCAGTGGATATTAAATTTTATTTGAATTCATTTCTCCAAGAATTATCCGCAGTTAGAAGATTGTCTCGGAATACAATAATTGCCTATCAGAATGATCTTGAAGATTTTTTGAATTTCTGTGACGAACAGAAGATTAAAAATCCTGATGAAATTACCGAAAAAAAGATCAAGATTTATCTTGTTTTCCTAAACAATAAACAATTATCAAAAACTTCAATATCAAGAAAACTATCTGCATTGCGCACATTTACTAAATTTTTGGTAAACAACGAAATTTTGGAGGAAAATCCGGTCAAACAGATTTCAAATCCCAAAAGCCGAAGAAAACTTCCCGAGGTTCTGCCTCTTGCTTCTTATCTGGAAATTATTAGATTGCTTAATGAAAAGGAGGACCAGAAAGCTGCATCTTTAGTCAAAGCAATTTTCGAACTATTATACGGTTGCGCATTGCGAGTATCAGAACTCTGTAATCTGAAATATTCCGATTTTGATCTCAGCCGGGGGACAATCAGTGTTCAGGGTAAGGGGAATAAATTTCGATCTGTTCCAATCGGCACAAAATCAATCGAAGTTATCAAACAATATCTAAGCTGCTTTCCAAAATCAAACGGTTCCGAATTTTTTTTTAGAACATTGAACGGCAATAAACTTTATCCTAGACTTGTTTACAATTACGTGCACAAATACATTGCAAAGGTGAGCGATATTTCAAAAAAGTCGCCCCACGTTTTAAGACATTCGGCTGCAACCCATATGCTTGACAACGGTGCCGATCTGCTTTCAGTAAAAGAAATTTTAGGTCACGAAAATTTATCTACAACACAAATTTATACTCAAGTTAGTATAGAAAGATTAAAAACCATTCACAAAAAAAGTCATCCAAAATCGTAAAGGAGATTGCTATGAACATCATCATTACTTCCCGCAAGTTCCGTGCAAAAGAATCGTTAAAAGATTTCATAACTTCCAAATTAAAGTCTTTGGAAAAATTTAACAGTGACATATTGGATGCTAACGTGGTATTAAGTTTTACACACCCAAAAGATAGTATCAAAACCGCCGAAATCGTGCTTCAAGTACCTGGAAAGACTCTATCGGCTGCTGAAAATAGTGAAGATTTCGGTAAATCAGTTGATCTTGCAATCGAAAAGTTGGAAAGACAGCTTAAGAAATTAAAAACAAAAAGAATCGCTAAAAAAAGATGAAGCAATTTAAAAATCAAAACCTTGCACGTAAGGAGAATATTTCTGTTGAATTTTTCTACCATAATGCAAAAGAAAGATTTAACCTTAAACTCCTTTCGGACCAGGTTGGATTTGATAGACTAATTATCGAACAGAATTTACACAGACCCGGTTTGGCTCTTGCCGGGTTTGTGGAATTATTTTCTTTTTCTAGAGTTCAAGTTTTCGGCAACACCGAAATGAAATATTTGCAAAAACTTTCTTCCAAGCAAAGAGCAGAGGTGCTTACACGGTTATTCGATTTCGAAATCCCTTGCATAATCATTACTGATAAAAACAAACCTTTTCCTGAAATACTCAATTTGGCTAATGAAAAAAAGATACCGGTCTTCGGCTCCCATTATCCGACAACAAAACTTATTTATTTAGTCGGAGATTTTCTTGATGATCAGTTTGCTCCTAGAATGAGCGTTCACGGTTCATTTGTTGATGTTTACGGCGTTGGTATGTTGTTTATGGGAAAATCTGGGGTGGGCAAAAGTGAGGTTGCTCTTGACCTCGTAGAAAGGGGACACAGACTTGTAGCTGACGATGTTGTGATTCTAACAAAAAAAGGTGAGGGAATTCTCCTCGGATCCGGTACAGATATGATTAAACATTTTATGGAAGTTAGAGGCATAGGAATTATTGACGTGAGAAGTATGTTCGGAATCAGAGCAATACGTTTTCAAAAAAGACTTGAAGTCGTAATTGAATTGGAAATTTGGGATGATGGACAAGAATATACTCGAACCGGTCTTGAGGATAGTTCAGTTGATGTTTGCGGAATTGATATCCCTCACGTGAAATTACCCATAATTCCGGGCAAAAATATCACTGTAATTTCGGAAGTTATTGCGTTGAATTATTTACTAAAACATTACGGATACGATCCGGCAAAAGTGCTACAGAAAAGACTTTTGAATAAAATTGACAGAAATTCACAAAATATGGATAGAGTTATCGATTATTTTGAACATGATTTTGAGTAAACGACATTCGGCTGTTGACAAATAGCCTTAATTTTAATATGTTCGCAACCAATATGAGACAATTTTACTACTTTTCAAAAGACAAGCTGAAGTTTGTTGAAATCAAAAATTTCTACAGCAAGTTTATCTTTCTAACAGCATTTTTTACCCTAATCGCATCTCTTTTTATTTTCGGTGTGTATTATGTTACAAATGAGATTATGAATCCGGATGCGGAAATCGAAGCGCTTGAAAAAGAGAACAAAAATCTCGAAACAAAATTTGTTGAATTATTTGATAGATATAAAAAGTTAGACGAGCAGATAACTAAACTTGCGGAAACAGATAAAAGCCTGAGATTGGCAGTTGACCTTGAACCATTAACCGAAGAAGATCGTATTATTGGTATTGGTGGTTCTGTATTCGAGGACATTATTCCCGAAACTTCTTCTGATTTGGAAAATTTAATTTCAAGGCTAGACGATTATGTAACCCACGTTTCTGCGAAACTTGAATTCGAGAAAAACAACTATACGGAAATCGAACAGAAATTAAAATACAACGATGATTTATTCAAGGCTATTCCGGCAATTAAACCTACTGTAGGACAATATGGGGACAGTTTTGGATTACGCTTCCATCCAATTCTTAAAGTTAGGAGAATGCATAACGGAATTGACATAATCGCAGATGTTGGAACAGAAATTTATGCAACCGGTGACGCAAAAGTAGTTTTTGCCGGAAGAAAAAGCGGTGCCGGTATCACAATCGAATTAGACCACGGTTTTGGTTATCAAACTAACTATTTTCACTTATCTAAACTGCTTGTAAAGAAGGGACAAAAGGTTAAACGCGGCGATTTAATCGGTTTGACCGGAAGATCAGGCAGCCTTTCAAGCGGACCTCACTTACATTACGAAGTAAGATACGAGGGTGTTCCGTTAAATCCAAGAAACTTCATTTATGACGATATCGATCTTTTTGAAATTGTCTCAAACGATTAATCCGGAGGATTTTTCCCAATGATTTGGACTGTTGAATTGGCTTCATATCTGGATGATGCTCCTTGGCCAGCTACGAGAGATGAACTCATCGATTATGCTGATAGGATTGGTGCACCTCTTGAAGTAATTGAAAATCTTAAAGAACTTGAAGACGATGACGAAATATATGAAACTATCGAAGATATTTGGCCTGACTATCCTAGCGACGAAGATTTCTTCTTTATGGATGAAGACGAATATACTTAATCCGGTTTTCATCCGATGAATTTTTTGAATTCTGTACCCGGACAAGAAAAAGCATTAAATATACTCAACGAAATTTTCAACTCGAAAAGAATTCCAAACGCACTTTTATTTACAGGCAAACAAGGCGTTGGAAAGTTTTTAGCTGCCATTAATTTTTTGAAACTTATTAATTCGAGCAGCAGCGAATCAATTCGGAATAACATTTCCCAATTAAAAGAGCCTTACGTAAAATACATTTTTCCTCTTCCCAGAGGTAAAAACGAAACAGGGGAAGATGGACCTTTTGATAAATTATCCGATGAACAGATGACAGACGTCCGGCGTGAACTGGAGTTGAAAAAATCAAACCCCTATTACCCGTTAAATATTGATAAAGCTGAAAATATAAAAATAACAAGTATCCGAGATGTTAAGAGATTTCTCTCAATGAATTTTGACGATGTAAAGCATCGTGCAATAATTATTGACGATGCACACCTTATGAGCAACGAAGCTCAAAACGCTCTGCTTAAATCGCTTGAAGAACCACCTCATAACCTCTTTTTCATTTTAATAACTCCTTATGAAGATCGTCTCCTCACAACAACTAAATCCCGATGCTGGACTGTTAACTTTATACCTCTTTCTGATGAACTTGTTGAGAATATTCTTGTTGAAAACTTAAACTTATCGAAATCTCAAGCTGCTCAGATTGCTCCTTTTGCCGAGGGTTCGATAGCCGAAGCTTTATCTCTTGCGGAAATGGATATTGATGAGATATTGGAAAATGTTATCAAAATTTTACGTTATTCTCTTGCGAGAAAATATTCAACGGCAATGTCAATTGTAGATGATATACTTAAAAGATATGGTGAAGATTACTTGCGTAGTACTTTGAGATTGGCAATTATATGGTTCTCTGATGTTGTTAAAAATAAGTATGGCAAAGAAAATTATTACTTCAATAAATTTTCAGAAACCATAATTAAGTTCAACAAACGTTTTGCAGATGTAAATATATTTGAGTTTTCAGCAGAAATTGACAGATTAATTACTTTAATGGATAAAAAGGTCTCCTTGAATCTTATTGTTCTGAATACTATATTTGGGCTAGGTGCACTTGGATTAAGGAACCAGTAATGTACAACATAGATCTCTCTTTCTGGGAAAGAGTAAGTTTAACCCACGAGGAATTAAAACAAACCGAAGAAAAATGTAACCGAATTTACCACGATCTGATACTTGATAAATATCCTTGTAATTGTTTTCATGAGGAAGAAACAACAAACGCAAGCAAAGAAGTAAAAAAAAGAGTTGTTGAAGCTTATTGTGCGGGATTGATCGGCTGGCACTTTTGTGAAATTTCAGAAGATCTTGATGTCGATCTGACAAAGGGAGATCAAATTTTAATTCAATTGGAAGATGGTGGTGTTGAACTCGCAGAAGTTTTAGAAACAGATTCAATAGTTGAATTTCGTCAACTGAAACTTGGCTGCACCGATCAAAAGATGCCTGTATTTCTCAGAAAATTAACTAACGACGATAAATCACAGCTCGATCGCAACAATTACGATGAAACAAGAGCAAAACCCATATTCTTTGAAAAAATTAAAAAGTATGATCTTCTGATGAAACTAGTCGGAATTCACTACCAATTTGACAGAAAAAAACTTTACTTTTTTTATACATCCGATGGGCGTGTTGATTTTAGAGAATTGGCAAAGGACCTTGCTGGAGAATTTAAAACACGGATAGAGCTGCGTCAAATGGGTGTTAGGGACGAGGCAAAAAAAATTGGAGGCATCGGTACATGTGGAAGAGAGTACTGTTGCTCTTCATTTATTACAAACTTTAAAAGAATTTCAACGAACATTGCCGCCGAACAAAATCTATCGGCAAACTTATCTAAATTGAGCGGACCTTGTGGTAAGCTCAAATGTTGTCTCTCATTCGAATTAGAAGAACACAATTAAATTTATTTTTCATTTCTTATCTTTAATATAGAACATAATCATTTCTGGAGGTAAACATGAATAAAGCTGTAATCGTTGCCGCGAAACGAACAGCAATCGGATCGTTTAACGGTATATTGTCAACAATTCCAGCACCGGAACTCGGATCAAAAGTTATCAGCTCAATATTAAATGAAACAAAAATTGATAAGAACGAAGTAGATGAAGTTATCATGGGAAATGTGCTCCCGGCTGGTACCGGTCAAGCTCCGGCACGCCAAGCTTCAATAGGTGCAGGATTGCCGGAGAAAGTTGAATGTATGACCATCAACAAAGTATGTGGAAGTGGATTAAAATCTGTTATGCTGGCACATCAAGCAATTCAATTAGGTGATGCAGAGGTTGTTATTGCAGGCGGAATGGAAAATATGTCGCAAGCACCGTATTATTTAACGAAAGCTAGAACAGGTTATAGGCTCGGTAACGGGACATTGATTGACGGCATGATTCGAGACGGATTGTGGGATGTTTACAATGATTTCCATATGGGAAATTGTGCTGAATCCTGCGCAATAGATTTTAAATTTACCCGTGAACAACTTGATGATTTTGCGATTGAATCATATAAACGCGCGCTTAAGGCAACCGAGGATGGTCTATTTAAGGATGAAATAATTGATATTAGCATAAAGACAAAACAAGGCGAGAAGATTGTAAACATCGACGAAGAACCAGGCAACGTTAAATTCGAGAAGATACCTCAACTTCGACCGGCATTTGATAAAAGCGGAATAGTTACTGCTGCAAATTCATCCTCGATTAATGATGGTGCCGCTGCTTTACTTGTAATGTCGGAGGCAAAAGCAAAAGCGCTCGGTCTGAATCCGCTTGTAGAAATTGTTGCGCAAAGTTCGTTTGCAAAAGCTCCAATTGAATTTACGACAGCTCCTGCAGATGCCATCAACAAGGTGCTTAAGAAAGCAGGAATGAAAAAGGATGATATCGATCTCTTTGAAATCAACGAAGCATTTGCTGTAGTGTCTTTGGCGGTAAATCAATTATTGAATCTTGATCCTACAAAAGTTAATATAAACGGTGGTGCGGTTGCGCTCGGTCACCCGATTGGAGCAAGTGGAGCAAGAATTTTGGTTACTCTGATTCATTCGATGTTAAAGAATAAAGCTAAATTCGGATTAGCAAGTTTGTGCATCGGCGGTGGAGAGGCTTCAGCGTTAATTGTAAAGAATTACGAGGTGTAAAATGGAAGTAAAAAAAGTAGCTGTAATCGGCGGCGGAACAATGGGAAACGGAATTGCTCATGTTTTTGCAATGAACGGTTTCAAAGTTCAATTGACTGAAACAAGCAAAGAATTTTGCGACAATGCAATTAATACAATTTCTAAAAATCTTGACCGTCAAATTAAAAAAGAAATAATTTCCGAAGATGATAAGAAAAATATTCTAGGAAATATAATTTCTGTTGTAGGAATTGAAAATATTGAATCAGATACTGATCTAGTAGTTGAAGCGGTCTTTGAGAACAAAAATGTTAAACAAGAAATTTTCAAAACACTCGAGGGAAAAATAAAACCCGAAGCAATCTTTGCATCAAATACATCTTCAATTTCAATAACCGAACTTTCTGCGGTTTGCAGAGCGGACAGATTTATTGGTATGCATTTTATGAACCCCGTCCCTGTTATGAAATTAATAGAAGTTATAAGAGGTTATTCCACAAGTGATGAAACATATAATTTGATAAAATCGTTGTCGGAAAAGCTTGGGAAAACCCCGGTTGAAGTTCACGATTATCCAGGGTTTATATCAAACCGCGTTTTGATGCCTATGATAAACGAAGCCATATTTGCATTGTATGAGGGAGTGGCTACTGTTGAATCTATTGATACAGTTATGAAATTGGGGATGAATCATCCAATGGGTCCGCTTACTCTTGCTGACTTTATTGGTTTAGATGTTTGTCTGGATATTATGAACGTACTTTATAACGGTTTTAACGATACAAAGTACAGACCTTGTCCTTTGCTGAAAAAAATGGTTGCTGCTAAAAAACTTGGACGTAAAACAGGTGAAGGTTTTTATAAGTACAACTAAAGCCTTGATGTAGTATCTATTAAAAGATAAAGCGAATTGTAAACAGAAAAGTATTGCGAGGGGAGGATGGAGGAATCATTTTTCAGATCCTCCCCAAACTTTTGCCCTAACCTATTTATGATAATGTCGCGCGCATCAATACTTCCTTCGACATAAAAAGTGTTCTCAAATAATTCGATTAAAAGTCCGAGAAAGTCGCTTAAATTTATAAACGAAACTGAATGTGCAATAAACGCGTTCCCAAAAAAATGCGCAATTTTATCTTTATCTCCATTTGGATTTTTACTGTCAATTAAGAAGCCTGAGGGGAGATTTTCATTTTTGTGATTGAATAAATTATCTTCTACCGCAGGTAGAGGAATATCAACTTTTATGTTTATAACCGGGATCATTAGAGGAATATGATTAAAAGGCAATGTAGCAAAAGTTGTTGAAAGCAATGCTTCCGAAATATCATTATTAGAAATGGATTTTGCTTTTAAAAAAATCGAATCAATTCCATATATACTATTATTATCGTGTGGTAGATACTTAGCGGCTGCAATATATTCGCTAAGTGAATAAACAGCATCTGATAAATCTGTTGAATTTTGCGCTTTGATTTGTTTAATTAAAGGCAAAAATATTAACATAGCTAACCAGAAAATAATTATCTTTCGCTTTGAATATACTTTCATAGAAATTTGATTTTAATTAACTAAAATAAAATACTACATAAAGAGTACAAATATTTTTTAACTAATGTAGAGCATAAATTATGGATTTTAATCACACAGAGGAACAGAATTTAATTCGAGAGACTGTAAGAGAATTTGCTGAAAAGGAAATTAAACCGGTAGCCAAAGAACTTGATGAAAAAGCTGAATTTTCTTATGAATTGACCTCACGAATGGGTGAACTTGGATTATTCGGTATGAACATTTCTCCAGATTACGGCGGACAAGGTATGGATACTCTTTCATACATCATTGCTGTGGAAGAAATCGCTCGAATCGATGGTTCACATGCCGCAACTTTGGCTGCTCATAATTCGCTTGGAATAGGACCAATTTATTATTACGGGACTGAAGAACAGAAGAAAGAAATTTTACCTAAACTTTGTACAGGTCAGGGACTTTGGGCGTTTGGTCTTACTGAACCTAATGCGGGTTCTGATTCGAGAGGGACAAAAACCTCTGCTGAACTTAAAGAAGGGAATTGGGTAATAAATGGTTCAAAAATCTTTATTACTAACGGAGCTACAGAAATAACACTTGGTGCAACAGTTCAAGCTGTAACTGGAGTTGTTGACGGAAAAAAAGAATACTCAACCATAATCGTTGCTCAGGAAACTGAAGGATTCAAAGCCATCGAAATGCATGGAAAAATGATGTGGCGTGCGAGTAACACAGCAGAATTATTTTTTGATAACTGCACAGTACCTGAAGAAAATTTACTCGGGGAAAGAGGACACGGTTCAAGAATTATGCTTCATACTTTGGATAATGGACGGCTTTCGATTGCCGCAATGGGATTAGGCTGCGCTCAGGGAGCCTATGAGGCTGCATTAGAATATGCAAAGCAGCGTGAACAATTTGGGAGACCGATTACTAAATTTCAGGCAATTTCCTTTAAGTTAGCAGATATGGCTACAAAAATTGAATTAGCAAGAAATCTGCTTTACAAAGCTTGCTGGCTAAAGGATAACGATAAACCATTTGCTAAGGAAGCTGCTATGTCAAAACTTTACTGTTCTGAAATCGCAAAAGAAGTCGCCGATGCTGCGGTTCAAATTCATGGTGGTTATGGCTTAATGAAAGAATTTGATGTCGAACGATTTTATCGTGATCAACGATTACTTCAAATTGGAGAAGGAACCTCAGAAATCCAGAGACTTGTCATTTCGCGCTACATTGGCTGTTAAGTCTGAATTACGCCAACATTAAATTTTGGGATCTCCGGGTTTCCGTTTGCAACATTTATTGCCATCGAGACATACTCACGCGTTTTTATCGGGTCAATAATCTCATCCACCCATAACCGTGCAGCAGCATAGAGAGCGGTGCTCTTTTGTTCGTAAGAATCTATAATTTCTTTTAATAGTTTGTGTTTATCTTCTTCCGAAAAATCCTTGCCCTGGGATTTCATCTGTTTTAGTTTAATATCAAGCAAAACATTTCCGGCTTGCGCCCCACCCATCACTGAAATTTTTGCATTAGGGTAAGCAAAAATAAATCTTGGGTCATAAGCTTTTCCGCACATCGCATAATTGCCGGCTCCGAAGCTGTTGCCGACAATTATAGTTATTTTCGGAACAACTGAATTAGCGACTGCGTTAACCATTTTTGCCCCATCCTTAATGATTCCTCCGTGTTCGGCTTTGCTTCCGACCATAAATCCTGTAACGTCTTGTAGAAACAATAACGGAATTTTCTTCTGGTTGCAGTTCATTATAAACCTAGTAGCTTTATCAGCACTGTCAGAATATATCACCCCCCCGATCTGCATTTCCCCGTTTTCAGATTTTACAATTGTTCTTTGGTTTGCAACAATTCCAACAGCCCAACCGTCAATTCTTGCGTAAGCAGTTATGATAGTTTTCCCGAAACCGGCTTTGTATTCATCTAGCTCAGAATTATCGACTATCCTAGCAATTAACTGATACATATCATACTGCTTAATAGTATCATCGGGAAGAATCCCATAAATTTCATTTGGATCTTCCTTTGGAGGTTGGGAATCTGTTCTATTAAATCCTGCCTTCGAATTTTCACCAAATTTATTTGAGAGACTTCTTATTTTGCTGATGCACTCATCATCGTCTTTCATTAGGTAATCGGTTACTCCGGAAATATTGGATTGAACTCGTGCACCGCCTAAACTTTCGTTGTCAATATTTTCTCCAATCGCAGCTTTTACTAAGTGTGAGCCTGCTAAAAAAACTGAACCTTCTCCCTCAACAATTAGAGCTTCATCGCTCATAATGGGGAGATAGGCGCCGCCGGCAACGCAAGGGCCCATAATTGCTGAGAGCTGCGGGATACCTTTTGCCGAAATTTGTGCGTTGTTTCTGAATATTCTTCCGAAGTGTTCTTTGTCGGGAAAAATATCTTCCTGAAGTGGAAGAAATACTCCTGCACTATCGACAAGATAGATTACCGGAAGTCTGTTTTCTAATACTATCTCCTGAGCCCTTAAATTCTTTTTTGCAGTTATTGGAAACCAAGCTCCGGCTTTTACTGTGGCATCGTTTGCAACTATCATAAAATTTCGTCCGGAAATTTTCCCGATGCCCATAACCGTGCCGGCAGAAGGCGCTCCACCGTATTCGGCGTACATATCGTGAGCACAAAAAGTATTCAATTCGAAAAAGCTGCTTCCTTCATCAATCAATTTCGCAATTCTTTCACGAGCTGTAAGTTTGCCTTTTCCATGCTGGCGATCGATTGCTTTTTGACCGCCGCCCAACTTTATTTGTTCTTTTATTGCGTTCTGTTTTCTGACAAGATTTTTATAAAAATCTTCTCTTTTATAAAATTCCTCATTCTTATTCAGATCTTTTTTTTTCATTTTATACACTTTTTGATTTGAAGTTTTCTATTATCTTTTCGGCAATTTCGTAAGGGGATAAACTTCCGTTTACAACATCTTGACTTGCTTTGTTCAGCAATTCGGTGCGTTCGTTGTTCCATATTTCAGCGAATATCAATTGTTTGATTATTTCTTGAATTCTCGATTTTGAATTTTCTTCACGACGATTTTGAAAACGATCATTTTTAGACAGGAATAATTTGTGTGATTCAATCTTTTCTATTATCTCATCCAATCCTTTGTTTTCGGAGGCAACTGTTCTAACAATTGGGGGCAGCCAGCTAGATTCGTCGTGAGAACGGAGTGAAATTATCGACTGCAGTGCTGCAGCTGCTTGTTCAGCTCCTGGGCGATCACATTTATTAAGCACAAAAAAATCCGCTATTTCCATCAATCCGGCTTTCATTGCCTGAACTGAATCTCCGCTTTCGGGAACTAGTACGACGATTGTTGTATCTGCTGCTTTCGCGATATCAAGCTCGGATTGACCCACGCCTACTGTTTCGAACAAGATAAGATCAAAACCAGCTGCATCGATTATATCTGCTGCATCAATCGCTTTTTTGCTTAAGCCTCCTAAACTTCCACGCGTTGCCATACTTCTTATAAAAACATTTTCGTCCTGACCAATTTCGTTCATTCTCACCCTATCACCTAAAAGTGCACCGCCAGTAAAAGGACTTGTAGGATCAACGGCAATAATTCCGATTTTCTTTCCTTGCTTTCTGTAAAGTTTTGTAAGTTGATTCGTTAATGTAGATTTACCTGCACCCGGAGGACCTGTAATTCCAATTCTAAAAGCATTTCCCGTATTTGAATGAATAGTATTCAGCAGTTCAATTGATTCGGTAAGACTATTTTCAACAATGGTTATAGCTTTTGAGATTGATCTTTTATCTCCGGAAAAGAGCTTTTCTACTAGTGAATTTGAGATCATAAAAGATCCTTTTGCTTATATAATTCTTCTTTATAAATATATTCTTTTACTTTTTGAGGGACAAGCGGACTTATGTTTTTGCCGGTGGCAACTCTTTCTCTTATTTGTGTCGATGAGATTTCAATTATAGGTGAGTTGACAATTTCCGCATAAGGGAAAAATTTATTCGTTTTATAATGCTTCTCATCAATTTCTCTTTTCAACACGACTAATTTAGCTAGTCCAACTATTTTTTCTGGATATTTCCATTCGGTGAATGTTACCAAATTATCGAAGCCAATTACCAATTCGATATTTTCATATTGTTTTCTTAGTTCTTGTAGTGTTTTATATGTATAGGATATTTCGCCTTGAATGATTTCAAAATCGGAATACTCGAATTTTGGATAATCTTGAAGGGCAAGATTAACCATATTCAATCGGTGAACTGAATTACTTGAATTTTGTTCAATTTTATGAGGAGAAATAAAACTAGGGATGAAAATTATTTTATCTAATTCTCTGGTTTCAAGAAGATACAAAGCAGTTATTAAATGCCCGTTATGAACGGGATCGAACGTTCCTCCATATACAGCAATTTTTGACATTTTATTAATCAATTGTTTTCTATAAATTTTCTTAATCGAGAACGTAAATTAACAATATCCTTTGAATACTCTTCAGTCAAATTATCATGACAATTTTTAAGTTGGTTTTTTCTAAATGCGAGTTTTGTTGCTATGTCAATTAATTCTTTCCTTAGATCTTCCTCAATCCATCCATAGGTAAATCTTTTATTTGAGGAAAGAATATTGATATAATTACTGCTTAGACCTTCATCACTAAGTCCGTCTCTTATTACTCTCAATTCTTGATTTACAAAAAGTTTTAAGATTAGTAGAAATGAGATTATTATAAATAACATAACCAGCAATCCCCAAAAGTAAGACGTTGGAAAACTTACACTGGCATTCCACGCACTGTGCAAAATCATTGAAATAAATAGTCCAGAAAAAATTATCAATCCTTTAAATCGGTTCCTTCGGAATTTTGCTAAAGAAAGAAATGCTCCAAAGATTGCAGTAGAGATACAATGCATTACGGCAGAAAAAATAGAGCGGATTAGAACAATACTCATCCAACTTTCGATATCAGTTCCAAAAGCAATAAAGTATAGAAAATTTTCGGTCATCCCGAAGCCAAGACCAATTGCTCCGCCATAAATAATTCCGTCGGTAATGTTATCAAAATTTTTGTTTTTAACAGTCTTAACTAGGTAAATTCCTTTGGTAATTTCTTCAACAAAAGGAGCAACAATGATTGCAGCTATAAGACCTTGTACTCTCGCATCGTAAATAATTGAATTAATCGGGTAAGTAAGTATCAAACTTCCTAATATACCGAGGAAAACAGCACCAAAAGCACCCCAGAAAAAATGTTTAATTAGTAATATTATTGGTTCTTTCTCATACTTATCCATACGCCAAAGAATTATCAAATATAAAACCATTGGGATTATTGCGGCGAGCAGAGAAAATAGAATAGGCATATTTTCGATTTCTTCCGTTGTTAGCAAAATCATTAGGGAGTTCATGAAACTTATTAACCATTCAATTTGTTCACTTTATTTCATAAAATCAACAAACTTTGTGATTTTTGTGGGAAAAATGATTTTTATTGTACTCTCCTTCACCAAAACAAGTAAACTTAATAGATTACAAATTCTTGATTCTGCTGGTATCAATGGTTATATTTAATGTTTACTTTTGAGCGGATTATGCCGATTAAATTCAAGTTCAGTGATTTTCCTGATGGAATTCACGAACTTACATTTTTAGCTGATTCGAATAAGTTAGACTTAGGCTCTAATTTTTTTGGTGATGTTGCATTAGATGTAATAATGGATAAATCCTCTCATCAAATTGTTTTGAAATGCGAAGCAGAAGTATCCGCCGAGTTTGAATGCGATCGTTGCACCGAAAAATTTGAATCGAAAGTCAGCACGAATTTTCTTCTTGTTTATGTGTTTGATGAAGCATCTTGCGGAATTGATGATGTGAATTGCTATTTTCTTAGACGCGATGAAAACACGATTGATATTACCAAAGATACAAAGGAATATTTAAGACTTGCGGTTCCAATGAAAAATGTATGTAGCAGCGAATGTAATGGGATCTGCCCGACTTGCGGAAAAAATCTTAATTATGAACAGTGCAATTGTACAAAAGATGAAATTAATCCAGTTTGGAACGAGTTACTAAAATTAAAAGAAAATAAATGATCAAAATAAAGGGATAATAAATGGCACATCCTAAAAGAAAAATCTCGAAGAGCAGAAGAGATAAAAGACGTACACACTATAAGGCAACTGCTCCAAGCTTATCTGCGTGTTCAAACTGCGGTGAGTTAAAATTAAGCCACAGAGCTTGCCCAAACTGCGGTTATTACAATGGCCGTTCGATGTTTGTACCGGAATCGTAAGTTCAATTCTGTTTATGAATTCTCAAAAAAGTAATTCAAATTGTGTTATTGCAGTCGATGCGATGGGGGGCGATTTTGCCCCTCAAAACACTGTGCTAGGCGCAATTGATGCTCTTGAAACTGAGAGTTTCACTTTACTTCTGTTAGGTGATAAAGAAAAGATTAAAAATGTATTAAATGCTGAAAATAAATCTTTTCCCGTAGATCAAATCATCCACACAACAGATAATATTACAATGTCCGAATCTCCATCTGGCGCAATAAGAAAAAAAAGAAATTCATCAATTGTAATCGGTTCGAAACTTGTGAAAGAAAACCAAGCGCATGCATTTGTAAGTGCGGGAAACACAGGTGCTGTTAGTGTTGCTGCCGTTTTTGAGATTGGCAGGATTAAAGGAGTTGAAAGACCAACCATAACTGCTCCGTTTCCGAACAGCAAAAACACATTTACATTTTTGTCCGATGCCGGTGCATTTGTTGATTCAAAACCGAGTCATTTGTTTGGATTCGCTCGGCTGTCGTCAAAATTTGTGGAAGTGATGTATGAAATAAATAATCCTTCTATCGGATTGCTTAATGTCGGTGAGGAAGATGAAAAAGGCTATAAACTTACATCCGAAACAAGCACTTTATTGAGAAATTCAAACTTGAATTTCTTTGGCAATGTAGAGGGAAAAGATATTTTAAAAGGGAAAACGGATATTGTGATCTGTGATGGTTTTATCGGCAACATCTTATTGAAATTTGCAGAGAGTTTTATCCCTTTCCTTAAAGACACAGTTCGTAGTTACTCTAAAGAAAGTATTGCTAATAAAATTCAAGCAGGTTTTGCAAAAGGTGCATTGAAAGGTGCGTTGAAAAATGTCAACTACGAATTGTACGGAGGGCTTCCGCTTTTGGGAATTAATGGAATTAGCATCATTGGACATGGTTCAAGTTCAAGACTTGCAATAAAGAACATGGTGCTTAAAGCAAAAGAAATGCACGATAAAAAATTGGTTGAAAAAATTACTGAAATATTAGGTTAGAATGGAAAATATAAATAGAAAGTTTAATGCAGCAGTTACTGCTGTTGGGCAATTCTTTCCGGATGAGGTACTTGACAACAAATATTTTGAGAAAATAGTTGATACTACCGATGAGTGGATAAGAACAAGAACCGGAATTTTGGAAAGAAGAATTCTACGCAATGGTGCTACAAGTGATTTGGCTGCAAATGCAATAAAAGATTTAATGAAATCAAGCGGTCTTAAACCGGAAGAAATTGACGTGATAATTGTCGCAACAGTTACGCCTGATATGTTATTCCCTGCAACAGCATGTTTAGTGCAGGAAAAAATCGGTGCTACAAACGCTTGGGGATTTGATCTTTCAGCGGCTTGTTCAGGGTTTTTGTTTGCGCTAAAAAGCGGAGCTGCTTTAATTGAGAGTGGTGGTTATAATAAAGTTATAGTCGTAGGTGCCGATAAAATGAGTTCGATTGCGGATTATACTGACAGGAATACTTGTATTCTTTTCGGCGATGGTGCAGCAGCATTTCTTCTTGAACCCACAACTGATCTCTCCATAGGCCTGCAAGATTCAATTTTGCGAATTGATGGTGTTGGTAAAGATAGTCTGTATATGCTGGGTGGCGGAAGCTTAAATCCAGCAACTCACGAAACTGTAGATAAAAAAATGCACTACATTTACCAAGACGGAAAAACTGTCTTTAAATTTGCAGTGAAAGGTATGGCTGACGTATCTGTTGAGATGATGGAAAAATCAAATCTTACTTCGGAAGATGTTGCTTTCCTTGTTCCGCATCAGGCAAATAAGCGTATCATTACGGCAACCGGTGATAGAATGGGATTACCGCGCGAAAAAGTTATGATTAACATCCATAAATATGGTAACACAACAGCAGCTACAATTCCTTCATGCATCACCGAATATTATCGTGACGGAAAATTAAAAAAAGGTGATAACTTGATATTGTCTGCCTTTGGTGCGGGCTTCACTTGGGGAGCTTCTCATCTCGTATGGAGTATGGACTAATGAGTAAAAGAGCATTTATTTTTCCAGGACAAGGTTCACAATACGTTGGTATGGCAAAGGATTTTTATGACAAAGATTCAGACAGTAAAAAAATAATAGATTTTGCCGATGAGATACTTGGATTCAAATTATCAGAAACAATGTTCTTTGGTCCGGAAGATAATTTGAAAGAAACAAGCATAACTCAGCCGGCAATTTTTCTTCACAGCATTGTTGCTTTACAAAAATTAAATTTAAATTTCGATATGGTTGCAGGTCATTCGCTTGGTGAGTATTCAGCTTTAGTCGCTGCTGACGCAATTGACTTTGAAGAGGCATTAAGATTAGTACGCAAGCGCGGCGAGGCAATGTATCAAGCCGGGATCGAAAAGCCGGGAACAATGGCTGCAATAATTGGTTTGGATGTTGAAAAAATTAACGACTGTTGCGCCGAAGCATCAATGGAGGGAATTGTTCAGTGTGCTAATCTGAACTCACCCGGACAAGTTGTAATCAGTGGAACGGTAGAAGGTGTGAAAAAAGCGATGTTTTTATGCAAAGAAGCTGGCGCAAAATTGACCAAAGAACTAATTGTATCCGGAGCATTTCACTCTCCATTAATGGAATCGGCGGAAGAAAAATTGCAAATCACACTTGAAACTGTTGAAATCAGAGATGCCCAAAAGCCGGTATATACAAATGTTACCGCTTCTCCGACAATTAATAGTATCGAGATCAAAAATTTTTTAATAGATCAATTGACCTTTCCAGTAAGATGGGAGGAAATTATTAGCAATATGATTGATGACGGAGCCGAAGAATTTATCGAAATTGGTCCCGGCAAAGTGCTTCAAGGTTTGGTTAAAAGAATAAATCCGGATGTCAAAATAACCGGTATTGATAAGTATGAAGATTTAGAAAGACTGTAAAACATTGTCGAAATTCGATAAAAAAATAAACGGTTATTTTATAGACCCGGCAATTTTCACATTCAAGTTTGTAAAAGCTTGTGATGTGTGCATCTGTTCGGGAGAATGTTGCTATTACGGTGTTTACACTGACTTAAAAGAACATGATCTCATCATGAAAATGAAAGATCGTGTTATAAAATCGATGGATCACTCCCAAACAACCGATACAAATAAGTGGTTTGAACAACCGGAAGAAGACGAAGATTTTGAATCCGGAATTGCAGTCGGAACTGAATTGCATAACGGGAAATGTGTTTTTCTAGACAGACAAGGCTTTTGTACACTTCAAAAAATTGCTATGGAAGACGGTGAATTCAAGTGGAAATATAAACCATTATATTGTATATTATTTCCGCTCGTTATTTATGAGGGGGCTATAACCATAGACGACGAACATCTTGATCGTATGCATTATTGCAACAAACCTGAAAATCAAGATTCGACTATTTTCGACAGCTGCACCGAAGAGTTGGAGTATCTTTTAGGTAAGGACGGTTACAAAGAATTGTGTGGTTATCGTGAAGAATACTTAATTTCGCTTTCTGAAAAGAATAAACCGAATGGAACCAAAAAAAAATAAACGCGCAATAGTTACAGGCGGCACAAGGGGAATTGGAAGGGCAATCGTTAAGGAACTAGCTGTATGCGGTTCTAAGAACGAAATTTATTCGGATGTCGCATTTGTTTACAACAGTTCAGACGAATTTGCTCAAGAGCTGATTTCCGAATTAACCAGAGAAAATTTGAAAGTTGTAGCATACAAAGCTGACGTTTCTTCTTTTACTGATGCAAAAAATGTAGTAGATGATGTTATAGATAAGTTGGGTGGTGTTGATATTTTAGTTAATAATGCAGGCATCACAAGAGATAATTTACTACTGAGGATGTCGGAAAATGATTTTGACGATGTTATTGCAGCAAACCTTAAGAGTGTTTTTAATTTTTCAAAAGCAGTTACACCTTATATGATAAAGCAGCGCTACGGAAGAATAATAAACGTATCTTCTGTTGTAGCTCTAATCGGAAATCCAGGACAAACTAATTATGTCGCATCAAAAGCAGGTGTACTTGGATTTACAAAATCAATGGCAAGAGAGTTATCCTCACGAAATATTAATGTAAATGCTGTTGCTCCCGGTTTTATAGAAACTGATATGACAAAAAATTTAAATGAAACTCAAAGAGAATTAATGATTAAAAACATACCGCTTGGACGTCCCGGTTTACCCGAGGATGTTGCAAAGGTGGTAAGATTTTTGACTTCAGCCGATGCAGATTATATTACCGGTCAAGTGATTGCTGTTGACGGCGGAATGACAATGTAAGATTTAACACAATATCTCAACAATATATTTAGGAGAGTAAAATGGATATAGAAGCTAAAGTAAAAGAAATAATCATCGACAAGCTAGGTGTTGAAGATTCTCAAATAACACCTGAGGCATCTTTCACTAACGATCTTGGAGCAGATTCACTTGATATAGTTGAACTCGTTATGGGTTTTGAATCAGAATTTGATATTTCAATTCCAGACGAAGATGCCGAGAAGATTTCAACAGTCGGTGATGCAGTTAGATATTTAAGTGAAAAAGTAGGTGGGTAATTTAATTAAGCCACGGCATTTCCGTGGCTCTCTTTTTCTAATTCATAAAGGAATATTATGAGCAAAAGAAGAGTTGTTGTAACCGGTATGGGAGCATTATCGCCGATAGGTAATAATCTAAATGAATACTGGTCAGGTCTGAAAGAAGGGAAAAACGGTTCAGGCTTAATCACCAGGTTTGATACTTCAGATTTTACTACAAAATTTGCGTGCGAAGTTAAAAATTTTGATCCCGAAACTTACCTTGACAAAAAAGCTCTCAAGAGAATGGATCCATATACACAATATGCACTTTCTACTTCTATTATGGCTTTTGAAGATTCCCAACTGAATTTAGAAAAATCGGATTTGGAAAGAATTGGTGTAATATTCGGAAGCGGTATAGGTGGTATGGAGACTTTCGAGGCTCAACATAGAGCTTTTTATGAAGGAGGACCACGTAAAATCAGTCCGTTCTTTGTGCCAATGATGATTTCTGATATTGCTGCCGGGCAGATTTCAATCCATTATGGTTTTAAAGGTCCCAATTATGCAACAACCTCTGCTTGCGCAACAAGTTCTCACGCAATTGCCGATGCGTTTATTCTCATTCAACGAGGATCTGCTGATATAATTTTCAGCGGTGGTTCCGAAGCGGCAATTGTGCCCATGGCAATTGGCGGTTTCAATGCTGCAAGAGCACTTTCCACTTGGAACGATAGATATCTTGAAGCTTCAAGACCATTTGATAAAGATCGTAACGGATTTGTGATGGGTGAAGGCTCGGGAACTCTTGTGCTAGAAGAATTAGAGCATGCAGTAAATCGAGGTGCGAAAATTTACGGTGAAATCGTGGGCGTTGGTTTAACCGCGGACGCTTTTCATTTAACTGCCCCGGCTCCTGAAGGGGATGGTGCAAGACGTTCTATGTTGGAAGCAATTAAAGATGCCGGAATTGAAAAAGAAGAAGTTGACTACATAAATGCCCATGGTACATCCACTGAACTTAATGATCTTCATGAAACTCAAGCAATAAAAAATCTTTTCGGCAATCACGCTTATAAGCTTGCGATAAGTTCAACTAAATCAATGACAGGCCATTTACTCGGCGCTGCGGGAGCACTGGAAGCTATCGCCACAATACTCTCAATCAGAGAGGGAATAATTCCTCCAACCATCAATCTTGATGAATCTGAACCTGAGTTAGACTTGAACTATACCCCGAAAAAAGCAGTTAACAAAGATATAAAATATGCATTAAGCAACACTTTTGGATTCGGAGGACACAATGCTTCAATCCTTTTTAAAAAATTTGAAGAATAATTTTTGCTTAAATGTTTTTTAGATGGTTAAAAGATAAGTTACTTTATAAGAGATCAGCAAGTCTTAGCAAACACGTTTTATCTCCGAAACAATTAAAAGAATTGGAATCTGTTATTGGATTCAAAATTTCCAATACAGATATATACAACAAAGCCTTTTCTCATCGTTCCCTCCGTGAAGAAAATTTAGAAGGTTTTAAATCCTATGAAAGACTCGAATTTTTAGGAGACAGCGTTCTCGGTTTGCTTACGGCGGATTATTTGTTCAATGAGTTCCCTGAAGCTGATGAAGGTTTCTTAACCAAATCGAGAGCACAAATTGTAAGTACAAAATCATTGATCTCAATTGCACAAAAATTGAAATTAAAACGATTTATTCTCGCCAACGGAAATTTTTTATCCGGAAATAACAGTGTGGAAAAAGTATGTGCTGATTCCTTGGAGGCTTTAATCGGCGCTATCTATCTTGATTGCGGGATAGAAGAAGCAAGACGTTTCGTTAAAAAATACATTTTGCTTCCTTTGAGTAAATCAGAATTTTATAAAGAGGATACAAATTTTAAAGGACAACTTCTTGAGTTGACTCATAGTCTTAAAATGGAAAATCCGAGATATGTTGTGAAGGAAGAAAGAGGACCTGAACATAATAAAGAATTTACTGTGGAGGTTGTTATAGGCGGCGAAGTGTTCGGTACAGGTGATGGGAAAAGTAAAAAAAATGCTGAACAGAAATCTGCGGAAGCTGCAATTCATCAGTTAATAAAACTAAAAAACGATTAACCTCAAATTTGCTAATCATTTCGAAACTACAATTTTCTTTAGGTCATCTAATTTAATTATATTTCATTCTTATAATAATTTTTATAATTGCCAATTTTAGGATAAAAAGAGAAGAATTAATGGAAAACTTAAAGCATTATGATCGATTTGTTAATCGTCACATTGGAATTTCTCAAGACGATTTGAATGAGATGCTGCAGGTAATGAATGTAAACAGCATTGATGATTTGATGGAAGAAGCAATACCAAAAGGAATCAGATTGACTGAAGGTTTTGAAGTCTGTGACCCGTTATCAGAGTATGAAATGCTTGATTATCTGCGCGATGTTGCATCAAAAAATAAACTGTTCGATTCTTATATCGGACTTGGTTATAACCCGACTATTACACCTGCAGCCATTCAAAGGAATGTTTTTGAAAATCCGGGTTGGTACACGCAATATACGCCTTATCAAGCCGAAATTTCTCAAGGGAGGTTGGAAGCGCTATTAAATTTTCAGACAATGGTTTGCGATTTGACGGGACTTCCACTAGCAAATGCATCCTTGCTTGACGAAGGAACTGCCGCTGCAGAAGCTATGCTTATGTTTTATTCCTTAAGGAAAAAAGAAAAACAGAACTCACTTAAATTTTTTGTCGAGGAAAATGTCTTTCCGCAAACAATCGATGTTTTGAAAACTAGGGCGAAACCTTTCGGGATTGAACTGATCATCGATTCGTATAGTAATGTGAAATTATCTGGTGATTTTTTTGGATTGCTTGTTCAATATCCGGACAAATATGGGCAAATTAATCAGTATCAAGATATTATAGCACAGGCAAAAGAAAATAATATTTTTACTTGCTTCGCTGCCGACATTATGAGTCTTGTCCTTTTAATATCTCCAGGTGAATTAGGTGTAGATTGTGCGGTTGGTTCGACGCAAAGATTTGGTGTCCCAATGGGATACGGTGGTCCGCATGCAGGTTATTTCGCAACTAAAGATGAGTTTAAGCGAAACATTCCCGGTCGAATCATCGGAGTTTCAATTGATACAAATGAAAGACCGGCACTAAGAATGGCGCTTCAAACAAGGGAGCAACACATTAAAAGAGAGAAGGCGACCAGTAATATTTGTACTGCTCAAGTGCTGCTTGCTATTATGGCTTCGATGTATGCGGTTTATCATGGGCCAAAGGGATTAAGGAAGATTGCTGATTCAATTCATTATAAGGCAATATATTTAGCAGAAAGACTAAGAGTATCGGGATATGATCAAATTAATACAAAATATTTCGATACACTTCGGTTTAAAGTCAACGAAAATGATATCACAAAGTTGAAAGAATTATCTGAGAAGTGGAAAATGAATTTTGGTTATCAGAATAATTATGTCACGATTTCTCTGAATGAAGTAACGACAGAAAAAAACTTAGATGAGATTGTTGAAGTTTTCGCTGAATTAAACGGCACAAAAAATAATTTATCTACAAAGATTAATTTAGCATCTCCGATTGCCGATGATTATTTGAGAAGCGATGAGATTCTTACTCATCCTGTTTTCAACTCTTATCATTCCGAAACCGAATTGATGAGATATATAAAATCACTTGAAAATAAAGACCTTTCGCTTACTCGATCTATGATTCCCCTAGGTTCTTGTACGATGAAATTGAATGCAGCAACCGAGCTGCTCCCGGTATCGTGGTCAAAGTTTGCGAGAATTCATCCATTTGTTCCTAATGAGCAAACCTCCGGTTATGAATTTTTAGTCAAAGATTTTGAGAAAATACTATGTAAAATAACCGGGTTTTCGGCAATTTCTTTTCAACCAAACTCGGGAGCACAAGGAGAATATGCAGGCTTGATGGTTATCAGAAGATATCAGGAGGATATTGGTCAAGAAAACAGAAATGTTGTGTTAATACCTTCGTCTGCTCACGGTACCAATCCTGCAAGTGCTGTAATGTCCGGAGGAAAAGTTGTTGTGGTTAAGTGCGATGATCATGGTAATATTGACGTCAATGACTTGAAAGAGAAAGCAGAAACGAATAAGGAAAATCTTTCGGCACTGATGATTACTTATCCTTCAACACACGGTGTTTTTGAAGAAGAGATAAAAGAAATATGTAAAATCGTTCATGATAACGGAGGACAAGTTTACATGGACGGCGCCAATATGAACGCTCAAATCGGTTACACAAATCCTCATGAAATCGGTGCTGATGTTTGTCATCTCAATCTTCACAAAACTTTTGCGATTCCTCATGGAGGAGGAGGACCGGGAGTTGGTCCAATCGGAGTTGCGGAACATTTGGTTCAATATCTTCCAACACATTCAATGATCGAAATCGGTACTAATAAATCTATGACTGCTGTCAGCTCCGCTCCTTTTGGAAGTGCAAGCATACTTCCAATTTCGTATGCTTACTGCAGGATGATGGGTACTGAAGGTTTAAAACGTGCAACTGAATTTGCTATCCTTAATGCTAATTATATAAAATCAAGATTGGAAAAGGAATTTAAAGTATTGTATTCCGGTTCGAAAAATCGCGTTGCTCATGAATTAATTTTTGATATGCGTGAATTCAAGCAATCTGCAAACATCGAAGTTGAAGATATCGCTAAAAGATTAATGGATTATGGTTTCCACGCTCCGACTGTTTCTTTTCCTGTTCCAGGCACATTGATGGTTGAACCTACTGAGAGCGAATCAAAAGCAGAACTAGATAGATTCTGCGAGGCTATGACTTCTATTAAAAGGGAGATTGAAAAAATCGCTTCCGGTGAGTTTGACAAAGAAGATAACCCAATTAAAAATTCACCGCATACTGCTGAGGATGTTACTTCTGATAATTGGCAGCATAAATATTCACGCGAGGAGGCAGCCTTTCCGCTTGAGTGGCTGAAGCAGAACAAATTTTGGCCAGCTGTCAGTCGTGTTAATAATGCTTATGGTGATAGAAATTTGGTTTGTTCCTGTCTTCCAATAAGTGAATATGAGAGTTAATCAATGACTGATCTGTGCAACTTACTTGAAAAATCAAAAAAAATTGCTGTTGTCGGAATTTCGAGAAATAACGGCCGAACGAGCAGATCTATTGCTGATTTTTTGGTAATGCGAGGATATGAAGTTGTGGGTGTAAACCCGGGAATGCCAAAAATTCCCGGGATCCCGGTTTACAAATCTTTGAAAGATATTCCTTTTAAAATTGATATTGTTGATGTTTTTAGAAAATCAGAAGACATCCCAGAACTTATTCCCGATGTTTTAGAAGTGAATCCAAATTGTTTTTGGCTACAGCTTGGAATTCAAAACAATAAAGCAGTAAAACCTCTCATTGAAAACGGAATCATAGTTGTACAAAACAAGTGTATCAAAATAGAATATCTGCATTGTTACTGATAATTAATTTTATAACTTATTCTCTTCATCAATGCTAAGACTCATTCCAATTTTATTCTTGTTATCGTTCAGTAGTATCTGTGCTTCAAATGGGGATACACTTTCTGTAAATTCCGTCACAAACTTTTTAGTTGATTCAATAATAGTTTCCGGCAATGAGATTACCGAAGAGTTCATCATTTTGCGAGAAGCAAATTTTTCGGTTGGGGATCGAATAAACTCGGATGATCTTAGTTTTAGTAAGGAACGAATATTTAGCCTAAATCTATTTTACTCAGTCGAAATTATCCCGGTAATCGAGAACAAAAAAAACATTATACTCATAGATGTTAAAGAAAGCTGGTATATTTATCCGTTGCCGTTTTTAAAAATTCAAAATAATGATCTCTCAAAATCGAGTTATGGTTTATTTCTCGTGTATAAAAATTTTCGAGGTAGAAATGAAGACATACGAGGTTTTATAACTTTGGGATATAATCCATCATATGGCATTAGTTATTATAACCCATTAATGGTTGAAGATGAAGATATAAGCATTTCAGTAGGTCTAACGAAACAATCAATTACGAATCTTCATTTAGGTGCTTTCGAAAATGTTGGTTCCGAGTTTGACTATAATTCATTTACAATAAGTGCCGCACTTGGGAAAAGATTTAATCTTAAAAATGAGGCATTTTTTGGTTTGGGTTTTCAATATATGGAAGCACCCAAGGAAGTAAGTATGTTGACTGGTTCCAATCAAAGAATTGATAGAATCCCTTTCGCAAGCTTAAGTTATCAGTTTGACTCGAGAGATCTTAAACAGTTTTCAAAGACGGGAGTGTTGTTGAACGGAACCTGGCAGCATAAAGGATTTGGAGTTTCTGGCATAAACTATAACATCTTAACTGTTGATTTTCGTGAGTATCGTTCGTTGTTTTGGGATCTTACTGCTCGTTGGAGATTATATACAAGAAATCTTTTCGGTGAAAAAATTCCTTATTATGATTATTCATATCTTGGGGAGCAGATTTATGTGAGAGGTCATAAGAATAAACACCGTGAAGCCCATAATCTTGCACTTGCATCTTTCGAATTGAATTTCCCAATCATCGAAGACATGAGTTTAAGTTATAAAATTTGGTTTCTTCCTCAGAAATTAACTTCAGCCAACATTTCTGTTTTTATATCTGTATTTGCCGAAACAGGAATGGTATACAATCGAGATGATAGGATAAATATTGATAAACTTGATTCCGGTTATGGTGTCGGTTTGACATTACTGGTTTTGCCATTCAACGCTTTTCGAGTTGAGTATGGTTTTAATGAATTAGGAAAAACGGAGCTTTTATTTGGTACAGGATTTTCTTTCTAACGTTGAGTTGTATTATCATCCTTCAATTAAAGCGGAGGAGAAAGCTGAAATAACTGTTAATGAAGCAAAGCATATTATTCAAGTGATGCGTCATAAACCTGGTGATATAGTGTATATAACAAACGGGAAGGGGAATATCTTTAAATGTAAAATTATATCGTTAACAAAAAATTCAGTCTCGGTTTTTCCGGAAAAAAATTTAATTTATAATAATGCTTTTAAGAATATCACTTTCTGCTTACCGATTTTGAAAAATTTTGATCGTCTTGAATTTGCACTTGAAAAATGTGTCGAATTGGGTATCACAAATTTTATATTCTATCAAAGTAAAAGAACCTTGAAAAAAAGTCCTAAAGTTGATAGATGGGAAAAAGTAGCAATTTCTGCAATGAAGCAATCTCTAAGATCATTTATTCCAAAATTACAATATTTAGAAAACGTAGATCAAATAGTTGCACATCAAGGCAGCATATTTTTGTTTGACCAAAATGCAGAACAAAGTGTTCAGAAAACAATAACTGAATTAGATAAATCACGCGAATACTATTTCCTTTTCGGTCCTGAAGGTGGTTTTGATGAAGGTGAATTGGAATTGTTTAAGAAATCTCAGCTGCTGAGACTGACAAGAAACAGGCTCAGAAGTGAAACAGCGGTTATATATTTTGCAGCTTTGATTTCGGCTGCAGCCGTTTAGATTTCCTTGATAATTCTTTTTACAAGACTCTCAAATTTTTCTTTTACAAGATCCGCAGTTTCAATAACCTCGGTATGAGAGAGTTTCTGATTTAAAATTCCGGCAGCCATGTTTGTAATACACGAAATCGATGCGACATCAATTCCGTGAACACCAGCAAAGATTGCCTCGTGAACTGTTGACATTCCAACTGCATCATTACCTAATTTTTCATACATTCTGATTTCGGCTGGAGTTTCGTACATCGGTCCTTTGTTAATCCAGTAAACACCATCCTTTAATTCAATATTTTCCTTTTCGGCAGCAGCTTTAATTTGTCTGTTAAAACTTGCTGAGGGAATATTTAATGATAGATTTTTCTGCTCTAAAGTTGGCACTCCAAATATTTCTGTTAATTCTTTCCATATTTTAAAAGAGTTGAAAGATTTGGCAAGCATAAGATCACCCGGCTTAAAAGTCTTGTTAATTCCGCCGGCTGCATTAGTTAGGAGTAATTTGGGTGAATTAAGAACATGAGAAACGAATGCCGGTAAAATACACTCCGATAATTTGTATCCTTCGTAGAAATGAATTCTTCCTTGAAATAATAAAATATTCTTGCTATGAAGTTCGGCTAAATGAATAAATCCTTCGTGGCCGCTGACGGTTGATTTCGGATAATCCGGTAATTCTGATGTTGGGATTGAAACTTTTAAGTCAACACCGTTAGCAAAATCTCCCAATCCGCTTCCGAGAACAATAGATAAATCCGGCGAGACATTTATTTCGGCTCTCAGTTTTTCAATAAGATTCTTGTATTTAAAATTTAAGTCGACCATTAAAAGAGTATTCCCGCAAGAGTTGCTGTCATTAGTGTTGCTAATGACCCACCGATAACCGCTTTGATTCCAAGTTTTGCGAGATCGGGCCTCCGCTCGGGTGCAAGGGGAGAGATACCTCCGATCTGAATGGCGATTGAGCTGAAATTAGCAAATCCGCAAAGTGCATATGTTGCCATCAATATTGCTTTCTCGTTGAACAATTCTTTTGTTTCAATCATTTGACCCAAATTAAGGTATGCAACAAATTCATTAAGGACAATTTTTGTACCGAAAAGACTGCCGAATTCCATTGCTGCTTCCCACGGCACACCGATTCCGAATGCTAAAAATTGAAGCACTAAACCGAAAATAAGTTCCAAACTAAGCGGTTTGCCGAATGTATTCACCATATAATCGTTTATACTGAAAAGCAATCCAAGTTCTTGTAGAATATAGTTTATCAATGCAATCAATGCGATAAAGGCGATCAGCATTGCTCCAACGTTCAATGCGAGTTTAAGTCCTTCACCTGCACCGCCGGCTGCCGATTCTATCACATTTGAATAAGATTTTTCCACATTAATTTTAACAGTCCCTTTTGTTTCCGGTTCTTTTGTTTCGGGAAAGATAATTTTTGAAATTACCAATGCAGCGGGAGCAGCCATTACACTGGCGCCAAGCAGATGAGTTGCAAATGTTAATTGTGCTTCAATCAACGGAACTCCCATTGATTCAGCCATTGAGTTGCCGAGAATTTGAATATATGCTGCCATCACGCCGCCGGCAATCGTTGCCATTCCTCCCGTCATAATTGTCAACAGTTCGCTCTTAGTCATTCCTTTTAGAAAAGGCTTAATCATCAACGGAGCTTCTGTTTGCCCCACAAAAATGTTTGCTGTGCATGATAAAGATTCGGCACCGCTTGTTCCCATAAACTTTGCCATTATCCATGCCATACCTTGCACGACTTTTTGCATAACACCAATGTGATAAAGAATTGCCATCAAACTTGCAAAAAATATTATGGTTGGAAGTACTTGAAATGCAAAAAACGAACCGAGACTTTCCGGATGTCCAGGATTCTGTGCAAGTGCACCAAAAACAAAAGCAGCACCTTCAGTTGTGAAGTTTAATATTAACACAAAAAAACTGCTTATCCAGCTAAAGAAAAGTTTAGGCCAGCCTAAAGGAGCAAAGAATGAGCTTAAAGCATCACCCTTAATAATCAGAATTGCAAAAATAATTTGAAGAATTAATCCGTTGCGAACTAGCTTCCAATTTACTTTTGCTCTATTGTTTGATAAAAGGAAAGCAATTCCCAATAAAAGAATTATTCCGCCGATACCTCTAAGTAAACCAACAAGATCCATATACAAATCCTATTTTTCAGAAGGGATATAATGACACTTTCTGCATCTTGCTTCATAACTATCAGAAGCGCCGATAAGAACTCTTTCGTTGCTTGAAATTTTTCTCTGTGTTTTATCAGCCGGATTTCCACAAACCACACAAATTGCTAAAGTTTTTGTTATATATTCAGCAATCGCAAGTAATTCCGGCATGGGTGAGAATGGTTTTCCGGTGTAATCTTGATCAAGACCTGCAATTATCACTCTCTTTCCATTATTAGCAAGTTCGTTCACAATATCCACAATCTTCTCATCAAAAAACTGTGCTTCGTCAATACCAACTACCTGTGCTTCGCTGCTGTTTTCAAAAATTTCTTGCGATGTTTTTACTCTTTTACTGGGGAGCGTTTGTTCGCTGTGCGAAACAATTTTATCTTCGGAAAAACGCAAATCAATATCGGGTTTGAAAATCACTACTTTCTGTTTTGCTATTTCAGCTCTGCGAAGTCTTCTTATAAGTTCTTCGGTTTTACCACTGAACATACATCCGGCTATGACTTCAATCCAACCGGTGTTTTTGGGCGTGTCGTGAGGGACAAATTGATTCATTTGTTAAGGTAATCTCCGTTGAATGAAAAAGGAATAAGTTCAGATAATTTAATAACTTTCAATTCGTTTTTAGAGTTGTTCAAAACAACCTCAAGATCTGGTCCGCAAAAATCAAGCAATACTTGTCTGCAAGCTCCGCAAGGTGGGCAATAATCTTCCGAACTGCTTACCACTGCAATTGATTTGAAATGCTTTTCTCCTTCAATAAGTGCAGTAAACAAAGCAGTTCTTTCGGCACAAATTGTCAATGAATAAGAAGAAGATTCGATATTTGCACCTTTGTAAATTTTACCATCGTTTGTTTCTAATGCTGCACCGACTTTAAAATTTGAATAAGGGGATATTGATTTTGCCGTTGCTTCTTTTGCTAGTTTCAGCAGGTTTTCATATTCCATAAACTTAAGTCTCCCTCAAAAATACATTACAAGATAGTCATACAAAAATGTTATTTCCATCTATTTTTGAATCTAAATGAACGAAAAAAAGTTATAATCAACAAACATTCATAAAGAATCTGATAAAATGGTACAACAATTACATTGAATTTATAATCAAGTATTTTTTCATATGATTTTACTAATAACGTATCGAATAGAATTTTTATCAAAAAAGGGATAATGAACAACGAATTGATCGGCGATAAAAATATAGAAAAAAGCAAAATTAAATTAAGAATGTGCCATTTAGATAGCATCATTTTATGAATAATTAAGTATTTATGGGATGTTGAAACGTGTCTTGCTTTCTGGTTTAGGAACTGGCTAATTGTTTCAGCAGAAACAGTTTTTACCATTGCTTTCTTTTCGGTTATGAATTTTATACTCACTTTATTCTTTATTGCTTCACGGATTAATAGATCATCATCTCCGCTTAGTGTTTCAGCTGTTTTTGCAAATCCACCTAATTTCAGCAATGTTTGCTTCTTATAACCCATATTCCTTGCTGCACCGGAATATGGTAATCCGATTTTTGCAAATGAGTTCACTAAAAGTTGAGTTCTACAATTTTCAAAGCAGATAAAATTATTAAGCAATCCTGAAGATTGGATGACCGGAGCTAGACCGAAAATTAGATCATAACCCGCGTCAAAATATTTTGCGTAAATTTTCAACCAATCTGGTGGAACTATACAGTCGGCGTCCGTCTGTAAAATAAAATCAAATCGTGAATCTTTAATTCCGATATCAAGGACCCCTTTTTTCCCTTTTATGGTTTTGCTTCTTGCATTTATCAATTTGAAATTGTATTTACCTTCTGTAAATTTTTTGATTAAATCAGACGATTTATCATCTGAATTATCATCGATAAAAATCAGTTCGAATTGATCGGGCGGATAGTCGATATTTTGCAAAGATTCAAACAAACGGACAAGATTGTTTTCTTCATTTTTTACCGGTATTAAAATAGAAATTTCAATATCAGATTTCGGACTTACGGAATTAACCGCATTATTTGTAGTTTCATCCAACTGCACGTTTCCCTAAAATATGCTTTGAGTATGAATCGATATTATATATTAAAATAAGTAATTTTATAAATAATTTATTCATTATAACAAACGGAACATAAGTTATGAAACATTTTTTTAAATTCTTTCCGGTTTTTATACTGGCTGTTTTCTTCAATAATCAATTGTTTGGCCAAGTTAGTGAAGGGGGAACACCATATAGTTTCCAAAGATCAATTGTCAGCACTACACCAACCATTCAAATGCCTGAGGTTGATGTTGAGGCTTATTTATTGGAGGACGAGATTGATGCACAGACTAAAAATATTCCCTTCAGGTTCGGTGCTCCGCACGATGTTGAACTTACAATTAAAAACTCAGGCGAATGGATTTCGCTTCCAAACGGTGATAAACTTTGGAAGTTAAGAATTTATTCTCCAGGTGCATATACATTAAATCTTTTATACAATGATTTCTGGCTTCCTGAGGGTGCAAAATTATTTTTATACAATGATGATAGAACAGATATTATAGGCGCCTTTACACATAAAAACAATAAAGAACACGGTGAATTTGCAACCGGCTTAACAAGAGGCGATGCGGTGACATTAGAGTATTATGAACCTTCAAACGTAAACTACCCGGGTATTATTAGTATTTCGCGAGTGGTTCACGGTTACAGGGATTTGTTAAATACATTCGACGTTGAAGGTTTTGGAAGTTCCGGTTCTTGCAACAACAACGTTAACTGTCCCGAGGGAGCCGATTGGCAGGATACTAAACGATCGATAGCCATGGTTCTTCTAAGTGGAGGTACAAGATGGTGTTCAGGTTCGCTGATTAACAATACAAATGTGGATATGGATCAATTGTTCCTAACCGCTAACCACTGTCTGGGTTCAAGCAACACATGGATTTTTATGTTCAACTATGAAAGTCCGACTTGTGCAAATATTGACGGACCAACAAACTTTACTGTTCAAGGATCTACACTTCTTGCAAGTAATGCAGATAGTGATTTCGGGTTGGTAAGAATTACAGAAGAAATTCCCGAGAGCTATCAAGTGCATTGGGCTGGTTGGGATAGGAGAGATATTGCAGCCGATTCGGTTGTCGCTATCCATCACCCATCTGGCGACATAAAAAAAATCAGCTTTGAATGGGATCCGGTGGTTTCAGATCAATATTTAGGAACATCAGGTGTTCCTGATTCTCACTGGTGGGTAACTTCTTGGGATGATGGCACCACCGAACCTGGCTCCTCAGGTTCTCCGATATTCAATTACAACCATCAAATCGTAGGTCAGTTGCATGGAGGTTATGCATCCTGTACAGATTTAAGAGGTGACTGGTATGGAAAAGTTTCAATGTCTTGGGATAGAGGGACTACACCGTCTACTAGATTGAAAGATTGGTTAGATCCGGGTAATACTGGAGCTCTATTCTTGGACGGATGGGATCCAACAGTAGGTGATCCCGATGCTGTTCCACCAACAACTATTACCGATCTCACAATCACTGATGTTACATCTAACAGCATGACGCTTACTTGGACGGCTCCTCTCGATACATCATACCAAGGTACGATGGAATATTATATTAAGTATTCAGAATCACCAATAAATGAAGGTAACTTCGATGCAGCTATGGATATTCCTTTCACTGCACCAAAAGAAGCCGGTGAAACAGAAATGTTGATAGTAGAGGACTTAGATTTTTCAACTGATTATTATTTTGCAATTAAATCACGAGATTTTTGGGATAACGTGTCGGCAATTTCTAATGTGCCGACTGAAACAACTTGGGGAATTCCAGAAGCTGAAGTAAATCCAACATCATTAACATTTACAGTTCCTGCAGGCTCGAGCTGGGTATCTACTGTTAATCTAGCTAATACTTCTGCACACAACTCAACTCTCGATTATCTTGCATCAATAGAAAATATATCTTTTCCTACAGGTGCTGTCTTGATGAGATTAAAACCTGTTGAAACTGCCAATTTAGTAGAAGCATCCGGAGCAAAAGGCGACGATTTTTACGGCTTCGGTCAATTAATTGAGGGCGCTGGCGGGCCAGATGATTTCGGATATCAATGGATTGACAGTGACGATCCTAATGGTCCGGCTTTCGTTTGGAATGATATTTCTGCAAGCGGTACTCAACTTTCCTTTACAGGAGGAGATGATGACGGTTACAGCACATCGCTAAGCCTTGGATTCAATTTTGATTTTTATGAAAACACATATAGTTCGGTTTCCGTTTCGACTAACGGTGTTTTAAGCTTCACTCCTTTGACAACCAGCTACAGATTAAATAATTCAATACCAGACACCGGTGTTCCGAACAATTTTATCGCTGCATTCTGGGATGATCTTGATGGTGATGATGGTCAGGGCAGTGTTTATTATAAGGCTGATCAGGATAAATTTACCGTTCAGTTCACAAATTGGAAAAAATGGGTATCAGGTGGCTCAACGGGTGACTATAACTTCCAGATAGTAATTCATTCCAACGGTAAAATTCTTTTATATTACGATGAAATGGTTGGCACACTTAATCAAGCAACCGTTGGTATCGAAAATATTACAGGTACCGACGGACTGCAAATTTCTCACAATGCTAATTATCCCCCGAGCAATCAATTTGCAGTTCAGATTTGGGTAAAGCCGGATTGGGTTTCGACGGAAGCCGGGTCGGGTACAATTTATGACGGTAACTCAGTGGATGTTGAGTTAGTCTTTGAAACCGAAGACTTAACTGACGGAGTTTATGAGGCGGATATGGTCTTTACGACAAATATTCCGGATAAAAGTCAAATTATTGTCCCGGTTTCGCTCACGATTGATGGAGTAGTCCCGGTCGAATTAACTGCCTTTAGTGCTGAACAGAATAAAGGTGAGGTAAGGTTGTATTGGACGACTGCAACTGAAACAAACAACCGCGGATTTGAAATCGAAAGAAAAACTTCCGGTAAAAATGAGTGGCAAACAATTTCATTTGTTCAAGGAATGGGAACTAAAGCTTCGAGTACTGATTATACATTCGAAGATAAATCGATTCAAGGAATCACGAATGTATCTTATAGACTGAAGCAAATAGATTTCGATGGAACTTATAGTTATTCGAATATTGTTGAACTCGAATTGACACCGGCTAATTTTTCTTTGATGCAGAATTATCCGAATCCTTTCAACCCATCTACAAAAATCGAATTTTCGATTCCGGCAGCGAGCGAAGTTATGTTAAAAGTTTATGATGTTCTTGGCAGAAATATTGCGACCCTCGTAAACCAAATGCTTGAACCGGGGTATTACGAACAAAATTGGAATGCTGAAAGTTTGTCTTCAGGTTTGTATATTTATGTATTGGAAGCTTCTCCTGTTGATGGATCCGGTGGATTCAGAGATTTGAAGAAGATGGTTCTTATTAAGTAATTTTTGAAAGGGTGATTTTGTCACCCTTTCTTTTGTGAATATATAAGACTACAATATCCTATAATAATAACCCGGGATCGTTATGAAATCATTTTTTATTAAAACTTTTATTTTAATTTCAATTTCAGCTGCGTTTATTTTCGGACAGTCTAAAATTAATGGATTACAAATTGAAGAAGGAAACAACTTTTACAAATTTATTGTTGAGGTCCCTTCATTCCAAACTAATATCGTTTCGGAAGAAGATGAAAATTATGTTTTATTCTCCGTTGATGGTTATGGAATCAAATCCGAAATCGGATTACCACAATTGCCACAGTTGACTTTTAATCTTATTATTGATAAGCATAACCTACCTAAAGTATTATCCTTCGTTGAAAAATCAATTAATGAAAGAACATTAGACGCAAAAGTTTATCCCTTTCAAGAACCTTGGCCAAAAAACATACCAAAAGAGGAGAGAAAATTTACAATCAACAGGGATTATTATTTATCAGATGGAAACGAAAAAGAGTCGTTGATTAATATTTCGGAACCATTTATTGTTCGTGGAGTTACAGCAGTTAGGATTACACTAAATCCTTTTAAATACAATCCTTCAGCTGATAAACTTACTATAGTAGAAAGATTCGAAATTGAATTACAAAGCTCCACATCAGCCGCAAAGAATATCACTTGCAACAGAAATTATCATGAACTTTTTTTAAACGCTTTCGTAAATTATCAAGGAAATGCAAGATTGGACGGCAATAACTATTTGATAATAACGGATCCCCAGTTCGAAGCTGATCTTGCTGCTTTCGCTGCTCATAAAACATCGAGAGGTTATAATGTTTCTATCGTAAACACAAACGCTACGGGTACTACAACTACTGCAATTAAATCATACATTCAAAATCTTTATGATAATATAGCCACGCGCCCGTCATATGTCCTTTTAGTCGGCGATGTAGGAGATATCCCCGGCTGGACTGGCGACGGGGAAGGCTCACCAAATACAGATTTACATTATGCTTTGCTTGATGGTACGGATTATTACGCTGATTTATCGATTGGACGTTTCTCGGTTACAAACTCTACTCAGCTTGAAAACATTATTACAAAAACAATTTTTATGGAAAATAATATTGGTTCTTTAGAAAAGAATAACGTTTTCATGGCGTCTACAGATAATTCCTACATAACCGAAGGAACCCACAATTATGTAATCGATAATTTTTTTGAGCCAGACGGATATGATAATCTTAAACTTTATACCGACACCTACAATGCAACTACACAGCAATTGATCGATGCCCTGAACGATAATAAAATTTTTGCGATATATTCTGGTCACGGAGGTACAACTAGCTGGGCGGACGGGCCTCCTCTCAGCCAATCGCAGGTGAATGATTTGACAAATACTGTATTCCCATTTGTTTATTCTTTCGCTTGTATTACAGGTCAATACGAATATGCAGAATGTTTTGGCGAAACTTGGATAAGGACGGACAACGGTGGTTCTGCTTTTTATGGTTCATCGGTTAATTCTTATTGGGATGAAGATGATGTATTGGAAAGAAAAATATTTGAAGTAATGTTCGTTGATGAAATAACTCAAATTACCCCGATGTTCGATCTTGGAAAAATTTATCTTGTAAATCATTTTGGTAGTATGACTTCGACAATGATTAGATATTTGGAAATGTACAACTTGATGGGCGATCCTTCGCTCGATACAAAAAAGGCACTTCCAATTATCAATCATACCCCTCTTCCGAACACTGAAGATTTGGACGGACCGTATAGAGTAGAAGCAGAAATTACTCCTACTGCTGATCCGCTTGATGAGGATGAAATTAAACTTTATTATGGAAGAAATAGCAACCCAACAAATTCAGTTTTAATGACGAAAGTTTCGGGGGATAACGGTGTTTATTTTGCTGACATCCCGGGGAACGGGAGTACTGCAACATACAACTACTACATTTCGGCGGCTGATATTGCTGGGAACTATTCATATTCTCCGGGAGGAGCTCCAGTTCAATATCATTCATTTACTGCGGCAACTGACATCACAAATCCGGTAATCAATCATACTCCTCTCGAAGATATCGCTTATGTTTATTGGGCTCCCGACGTTACAGCAGAAGTAACTGATAATCTGGGAGTTAGTTCGGTTAAGACATACTTCAAGGTTAATGAAGGATCGTTAGAAAGTTTTGATCTTGTTAATGAGGGTGGAGATATTTATTCTTCAGAATTCCCAATTGATATTAGTGAATTGAACATTGGTGATGAAATAAGTTATTACATAGAAGCCGAAGATCTCGCGATCAACACTAATACTTCAAGACTTCCGTCAACCGGTTTCTTCAGTTTTGAGATTGTGGATGTTGCAGGGTTTATTTTGGTGATAGATGATACACCATCAAAAGGTGCTTTGGTGAATGACGAGAAAGGTACCAACATTGTTGGGAGTGATTCAAAATCAGCGACTGAGATTCAAACATTTTTATTTTCTAAAAATTATGCGGTTGATCTCGAAACTATCTCAACAACAAATCCTACTAATTGGAATGACTATGATTTAATTATTATTTCATCAGGTAACAATGCAAACCCTGTTGATAATTTAACGTTCAGGCAAGAAGTAGTAAATTTCGTTGGAGAGGGTGGAAAGCTTCTTATCGAAGGTGGTGAAACAGGTTATGATTACCGTGATTCGAAAGATCAATCGTTCAGGGACAATGTATTAAATATAACAGGTTGGATTTCTGACAATGCCGGCAACTTGCATATAAATCATTCTGATCACTTAATATCTATCGAACCGAACATCATAAACTCGATCCTTCCTCTGAACCCAAATTATAATTATTTCGATAGGGATGCTGTAGTCTGTAATGAAAATGCCGAATGTGTTTTCGATTGGACAAACGAAGTCGGTGATCCCGGTGTTATTGTAGTTGATAAATATGAAAGTAATAATCCTTATTCTCATATAATTTATTTTTCATTCAATCTCCTTGCTTTAACTTCGACAGATGATTGGCAGTGTTTGCTGGAAAATTCAATCTGCTATTTAATGAATGACGGTATTGTCCCTGTTGAACTCACAAATTTTACGGCGTTCTCTTTAGGAAAATCGGTCAAGCTGAACTGGTCTACAGCCACCGAAACAAATAATAGAGGATTTGAGATTGAAAGAAAATCAGAAAAAGCATGGGAACGTATTGGTTTTATTGAAGGCTCGGGGACGAAGCTGATGCCGACCAATTATCAATTTATAGATAATCTTAGCAATGTCAAGACAACAAATGTATCTTATAGAATTAAGCAAATTGATCTTGATGGATCATTCAAATACAGCGATGAAATTGAGGTTGAACTTGTTCCACTCAGTTTTTCACTTGAACAGAATTACCCAAATCCGTTCAATCCAACAACAGTTATTGAATATTCAATTCCAGTAAAAGGAAACGTCGTTTTAACAGTTTTTAATATACTCGGACAAAAATTGCTTCATCAGGAACTAAAGGATGTTGAACCAGGATATCACAAATTCGAATTTGACGGAACATCTTTTTCCTCCGGAATTTATATTTACTCTTTAATGGTTAATGGTGTGGAAGGGGAGAATAATTTCAGCAGTGCTAAAAAAATGATGCTGATAAAATAACGACAAATGTAGCAATTGTAAGTAAAATCTCTTTATTTTAAGTCGGCTGTTATTTCTATAATAACAGCCTTTTTTTTATATTTCAAAATAATAGAAAAAATGGAAGTATTATGAAGCAAGCTATTCTTATATCATTCTTATTTCTGTTCGGCTCACTAGTTGTTGCGCAGACCGCCGAAGATTACCTTAATTCCAGAGGAGAAGTTTATTTTTCTTTTACAATTTTTAATAAAGCTGAACTAGAAGAAATTACTAAGATCATTTCTATCGATAAAATTTCTGGCGATAAAATTTATGCTTATGCCAGCAGGAATGAATTTGAAAAATTCTCGAAGATGAATTTTGATGTAAATATCGAAGCACATCCCGGAGATGATGATCCCGGTAAAGTTGTTAATTCTATTGAAGAGATCAGCGAATGGGACGCATATCCAACATATGGTGCCTACGTCCAAATGATGGAAACTTTTGCTGCTGATTATCCGGATATCTGCAGGCTCGTTGATGCAGGTAATACAGTTCTAAATAGAAAAATTTTATTTGTTGTAATTTCAGATAATGTTGAACAACGGGAAGCCGAACCTCAATTCATGTATTCAAGTACAATGCATGGTGACGAAACTGCCGGTTATGTTTTGATGCTTCGTTTAATTGATTCATTACTGACTTCTTACGGAAACGATGATAGAATTACTGAAATAATAAATGGTGCTGAGATTTGGATAAATCCGCTTGCTAATCCCGATGGAACATATCGAAGTGATGATAACACACTCTCCGGTGCAACTCGTACAAATTGGAATGGATATGATCTTAATCGCAATTTTCCGGATCCTGTAGCTGGGCAAAATCCAAATGGTCCCTGGCAGCCGGAAACAATTATAATGAAGGATTTAGCAGACAACAATCGCTTCGTTCTTTCTGCTAATTTTCATGGCGGTGCGGAAGTGGTTAATTATCCTTGGGATCATAAATATACACTTCATGCGGATAATGATTGGTATGTTATGGTTTGCAGAGAGTATGCCGATACGGTTCACGCATACAGCAATAGTTATATGACAGGTTTCGACGATGGCATAACTAACGGCGCTGATTGGTATATTGTGCACGGCGGCAGACAAGATTATTATACATATTTTGCATACGGAAGGGAAACAACAATCGAATTATCAAATCAGAAGCTTCTTAATGCTGCATTGTTGCCGGCTCACTGGGAATATAATAAGAGATCATTGCTTAATTACATTGAACAATCTTTGTACGGCATAAGCGGAATTGTAACTCTTCCTCTAGCTTTGGCAAACACTTCAGCGAAAGTTGAAATAATAGGTCATGATTTAGATCATTCAGAAGTTTATACAGACCCTCGTTCGGGTAATTATCATAGATTGATTAAAGCAGGTACATATTCATTGACATTCTCAGCACCGGGATATGTTACTAAAACAATTGATGATGTTGTGGTTTCTGATGGTGCCGCAACCATACTTAACGTTACTCTGGATAAGGAAATTGTTCCTGTTGAACTGAACTTCTTCACAGCTCAGTTAAATGATAATAAAGTATTTCTTAATTGGCAGACAGCAACCGAAGTGAATAATTTCGGATTTGAAGTTGAACGGTTTGACGATGATGTCTGGACTAAAATTACTTTTGTTGAGGGAAAAGGGACAACTTCTGAAAAGACAAATTATTCTTATATAGATGAAACTTTTCCTTCCGGAGAATTGCAATATCGACTGAAACAGATAGATTTTGACGGAACGTTTGTATATTCGAATATTGAATCGGTTAACGCAGTTTTAGCCTCTGAGATAACACTTCATCAAAATTATCCGAATCCGTTTAACCCAACTACAAACATAAAATTTACGGTTTCTATCGTAGGGACAAATCACGACTTGTCCTTGCAGACTAACTTAATTGTTTATGACCTACTCGGAAGAGAAGTTGCAACGCTTGTAAACCAAAAATTACTCCCGGGGAATTATGAATTTGAGTTTAATGGTGAAGGTTTATCCAGCGGAATTTATTATTATGTTTTAAAAACAGTCTCTAAAACTATTTCAAAAAAAATGATTTTAATGAAGTAAGTTGCTTCCGGAAGACATATCAAAATTAAAAAGTGCCGAAGTAAAGAAATTCATCGGCACTGTTTCAAATCTCGATCCGACTGAAATAATTTTAAGATATCACGGGAATTCGGATTTTCCAATAAAAGCAATCGCCGAACAAATAGAATGCAAGAAAAAAGCCTCAGTAAAGTTGAAGACAATATATACTGATGAATTGATTTTCACTACGCAGTCTTTAGAACAATCATCATCGGAATCTGCGGCTTCTTTCAAATCAACTCTATTACAAGGGAAAAATTTCATCGATATAACAGGGGGACTTGGAATCGATTTTTGCTTCATCTCAAAGAATTTTGAAACCGCTATTTATTGCGAACAAGATACGGTTCTTGCTGAAATATTTGACCACAATTCAAGGATAATGAATTGTGATAATTCGATAATCCGGAATGAAGACGGTTTAAAAGTTCTTTCTGAGTTTGATGATAATTTCTTCGATTGGATTCTAGTCGATCCTTCCAGAAGAAAAGACGGAAGAAGATCTGTCGATTTAAAATACTGCACTCCAAATTTAATTGAACATTTTGAATTCCTATTAAAAAAGGGAAAGAAAATATTAATAAAACTTTCTCCAGCATTTGATACTAAAGAAGCGAAGAAAATATTTAAAGGTATAACAGATTTTTATATTGTTTCGGTAGATGACGAATGCAAAGAACTGCTGGTAATTGTTGATTCAAATTTGAAACCAATTGCGGTTAATATTCATTCGATAATAATTTCAAATAACAGAAGGAGAATATTTTCTAAAAGTGATGATGAAGAAACAGTCAAGCATTTCAGCGAGGCAATAAAAAGTAATTATATCTACATTCCTAATTGCAGTATTATAGCGGCAGATTTGACAGGTAAATTAGCTAATCAATTCTCATTGGATTGGTTTTCTTTCAACACTCATCTGCTGCATGGAAAAGAATTTAACCCGGAATTTCCAGGAAGGATTTTACGGATAGAAAATGTTGAGGGTTACAATCAAAAGAGATTGACAAGGTTTCTAAAATTGAACGAAATTAAATCCGCAAATATAATCTGTAAAAATTTTGGATGTAAGCCGGAAGAGATGTACAAGAAACTGAAAATAAAAACTGGGGGTAATGTATTTATCGTGTTGACGAGAAATAATAAAAATCAGTTGATTTCCATAATTGCTGAACGGATTTCTCAATCCTCAATATAAATCCTTGGAACACGTGTGTTGATGTTTGTAAGTATTTCATAAGGTATAGTTGAAGCCCAATCGGATAATTCTTCGCAGCTTATTGACCTGGTTTTATCTTCGCCAAGTAGTATAACTTCATCGTTGTTATAAACGCTGTCTTGGTCAATGTTTACAACAATCTGATCCATTGATACTGTCCCGATTACAGGATAAATTTTATCTTTTATTATAACTTTAGTCTTGTGTGATAAACTTCTTAAGTAGCCGTCTCCATATCCAACCGGAACAGTAACCGCTCTAATATTTTTCTCGGATTGCCAAGTAGAACCATAACCAACTGGGTGTCCAGGCTTAATAACTTTGAAGAACACGACTCGAGATTTCCAACTTAAGACTGGTTTAACATCTAGATTCTTTTTTAGTTTTGATGATGGATAAACACCATAAAGAAGAATACCTGGTCTGACTAAATCAAGGTTTGCCTCCGGGAAATTTAATATTGATCCGGAATTGGCAATGTGTGAAATCGGCTTTTTAAGTTTATTCTTTTTGTAAAATTTTAGTACTTCTTTGAACCTTTCGAACTGAAGTTTTGTGTACTCGGATTCAGCATCATCAGAGTTTGCAAAATGAGAATAAATTCCTTCAATATAAATCTCTGTCAAACTGTGTGCGGCTTCCAAGAACTTTTCCGCATTGTAATAATGCACACCGATTCTTTCCATCCCGGTGTCAATTTTTAGATGAACTTTGGCTTTTGTGTTGAGTTTTTTCGCAGTTTCATCTATCTGTTTTACCTTTTCGATTGATGATGCGGTTATCGTTAAATTATATTTTAAGAACAACGGGATTTGGTTGCCAATTATTCCCCCGAGGACAAGAATAGGAAGTGAGATCCCTTTTTCCCTCAATAATATACCCTCTTCCAAAACTGCAACACCCAAATAGTCAGCGCCGATTTTCTCAAAAAATCTTGCAGTCGTAACAAGTCCGTGACCATAAGCATTAGCTTTTAGTATAGGCATTATTTTGGAAGGAAGTGTTTTCTGCTTAAGAACCTTAAAATTATGAGCAAGATGTTTAAGATTAATCTCAACTCTTGTTGGTCTGAGAATCTCTTCGCTGATACTTATCAGAGGATGGTTTTGAATATTGCTCATTTCAACCGTGTTATATTAGTTGATCAAAAAATACAAGTTTTTTTGCCCAAAAATAAATCGATGATATCTACTTTCTTTATTAACTCAACATTTTTGGAAGAATTATCTTGCTTCTATAATAAATAATAGTAATTTTATATAATAGTACATAGGTGTCGCTTCTTTATTGACGTATGGTTATTCGAAAAGGATTGATAACCATAACATTTAACGATTTATGAAAATTTTCACGGTGAAAAATGAGATCAATTGCTAACCTAATCATTTTTACAAAATCTGACTTTCTTGCTGACAAAATTATTTCTGAACTGAATAATGAAATGAAAATAGAGAGTTCGAAAATAATTCAATCCAAAACGGAATTATTAGAAAAAATAAATTCCGGGGAAGCTGAAATTATAATCGTGGATGAAAAAAACATAAGTTCAGTTGACGAAAAAATCAAAGAAATATTTGTAAATAAAAATTTTATAGTTGTTCTCATTGATGAAGAATTCAGTTCGGTGGAATACGAATATTTCATTAATATGGGATTTAATGAAGTAATAAGCTCAACAGAACTAAATCGATTAAGTAATATTATTCTGCGTGAAAGAATTATTTCGGCTAAAAACAAAAACCTTCAATTACCCTCTTCCGGTATTATTGATGAGGATTATTGGTATAAGGAATTGGTAAATAATCTCGGTGAGGGCGTGATTATTGATCGACTAATACTAGACAAAGAAGGTAAATTAATTGACTGGCAAATACTCGAAGTCAACCAAGCTTATGAACAGTACATGCAGCTTAAGTCGGCTGATGTCGTCGGCAAACTTGCCAGCGAAGTTTATGGAAAGGATGAGATCCAAGATATATTAGTAATTTTTGAAAAAGTACATAAAACTAGAAATGAAATAAAGGTCCCAAGATATTTCCCCAAAACGAAGCAATTTTTCTTATCGACAGTCACGCCGCTTAAAGATGATTTGATACTGGTTGTTTTCTCAAACATTACGGAACTTAAAATTGCACAGAAAGCACTAAACGAAAGCGAGATGAGGCTAAATCTTGCTATAGAAGGCTCCCAGCTTGGACTTTGGGATCAGGATTTTAAAACCAGAAAAGTTTATCGAAATTCTTATTGGGCTTCGATGCTGGGATATACTTTAGATGAAATAAATAGCGATCTTAATTTCTGGGAAAAACTTCTTCATCCGGATGATATAGAAAAAGTACAAAGAATAAAAGATCTGCACGAAGTCGGTGAGATTCCGTATTTCAAAATTGAACATCGACTTAAAACAAAATCCGGAAATTATAAATGGGTGCTTAATTGGGGTAAAATTTCAGAGCGTGATGAAAAAGGAAAACCTCTGCGGGCAGTTGGGGTTCATATTGACATTGACGACAGGAAAAGAGTTTCCGAAGAGTTAATTCAGAGTCAAAAAAAATATAAAGCAATTTTTGAATCAACACCGCTGGGAATTATCGCGTGGGAAAGCAATCTAAAGATAATTGAATGGAACAACGGAGCTGAAACAATTTTCGGTTATAAAAAATCTGAAGCTGTGGGAAGAAAGTTTGATGATCTGATATTCTCAGAAACCAGTTTGCAGAAAATAAAAATGAGAATTGAACAACTTCGACAAGGCAAACAGCTTTCATCGATTGTTGTTCAAAACAGAACAAGAAGCGGAAAAAAGATATGGTGTGAATGGAACGATACAATACTCGTTAACGATTATGGTGAAATAACCGGATTTTTATCTACAGTTTCGGATATTACCGTTCAAAGAGAAAGTCAAATCAAACTAACTCGAAGCGAAGATTTATACCGCACTCTTGTTGAAACTTCTCCTGATGGAATAACAATGACTGATCTTGATGGTAATATTATTGAAGTATCGCCCAGGATAATCGAGATGTATGGCTATAATAATTCTCGTGAACTGATTGGAAAGAGCGCGCTTGATCTTATTGTCAGACCCGAGCGATTAAAAGCAATAAGCCAAATGATGAGAGGAATTCAATCCGGTAAAACCGAAGCTCGTGAATATAAGATGCTGCGCAAAGACGGTTCAACGTTTTACGGTGAATTAAACACTGCATTAATTCGTGACCCCGGAGGAAATCCAAGCAGAATTATTGGAATTACAAGAGATATAACAGGGCGAAAACTGAACGAACTGGCGCTTTCTATATCGCAATCGAGAGTTGAATTTCTCGCTGAAAATATTGATGATGTAATTTGGACAATGAACATCAACGGAGAATTTACATACATATCTCCTTCAGTTACAAAGCTTAGAGGATTTACGGTTGATGAAGCACTCCATCAGACAATTGACCAAGCAGTTACGAGTGAATATGCAGATTTGTTAAAACAACAGTTAACTAAATTTCTTCAAGAACCTCAAAAGTTTGGGGATTATTTAGTCTTTGAAGTTGACCAACCAAAAAAGGATGGAAGCATTGTTAAAGTTGAATTAAAAGTTAAAGCATTGTTCGATAGCGAAGGTAAACCTAAAGAATTATTAGGGGTTTCTCGCGACATTACTGAGCGAGTGGAAGCAAACAAAAAACTTTTGGAGAGCGAAGAACGTTTTCGAATTTTTATGGATCATATCCCCGCAGGAATATTTATCAAAAACGAGGATGGAATTTATGAGTTCGTTAACCGATTTAATGAAGAGGAGTTGAATGTAAAGGATTGGCTTGGGAAATCAGCCCACGATTATTTTGACAAAGAAATAGCGGATAAATTTGCCGAAGAAGATAAGAGAATTCTAAATGGTGAATTTATTAGGAGCGACGTTGAACTGAATCTTGAAGATGGTTCAAAAAAATATTTTAAAACTCAGTACTTTCCGATAATATCTCCTACCGGAAGAAAGTTTATTGGTGGTGTATCGTGGGATGTCACAAAGGAAACTTATGCTTTAAGTGCGTTGAAGGAAAGTGAGGAGAAAAACCGTGCGTTTTCTGAAGCAACTAAAGAAGGTCTGGTCTTTTCGGAAAATGGATACTGCATAGAAGCAAATAAAGCCGCATGCGAATTGTTTGGGTATGAATACAATGAATTCATCGGTCTTAATGGTACTGATGTTGTCTCTGAAGAATATCGAGATAAAGTGAAAAAAAATATTCTATCAAATTATGAACTGCCCTATGAAGTGCTCGGTAAGAGAAAAGACGGTTCTAAGTTTTGGGTTGAATTTGAGGGACGAATATATGCTTATAAAGGCAGAAGCGTTAGAGTTACTGCCGTTCGTGATATTACTGAAAGGAAAAAGTTTATTGATGAACTTGAAAGAAGCGAAGAAAATTTCAGATCGATTTTTGAAAACTCCGCACTGGGAATTTTTAGGACTAATCCCGATGGAAAAATCGAATTGGCTAATGATGCACTTGCAAATATGCTTGGTTTCGATTCGGTTCAAGAGATGCTAGATGAATTGAATAATATTAAAAAACTATATAAACATCATAAAGATCGAGAATTTTTGATTGACCGGCTAGCTAAACAAGGATTTGTCAGGTATTATGAAATAGAGGCAAATCATAAATCTGGCAAACAACTTTGGCTTTCTATTAATGCTGTTTCATCGTTGAATCCCGAAGGCGAAGTCGTTTATGAAGGCACGATGAATGATATTTCAGAAAGAATGGAAGCGGAACAAAAACTTAAAGAGAGCGAAGAAACTTTTATGAAAGCTTTTATCTCGGCTCCTTATGCTATTGTTCTAACAACTGTGGAGGACAGCTCGATTATTGATGTCAATGATGGTTTTGTCGAATTGTCCGGATTTACACGGGAAGAAGTTATCGGGAAGATTACGGTTGAACTGAATATGTGGGTTAACGAACAGGATAGATTAGAAGTTATTAACGATTTGATGAACGGAATAAAAGTTCGCGGCAGAGAATATAGGTTTCGAATCAAAAATGGAAAAGAATACTTTGGCTTTTATTCGGCAGAACTGATTAACCTTAAGAATAAACCGGTGATAATTTCAAGTATTAGCGATATCACCGAGAGAAAAATCTTCGAGGAAAAATTAATTAAGAGTGAGGAGAAATTTAAAACACTAGCTGAAAACGCACTTGTTGCCATCTCGATTATCGATCCAAAGGATGTAACAAAGTACTTGTATGTAAATAAGTATTGGGAGGAAGTTACCGGATACTCAAAAGCAGATATCGATACAATAAGTCCCCTTGATGTTGTACATCCTGATATGAAAGATATTGTGATTGAGCAAGCCGGAAAAAGAATTAAAAATGAGATTAGTGAAACGCGATACGAACTTAAAATATTTACAAAGGATAAGAAAGTTAAGTGGCTGGACTTTTCCTCGGCTCTTATAGAATATGAGAATAAGAAAGCTCTTCTGACTGCAGGGGTTGATATTACTGATAAAAGAGATACAGAAAAACAATTGATAGAAAAAGTTAAGGAATTGGAAAAGTTGAATTCTTTTCTTGTAGGACGCGAACTTAAAATGGTTGAATTGAAGAAAGAAATCAATGAGCTCTTCAGTAAGTTAGGAGAAAGACCGAAATACACTATATCCAAAGATGAAAATAATTAACTCGGGATTATGATGGAAGAAAATTTTGATAATAACAGTTTATGCGCTCAACTGAAAGAAGATAGAGAGTTATTTCTAAAAAAATTAATTTTAAAATCCTTTGAGGCATTCCCGGATATTGAAATTAAATATGGTAAGAATGGTGTAGAAAGAACAAAGGAAGATCTTAATTATCATCTTGAACATCTAACAGCAGCAGTTTGTTTAAACGATAAAAACCTCTTTCTTGATTATGCTGCTTGGCTTAAGATGTTTTTCACGAGCATCAATCTTCCGGTCGATTATCAAAAGGTTCCCTTTTCACATATAAAAGAAACCGCAGAAGAATTATTTTCGGATAGATTTGAACAACAACTTGTGTCAATAGTTAATTATGTGCTTGAAAGATATGATGCACTGCCAGCCGAACAAAATTCTTTCATTTCAGAAAATAATAAGTTGAACATTATTGCACAGCAATATATGAATTCTCTTCTGCGCAAGGAGAGAACCTCAGCTGAAAGAATTATACTGAATCAAATGCAAACTGGTGCGAATATAAAAGAAATATATCTTTACGTCTTTCAACCAGTTCAATGGGAAATTGGAAGACTTTGGCAGATGAATAAAATAAGTGTTGCAATGGAACATTACTGTACGGCAGCAACTCAATTTATAATGTCAAGATTGTATGAGTATATCTTTACAACGAAAAAAAACGGACGAAATCTTATAGCTGCTAGTGTTAGTGGTGAACTTCATGAATTGGGAATTAGAATGGTCGCAGATTTTTTTGAGATTGAAGGCTGGAATACTTTTTATCTCGGGGCAAATACACCGGTGAAAAGTATTAGCCAAATGATAAAAGAAACCGGCAGCGAAGTTCTTGCTATTTCTGCTACTATTGCCTTTAACATCCCTAAGGTTAAAAGTCTTATATCGGAATTAAGAAATGAATTTGATAAAACTAGTTTGAAAATCATAGTTGGAGGTAAGGCATTTAATTCAAATCCCGAATTATGGCAAAATATAGGCGCGGACGGATATGCCGTCGATGCAGCCGAAGCAATAACTCTTGCAAATCGATTATTGAAGGTTGGATAGATGGTACGTGGTATTGTATTTATATGTGATAATGATTTTATAATTAAAAACATTTTGTTGAACGGTTTTGATGAAGTTTTATTCATTAAAGACGGAATTCCATTTCAAAAGTTATTTGTGGGTGATGAGAAGAAAAAAATAGAATTATTTCAAAATGAATTGAAAATCAACGGCGTGGTTTTTAATTGGGAAATAAATGTTCTTCTTAAGAATGAAATTCTTCCACTTAAATTTTCAGGAGGGAAAAACAACGGTGATTATTTTATCTTGGCGCTCGAAACAAACAATGATGTCCCTTTCCTTTATGAAGAACTTCTTTTAATAAACAACGAACAGTCGAACAGTATTAGGAAAATATTAAAAGAAAAATTTTTAAGAAGGGATGAACTATCTGATGTCGAATCAACTTTTGATGAGATGAGCAGGCTGAATAATGATTTGGTAAATTTGAAAAGGCAGCTAGCACAGAGCAACATCAAATTGAAACAGTTGAATGAAATTAAGAATAACTTTCTTGGGATGGCTGCTCATGATCTAAGAAATCCCCTAGGACAAATACTAAATTTTACTGATTTCATCCTGGAGGATACATCTAATTTTAATTCCGACCAAATTGAATTTCTTAATCTAATTAAATCTCGAAGCAAATTTATGCTTGATCTAGTAAATGATTTGCTGGATGTAAGCGAGATTGAATCCGAAAACATTAGGCTTGATACTGAAAAATTTGATCTGAATGAATTCACTCTATCTATTGTCAAGATGATGAATCCAATAGCTAATTCAAAAAACATCACAATTGAATATCAATGTAAGAATGAGAATGTTTTTGTTGAAGCGGATGCATACAAAATCGAACAAGTTCTCACCAATCTCTTAACTAATGCAATAAAGTATTCTGAACCAAACACTGTTATTTTAATTAATTTATTCTCCCAAAGGAATTTTGCTAAAATTGCTGTGAAAGATCAAGGAAGAGGAATTAAAGAAGATGAACTTAAAAGTGTGTTTAATCCTTTTCAAAAAACCAGTACGAAATCTACAGCCGGTGAAGAAAGCATGGGATTGGGACTGTTTATAGCACGAAAAATTATTGAAGCTCATAAAGGAATAATCTGGGTTGAAAGCGTTTACGGCAAAGGTTCAACTTTTTACTTTCAACTTCCCCTAATCAATTAATCAAAAAAAATATAATCCGGGCATAGATAGTAAATGAAAATGGGAGACCAATGAATTTATCAAATTATATCTTACATCTTTTCACCAATATTCTAAATCTCGAAAATGAAAATGAGATAATTAAATATTTCGTAAATGAATTATCAAAACTGGATAATATTGGAGAAATTCAGTTTCATCAGTTTGCAGCGAAAAGTAACTCGAATTTAATCCCTATTCAAATAGATAAATTCAACTTCGGCTTTATTGAATTTCAATCTCTGCAAAAATTTAATGATGATGAATTAAAGATAATCACAGATGCTGTAAGTTTATTGGCTGCTACTCTCAAACGAGTAAAAGTGCGGAAAGAGCTTTATCAAGAATTGGAGCAGAATAAAAAATTAGCTGGTTCTCGGTTAGTTGAACTTGAAAAAAATGTTGAAGAACTGCAGAATGCTAGAAGGGCTACTTTAAACCTGATCGATGATCTAACAGAAGAAATAAAAGCTAGAAGAGAAAGTGAAGAACGATTTGCTCTGGCGATGCGTGCCGGGAGAGACGGGTTGTACGATTGGAATTTAGTAACAAATGAAATTTACTATTCTCCTATATGGAAAAGGATGCTCGGTTATGAGGATCATGAACTTCCAAATGAATTATCCGTTTGGGAGTCCTTGGTTGATAAAGATGATCTGAAAAAATCGTGGGTTTTGATTGAAAAACTGAAAAAAAAACAGATCGACAGACTTGTTCAAGAATTTCGGATGAAACATCGGGACGGGCATTGGGTAAATATTCTTTCCCGCGCTGAAGCTATATTTGATGAAAATGATATTCCGATTCGAATTGTTGGTACGCACATCGACATAACTGAATCAAAGAGAGCCGAGGCAAAGATTAGAAGGTTAAGTAAAATTGTTGAAGACTCACTAAACGAAATTTATCTGTTCGATACCAGCACATATAAGTTTATAGATGTAAATAAAGCTGCACTTGATAATCTGGGTTATAATTTTGACGAACTGATTCAACTGACCCCGCTCGATATAAAACCGGAGATAAGTAGATCTGAATTCGAAGAAATCATAAAACCATTGACTAGTAATCAGAAGGAAAAAATAATATTTGAAACTGTTCACCGCAGAAAAGACGGTACCGATTATAATGTAGAAGTCCATCTGCAAATTATCTCATCGGGTGAGGTTTCTCATTTTAGTGCTATGATTATTGATATAACTCAGCGCAAAAAAGCAGAAGCAATGCTGAAAGAAAGTGAGGAAAAATATCGCTCACTTTTTGAAAATCAATTTGAAGCGTATGCTTATCACGAAATGATCTTCGATGAAAATAAAAACCCGGTTGATTATAGATTTATTGATGTTAATCCTGAGTTCCTTCGCATTATGCAGATTGTCAGCAAAGAAAAGCTTATTGGTAAAACACTTCTTGAAATTTGGCCAGATTCGGATGTTTTTTGGATCGATATTTACGGGGGAGTTGCACTTACGGGTTCTCCAAAAGTATTTGAAAGATATGATGAAAATTTAAATAAATACTTTCGTGTTGTAGCATACTCTCCCAAAAAAGGATTTTTTGCAACAAGTTTTCTTGATGTTACTGAACGGAAATTGATCGAAAATCAACTAAAAGAGAGTGAGGAGAAATTTAGAACTATCGTTACTTCAATGGACGATATAATATACACATTGGATTTAAACGAAAAGCACACAGGATTATACGGGAGATGGACTAAGGAGTTGGATTTCAATGCGGATATATTTATTGGGAAAACGGCTGTGGATATATTTGGTGAAGAGATTGGAAATATTCACCATTCACATAATCAAAAGGCGTTTAAAGGTGAAACTGTCTCTTACGAATGGGAAATAGTTTCTAATAATATCAAAACTTTTTATTTGACTGTTCTTTCCCCGATACGCAACACGGAGGAAAAAGTAATAGGTCTTGTAGGTGTTGGCAGAGATATAACAAAATTAAAGGATGCTGAAATTAAGCTTAGAGAAAGCGAATCAAATTACAGAAGTATTTATGATAATGTTCAGGTTGGCATTTACCGCACAAGATTAACGGATGGTAAACTGATCATGGCAAATAAGAAAATGGCTGCTTTGTTTGGTTATGATTCGGTGGAAGAGGCTATTAATAAATATATCACATCTGAACATTATGTTGATCCGAAAGCAAGGGAATTTATACTGGATAGTTTGAGAGCAAAAGGTCATTTCGATAATTATGAAGCGGCTCTCACTATAAAATCCGGTGAGGTTAGATGGTTCAGATATTCCGGGAGACTTTTTGAAAAAGAGGGTTATATTCAAGGAGTTGCAATAGATATCACCGAACAAATAGAATATCAAAAAGAATTGAAAAGAAGAAATGAATTTATTCAAATCGTAATGGATGAACTTCCCATCGGAGTTGCATTAAATAGAATAAATGACGGTTTTGCTTTTTACATAAATAAGAAATTTGAAGAGATATATGGGTGGCCAAAAGAAGAACTATTTGATGTTGGTAATTTCTTTAACTTGGTTTATCCGGAAGAGGAGTATCGAAATAGGTTAATGAAACGAGTAATGGAAGATGTCGGATCAAAAGATATTACAAGAATGCATTGGGAGGGTTGTGTTGTAACTCATCAGGATGGTTCAGAACACATAATCAATGCGCAAAATATTCCGCTTTATGATCAAGATATTATGGTTTCAACGGTAATAGATGTTACTGCACAGAAGGAATATGAGCGAAAGCTTAAAGAGAATGAAGCATTACTGCAAGCGGCGTTTGATAATAGTCAAGCCGGTATTGTCATTGCCGATGTTCAGAATCAGAAGTTAAAGTATTTGAACAAAGCTGCTTTGGATCTAATTCGGTTTGAAAGCACCGACAAATACAATAAAATTGGAATCAAAAACTACCTTTCTAATTTGAAAATTTATCGAACTGATGGAACGGAATATAAACGATCTGAAGTTCCTTTAGCACGTGCTGTTTCGACAGGGGAAATTGTAAGAGAAGAATTTATTATACGTAACGTTGATAAAAGTGAAAAATATGTAATCTCTCACGCAGCCCCGATAAACGACGAAAGTGGAAAAAGAATTGCTGCTATTGAAGTAATTCTTAACATAACTGAGCGAAGGATGACGGAGCAAAAATTAATTGAAAGTGAACTGAGATATAAAAAACTAGTAGAAAGTTCGCCTGATGCAATTGCGATTCACTTAAACAATAAATTAGTATTCGCTAATCCTGCTTCCAGAAAATTACTGCAAGCTAAATCTCTTGATGACATAATCGGACTTGATGTTACAAAAATTGTTCACCCGGATTGTTTGAATGAGGTTAAAGCCCGAATAAAGAATATTATTAATAAAAATACTGCTTATGTCGCCGTTGAGGAGAAATACTTAACTCTAAAAGGAAAGGAAATTGATGTTGAAGTGACTGCGGTTCCAATCCGTTTAGAAAAAGAAATGGGAGTTCAAGTAATTATTAGAGATATTTCCGATCGAAAGCGAGCCGAAGAAAGAATAATCTTCGAAAGAAATCGAGCGGAAAATTATCTGGAAACTGCCGCTATGATGATGCTTGCAATTGATAAGAACGGTAAGGTTATGATGATAAACCGGAAGGGTGCGGAAATTTTAGGGTATTCTAAAAAATATATTATTGGTAAAAACTGGGTAGATAATTTTATCCCCGAAAAATCTCGCAAGCGAGTTAATCGTGTTTTGAAAAAAACGTTGAAAGGCGAATATGAAAAATTCGATTATGTGGAAAATGAAGTTCTTTGTCGTTACAATAAAATAAAAATATTGGGATGGCATAACAGTATACTTAAAGATGAACAAGGAAAACTTATAGGAACATTAAGTTCAGCTGAAGATATCACTGAAAGTTTGAGAATGCAAAAGGAGATTGAAAGATCAAGAAAGGAACTTCAGTCGCTTTATCAAAATTTGGAGAAGATGCGCGAAACCGAACGGACAGAGCTTGCGAGAGAAATTCATGATGATCTCGGTCAATCGCTGACCGCAATTAAAATTGATTTGGGAAGTTTAAAGAGTGATTTGCCTGATGAACTAAATGATCCAAAGGGGAAGATTGATGAGATACGAAGTCTGGTTGATACAACTATTAACACGGTACGTAAAATATCAACTGAACTGCGTCCGGGAATATTAGACGAGCTCGGTCTTTCCGCCGCAGTTGAATGGCAGTTCGATGAATTTTTAAAGAGAAACAAAATGAAAGGAAAACTGAATGTTTCTCCCGAGGAGATTAACCTAAACGAATCTATTTCGACTGCAGTATTTAGAGTTTTTCAAGAATCTTTAACAAATATCTCAAGACATTCCCACGCTAAAAAAGTTCTGGTTAATTTGAAACTAAAAGAAAATCAATTAAATTTAACGATTAAGGATGATGGTGTCGGTATAGAAACAGAAAAACTGAATTCAATTAAATCACTCGGATTAATAGGAATGAGAGAAAGAATAAATCTTATAGGTGGAACTATTAAGATATTGCCTGGAACACCCAGGGGAACAAGGGTTTCTGTGACAATTCCATTGACAGATTAATTTATGAAAATATTAATTGCAGATGATCATACAATTGTTCGTGAAGGCTTGAAAAAAATCGTTCAGGGATTTCACGATTTAGAATCCGTTGATGAAGCATCGGATGGAATTGAAGCGGAACGGAAAATCATCAGCGGCAATTATGATATTGTAATTATGGATATTTCAATGCCGCACAAAAGCGGGTTAGATGTATTGAAAGCCGCTAACAACCGAAAGAAGAATACGAAGATATTGATACTTAGCGTTCATAAAGAGGAAATGTTTGCAGCACGGGCTATCAAATCGGGAGCATATGGCTACATTACAAAGGACAGCGCATTTGATGAACTTGAGAAAGCTATAGATTCTGTAAAGAACGGAAAGAAATACATTTCTCCCGAAGTTTCTACCGTTTTAGCCGATAAATTTTACGATCATGATACTATTGCTCCGCATGAAAAATTATCCGGTAGGGAATTTCATGTTCTATGTCTGATTGCAGCCGGTAAAACAGTTAAAGAAATTGCTGAGGAACTCTTTCTAAGTGATAAAACTATAAGTACTTACCGTAAGCGAATTCTTGATAAAATGATGTTAAAAAACAATGCCGAATTGACAACTTACGCTGTAAAGAATAAATTAGTAGAAATGTAATAATTTCCTCCACACGAGAATTTAATTATGAGTTTAAACGCGTACGGATTTGACGAAGATAAAAAATTAAGAACAGATGAGCTGCAAAAGCAAGCTAAATTGCTGCTTAATAAATGGTGTGGTGAAGATTTAGAAAAAATTGAAAGCATAAATTCCAAATCCTCGGGATCACACAGAAAATATCATCGAGTATTCGGGCGAAGAGTAAAAGCAGTTTTATGCGAAAATAAAAATCGTAGAGAAAATGAAGCATTTATTTATTTATCGAAAATTTTCCGTGATAATAATCTGAACGTGCCCGCCATATATTCTCATGATCTTGATTTAGGAATTTATCTAGTGGAAGATTTGGGGGAGCAAACACTTTATGATACTTTGCGCAACCCTTGGGGGTGGGCGGAAGTTGATTTTGAGGCAGTGAATCATTTCAAAAAGGTTGTTTCAATTCTTCCTAAATTCCAAATCGACGGAGCACAACGACTCGATTTTTCGAAGTGTTATCCGGTACCAAAATTTGACAAAATCTCCATGAAATGGGATTTTAATTACTTTAAGTATTACTTTCTAAAGCAAGCTATAGAAGAAATTGAGGAGGATGTTCTAGAAAATACATTTGATGAATTCATTAAATTACTACTCGATTCTGACGATGACAATTACTTTGTATATAGGGATTTTCAATCACGAAATATTATGTTGAAAAATGACGATTATTATTTCATCGATTATCAAGGTGGAAGAATGGGAGCATTGCAGTATGATCTTGCCTCAATACTATTCAGCGGGAGCATAAAATTCACTGAAGATCAAAGAAAAATCTTATATGAAACATATCTGACCGAGTTATCAAGGAAAATTAAAATTGACATAGAAAAGTTCGAAAGACGATTTTATTTTTATGCAATATTCCGTGTTTTGCAGCTTCTTGGAGCATATAGTTTTCGTGGAGGAATTCAGTTAAAGACAGATTTTTCAAATAAAATTCCAAATGCAGTTGATTATATAGATTCACTCCTAAGTGATAAAAGATTTCCTAATTCTCTCAATTATCTCAAAGTGTTGTTTGATAGTTTGGATCGGAGCCATAGAGAAGGATTTGTTATCCATAATAAAAATATTTCGCTTAAGACTAGTAAATTAAAAGTAACAGTTAAGAGCTTTTCATACAAAGATGGAATTCCCGAGGATACAAACGGAAATGGCGGCGGATTTGTTTTTGACTGCAGATCAATTAATAATCCTGGAAGGCTCGAAGAATATAAAGCATTAACGGGAAGGGATAAAGAAGTTATTTCCTTTTTGGAAACGAAGTCAGAAGCAAGAGAGTTTTTGGATAATGTGTATTCAACAATTACTCCATCCATCCAAAATTATCTTGAGCGAGATTTCGAAAATCTTGCTATTTATTTTGGCTGCACCGGGGGGCAGCATCGTTCGGTTTATTGCGCTGAAAAAACTGCAGAAATGATTCGGCAAAAATTTAATATTTCTGTGGAAGTAATTCATCGCGAATTGGAAAAATCCGGTAAAGTATGAAAGGAATGATTTTCGCTGCCGGACTCGGAACCAGACTGAGTCCAATCACACAAAAAATTCCCAAAGCCTTGGTTCAAATAAACGGCAAACCTCTTCTTCAGATTGTAATTGAAAAATTTTTATCTGCAGGCATTGACGAGATAATTATAAACGTTCATCATTTTGCAGGACAAATTAAGGAATTTTTGAGATCGCAAAATAATTTTGGTGTAAAAATCACAATATCCGACGAAACTAATGAACTTCTTGAGACTGGTGGAGGATTGAAAAAAGTTTCATCCGCATTCCAAATTGACGAACCGATTCTAATTCATAATGTGGATATAATATCTAATATCAACTTAGGTAAATTTATCAATTCGTTCGATAAAAATAAGTATGCTGCTCTGTTGGCTGTTCAAAACAGAAAGAGTTCTCGAAAATTACTTTTCAACAATGAGGGAATTCTTTGTGGATGGAAAAATATTAAAACCGGTGAGATAATACTCTCCCGAGATGAAAATGAATTAAACGAACTCTCTTTCAGCGGTATTCAGATTATTCATCCACGACTGTTTCAATATTTCCCGGAATGGAAAATTTTTTCGATAATTGATCTTTATTTACGCGCCGCACAATTTTTGAACATCATAGCTTACGAGCATAATAATGATTTTGTTTACGATGTTGGAAAAATTGAAGATCTTAAAAATCTCTCCGTTTAATACACCTTATTCATAAAATATTATAGAAAATTTGTAGGGTAAACACCTACAAATATTTAGGTGTTTGCCTGACAGATTTCCTGAAACAATTCGTGTATCATTAATTAGTTAATCAAATGTTTTTTTTTGGAGGAAATATATGAAAGTTCTTATCGTAGATGACTCACATCTTCTGAGGAACAGAGTAAGAGATCTGCTTTTAAAGGTAAATTCGGTTCTCGAAATAGAGGAAGCTGTAAATGCGATGGATGCAAAAAAGAAAATCCGGACGTTCAAACCGGAGATTGCTATTCTCGATATTCGGATGCCCGGTGGCAGCGGCATCGAATTAATTCCGATCGTAAAAGAATCAAATAAAAATGCTAAAGTGATTATGCTTAGCAATTATAACAATCAACAATATATAGCAAAGGCAGAAAAGGAAGGTGCGGATGTATTCTTAAGCAAGGTAGAAGAATTTGAGAAACTACTACCCGTTGTCACGGAATTCTCAGGCGGTCAAAGAGAAAAATCGGTTACGGTAGATTAAAAAATATCGATAAAAATTAAAGATAATAAAAACTTAAAATCAAAATAAATAATGCGGCATAAAATTATTCGAAAACGATATTTAGTATTACTTGCCTTACTAGTTTTCATTATGGTGACTTCGGCTGCATTTTTCTATTATAATTATCAAGCCGAAGAAATCTTAAACGAAAGAAAAGACGAAATTAAAACCATAGCCGAGTTAAAATCGCGCGAAATAAATAATTGGATAAAAGAGAGAACAAGTGACATAAATGTATTTTCAGAATCCACTCTATTCAATGATGTCGTATCGGATTATATTTATTATCCATCCGAAAGATCTGCGAAGTTAATTGAAAATCAGTTAGAATTGATTAAATCGAATTATGATTATGATGAACTTTTCATAACAAACGTTGAAGAAGAAATAAAAATAATTCTCAAGACGGGAACTGACGATACACTTAATATTCCTGTAGAAACCATTAGAAAATCCATATCGAATTCTAAAGTCGAATTTTCGGACTTTTATATCTGCCCGCTTCGAGGAGGAATTCATTTGGACTTTACTGCACCTCTGATGAACCGTAATAACGAAGTTACGGCAGTTATAGTATTTAGAATCGATCCAAATCGCTATCTCTATCCGCTTATTTCCTCTTGGCCTAATACAAACCGGAAAGGGGAAACTTTCATTTTAAGAAAAGAAGGTGATTATGCATTGTTCCTTAATGAACTCCTATACAAAAAGAATACTGCATTAAAATTGAAAGTGCCGATTACTGAATCTCAATACCCTTCGGTACAGGCTATACTTGGTTATCAAGGAATTTGGGAAGGTGTAGATTATTTGGGGGAAACAGTCCTTTCATACATTAAGGATATTGAAGGAACAAGTTGGTATTTAGTCGCGAAACTAGATAAGAGTACGATTTTCGAAGAATTAAATTATAGAGCAATTTTAATTTCGATTATCGGTTTGTTGATAACATCATTTGCTTTAATGGGATTAGCTTACTTCTATATTTCTAAACAAAAAGATTTGTTGTATGAAATTTCCCGTGTAGATAAAGAACTGCTCGCTGCGCAGTCGAAATTTAAAACGATTCTCTACAGTATTGGCGATGCTGTAATAACAACGGATGAAAAGGGGATCGTGCAGCAGATCAACTCGGCTGCTGAAAAATTAACAGGTTGGACCGAAGCAGATGCCGAAGGAATCGGACTTGAATTAATCTTTCATCTCGAAAATGCAAAAACCGGTGATAGAATTGATAGCTCTGTCGATGAAATTCTGGTTGGAAAAGTCACCTCAACGTTGACCGAGGAGGCTATACTAGTTTCTACTAAAGGAAAAAGAATTCCTGTTTCCGAAAGTAAATCCCCAATCAAAGACGAAAATGGTGATATAATAGGTGTAGTATTTGTCCTTAGAGATCAGACCGAAAATTATTTAAAGCAAAAGGCTTTGGAAGAAAGCGAAGAAAAATTCAGAAAAATATTTGAAGATTCTCCGCTCGGAAAATCTATGACTACACTTGACGGTAAAATAAATGTTAATAACGCATTCTGCAAAATGCTCGGTTACACAGAAAGTGAACTTGCCGATCTTCATTGGAAAGAAATAACACATCCAGATGATCATAATAAGAGTGAAAAAATAACCCAAGAATTATTTAATGAGCAGATAGAAACAGCAACTTATGAAAAGAGATATCTCCATAAATCCGGCAACATCGTTTGGGCTAATGTTACTACCTCTATACACAAAGATTCCAATGGAAACAAGCTTTTCTTTTTGACAACAGTACAAAATATCACTGAAAGGATAGAAGCCCAGCAGAAGATATTGGAGGAGAAAAAATTTACTGAATCAGTAATAAACGCGATGCCAGGTATTTTCTATTTAGCTGATCAAGCGGGAAATTTGATAAAATGGAATAATAAGCTTGAAGAACTTTCTGGTTTGTCAGAAAATGAGATACAAGGAGTTAAACTTTTCGATTTGATTGCCCCGCATGATAGGGAGAAGATGACACAAGCATTCAAACAAGCGTTTAATTCCGGAGAAGTAATTGTGGAGGCTGAGTTTGCTTCTAGGATTAAAAATCACATTCCGTTCTACTTCAACGGAATAAAAATATTAAAGGATGACAAACCAGTTTTATTAGTAATCGGAATTGATATTTCTGAAAGATTATTTGCGGAAAAGAGATATAGAAGTTTATTTGATAATTCACCTGTTGCAATCTGGGAAGAGGATTGGAAAGGAGTTATTGAATACTTAGATCATTTGCGTAATAACGGAACAACAAATCTACTTGAGTATTTTGAAAAAAATAATATGACGGTAAGTGATGCTTTGCAAAACCTTGAGGTTATTGATGTAAATTCGAAAACTCTGAAGATCTTTGAAGCTGAAAAACACGAAGATATAGTTGAATTGCTGCAAAAAAATATATGTTCTGATGAATCGATTCAAATTTATGCGGAAGAATTGAAGGCGTTTATTGATGGTAAAGAAACTTACGAAACTGTGATGAATTTAAAGACTTTAACTGGAAGAAGAATAAACGTAATAATGCAGGTAAACTTTTCATCGTTTAAGACGAACACAAATCAAGTTATCGTAAGTATTTTGGATATAACGGAGATAACAGAGATGCAGAGAAAATTAGAGCATACTCTTGAGGATTTAAAACGCTCAAACAAAGATTTAGAACAATTTGCTTACGTTGCATCTCATGATCTTCAAGAACCACTTAGGATGGTTTCGAGTTATGTTCAACTTATCGAACGCCGGTATAAAAGTATGCTGGATTCCGATGGAATAGAATTTATAAATTTTGCCGTAGATGGTGCAAAACGCATGCAGATACTTATAAACGATTTGCTGCAGTATTCTAGAGTATCAACGCGCGGAAGTCATTTCGAATTAACGAATCTTAATGATGTAATAAACAAAGTGTTATTGAATTTATCCTCTAAAATTGAAGAAACAAAAGCAAAAATAAATTTTGAAAAGTTACCCGATTTGAGAGTTGATGAAGTTCAGATAACTCGTGTATTCCAAAACTTAATCTCAAATTCATTGAAATATAAGAGTGACAATGCCCCCGTTATTGATCTGTTCTCAATCGATAAAGGGGATGAAATACAGTTCAGCGTGAGCGATAACGGAATTGGTATTTCGGAAGAATTTAACGAAAAGATATTTGAAATATTTGTAAGACTTCATACTAGAAATGAATTCGAAGGTTCCGGAATGGGATTAGCAATATGTAAAAGAATTGTCGAAAAACACGGTGGAAGAATATGGGTTGAATCAAACGATAAAGGCGGAAGCACGTTTAATTTTACAATAAATAAAAATCTAACGGAGATCTAAGCATATGAAAAGTAGTGAACTAAGTCCCATTGAAATATTGCTCGTGGAAGATAATCCGGGTGATGCTAGGCTTGCGAAGGAAGCTTTGAAAGAAAGCAAGATAGCAAATCATTTGAATGTAATCACTGACGGTGAAAAGGCAATTGCATACTTAAATAAATTGAAGGAGTATAAAAATGCAGTAACTCCTGATCTTATTCTGCTCGATTTAAATTTACCTAAACTAGACGGTAGAGAGGTCCTTCAACGGATTAAAAATGATGATAAACTAAGATCGATTCCCGTGGTAATATTGACTACTTCAAAAGCAGAAGAAGATATATTGAAATCCTACAAGCTCCATGCTAATTGTTATGTAACAAAACCAATTGATCTCGATCAGTTTATGAAGGTTGTAAGATCGATAGAAGATTTTTGGCTTTCGATTGTTAAGCTTCCGTCAAAAACTTAAGGTCGAAAAATGAATTTAAATGGTTAAGTTTTCGGGAAAAAAAGTCGATAATAGTAATGGAAAAAGGAACACATTTTTTAAGGATCGAAAGGGAGAAAAAGATTAGCTTTGCCGTAAAACGTGAGGAAAAATCCGCGCAGGATAAATTACCGATATCTTCTCTCCGTAGTTTTTCACTTAATTCATTTGGTTTAATCCGGATGTTTATAAAATGTCAGTCATTCACTACTTCTACTTGCAGACAATATTGTGTTGTGGAGAGTTGATAAATGATAATGAAAAAATTAAATATCCTCATTGTGGAAGACAATCCTGGAGATCAAGTATTAATTAAAGAACTTCTTGGTGAAACAAATCTGAACATCAACAGGCTTTTTTATGCGGAATATATTTCAGAAGCATTTGATATACTGAAGAAAGAAAAGATTAATATAATCCTTCTTGATTTGAACCTTCCGGACAGCAGTAAGGGTGAAACCGTATCTAAAATGTTTTTATCAATAAAACAGATTCCTGTCATAATTCTTTCAAGCAACTATGATGAAGTAATGGAGTTCGAATCGGTAAAGAATGGGGTGCAGGAATTCTTGGTTAAAGGTACTTTTACTCCTACTGATCTCGAACGATGTATCAGAAATGCATATTTGCGTGTTGAATTCGAACGTGAGCTCCGGGATACTAATATTTTTAAGAGTAAATTGTTCAGAATAATTTCTCATGATCTTAGATCCCCATTTCAAGCACTGTTGAATTATCTCGAATTTATGATTGACGATTTTGAAACATTATCAAAAGAAGAAATAAAGGAATATTTGCTGAATCTTAAAGATGTATCGAATCCTATGTTTTCGCTCGTCGATAATTTATTGAACTGGACAAGAATCGAATCGAACAGAATAGAATTTTCACCTAAAGAATTGAATGTTTGTAAAGTTATTGATGAATGTGTAAAACTCGTCGGTCTGCATGTAAAATCAAAAGCAATTAGTATATCAATTAATTCTGAGGTAGACAATATTTATGCTGATGAAGAAATGCTGAAAACAGTGTTGCGGAATTTGATAAGTAATGCAGTAAAATTTTCAAACAAAGGGGGAGAAATTAAAATTTCGGTAACAAATAGAAATCATAGTAATATCTTTCAAATTACCGACAACGGCGTGGGAATAACTCCCGATAGGTTAAGGAAAATTTTTAACATTAACACTAATCAATCAACAGAAGGCACTTCTAACGAGAAAGGAAGTGGTTTAGGAATTTTATTAAGCAAAGAATTTGTCGAATTACATGGTGGAGAAATTAGAATTGAATCGGAATTAAGTAAAGGTACTACGGTTATATTCAGCATCCCGACTCAAATTAAATAATTTATAGATAGCTAAACAATAATAAGTAATAATTTTTATAAAATAGATTGTAAATAGAAAATGAATGAACAAGCGATGAATTTTATGAAGACGATAAACATATGTCTCTTGGAAGATAATCGTGGTGATGTGATACTTATTAAAGAATTACTATCCGACATAAAGAATAAAAACTACACAATTGAATTTTATGAGAACCTAGCGGAGTTAGAAAAACGATTGATTGCTGACGATTTTGATGTATTATTAGTTGATCTAAACCTACCGGATTCAAAAGGAATTGATACTTTTAATAAAGTAAAAAAAATAGCTCCTCGCAAACCAATAATAATTTTAACAGGTTTATTCGATGATGAACTTGCTGCAGAAATTGTTTCAATAGGGGCTGAAGATTACTTAATGAAGCAAAATTTAAATTCAGATTTACTTCACAAATCTATAGATTATTCAATTGAACGGAATAAAATCAAACAGGTATTATACGAAAGCGAATCTCAAGCAATTATGCTTGTTGAATCAAATCCCAATGCTGTTGTTGTTTGCGACAATCAAAATATGATTAAGTATGCAAATGAACCGAGTGCAAAATTATTCGGGAAAAATATTGACAAATTGGTAGGATCAAATTTCGATTCAATCGAATCCAAAAATGATGTATCGGAAATTACAATCTACAATGAGGAAAGCGGAAACCGGGTTGTTAAAGTATCTTGCGGTGAAGCAATATGGGATAAAAGACCCGCAAAAATTTATACACTCACCGATATAACGGAACTTCGTCAGAGTGAGCTTAGATACAAGCACATAGTTGAAAACTCGCTGCAAGGAATAGTTATTTTTCAGAACAGAAAGATTAATTACATAAATCCGGCTGCATCAAAAATATCAGGTTATGAGGAGGAATTTTTACGTGAAGTAAATCTTGAAAAATTGAAAAAGATTATTCATCCGGAGGATCTTCACCTATTCAAGACACATTTAATTCATGCCGACGAAAAGGAAGATTATTCTGCCAGATCGATAGTTAGAATTTTATCAAAAAGTTCGGAGATAATCTGGGTAGAGTGCGAAATATCTTCCCTTAGCTATAATAATGGAAGAGCGATTCAAGTTGTGTTTATTGATATTTCAAAACTATTTGAATCTCAAGTGCGTACAGAAAATCTTAACAGACTTTTAAGAACAATCCAAAACATCAATCAACTAATTGTACGAACAAATGATAAGGGTTTATTGTTATCAAAAGTATGTGAGAATTTTGTAGAGGAAAGTGGTTATGAGCATGCTTGGATTTCTCTTTGCAACGAAGAGTTAATCTTTAACGACTACTATGAATACGGATTTAACAGTAAATCACATATTGTAAAAGAAAATATTAACAAAGAGAATTTTAATTGTCTTCTAGATGTAATTACCTCGAACGAAATTACTTTTATCCCAAGCGAAGCACAAAATAAAGACTGCTATTTGTTCGAATATAAATCAGATAAAGAATTGTTTATAACCTCTCTTAAACACCTTGATAATGTTTTTGGCGTGATTTGTGTATTAAGAAATAAAACCTATATGGATCTCTCGGAGGAAAAAAACCTTATAACAGAAATTTCTGAGGATGTAGCATTGGCTTTGGAAACAATTTATTTGGATGAAAAACGAGAAGTAAGCGAACGTACACTAGCAAATCTCATGAGCAATCTTCCGGGCACTGCATATAGATGCCAAATAGATAAAAACTTTACAATGGATTTTTTAAGTGACGGTGTTTTCGAACTTACAGGTTATAAGCCCTCAGAATTGATTAACAACGAACTTTGTTCTTATGCTGATATAATCTATCCGGAGGATCTTGAATATGTGCAAAGCTCTGTTCAGAATGGAGTTGATTCAAATTCTTCATTTACGATGGAATACAGAATTGTTACAAAGGACAGTGAGATTAAGTGGGTTTGGGAAAGAGGTTCCGTTGTTTATGATATTGTAAACAATAAGAATGTACTCGAAGGAATTATTCACGATATCACTGATCACAAAAAGTCACAATTAGAAGTAAAGAGATTGACAACTGCAGTAAATTCTGCAGCAAACGGCATGATGCTTACAAATCTGGATGCAGAAATTATGTGGGTTAATCCATCATTCACAAAATTAACGGGTTATAATCTCGAAGAAGTAAGAGGTAAAAAGACGAATGTGTTAAGATCAGGCATTCATAGTGATGAATTTTATAATGATCTTTGGAGTACAATAAAATCCGGTAAAGTATGGCGAAACGAAGTAATAAATAAAAGAAAAGACGGTTCGCTTTACTTCGAAGAGATGACAATCACACCAGTAAAAGATGATCACGGAAATATTACAAATTACATTGCTGTTATTACTGATATCACCGATAGGCTGAAAGCGGAAGGTGATAGAACAAAAGAATTTCAAATACAGAAATCATTGACTGACCTGTATAAAACAATTATTTCAACAGATACAGATATTTTAACAATAGCAGAAAATATTTTAAATAAGGCAATGAATTTGACCGGGGCAACAGACGGATTTGTAGCCGAAGTTGATCCGAAATCACAAGATCTTTTAGTTCATACTCTTTCGAATATGATGATTTCAAAGAATTTTGAGTCGGATGAAAAAATATTGAGATTTAGAATTGGGGAGAACGGAAAATACAATGGACTTTGGGGACATGCATTAAATACAAAAGCAGCTTTCTTTACTAACGAACCGGATCAGCATCTGTGGAAATCCGGTATTCCCAAAGATCATATTAAATTGGAAAATTTTCTCGCGGTTCCTATCTTGAGCAAAGATCAGCTTTTAGGCGAAATTGCTCTTGCAAACAAAAAAGATGATTTCACGGTAAAAGAAATTGAAATCCTAAATCGTCTAGGCGAGTTTTTCGGTTTTGCAATTCAAAATCAAAGAGCACAGAGGGAGTTAATTGCAAGTGAAGAAAAATATAGACTGCTTACCGAAAACGCTTCCGATGTAATTTGGAAATTAGATAAGAAACTGAACGTATTGTACATAAACATAAAGGGAGCAGCCTTATTTGGATACACTCCCGAGGAAATGATTGGGATACCGTATTGGAAATATGTTAGAAGACGAGACTTTCTGAACGCCGCAAAACAATTAATCAATTCCTTGAAAAAAAGAAAAGACTTTGAAACTGTAGTGTTTGAGTCAAAAATAACTAACAAGAATGGAATTAAAATACCTGTTGAGATAAAAGTAGATGTAGCAATTTCAAACAAAGGTAAAATTGTCGGGGTCCAAGGAGTTATTAGAGATATTACAGAAAGAAAAAGATCTCAATTCATCGAGAAAAGAAACAGAAAAATTGCTGAAACACTTTACGGAATAAGTAAAAGTAATGCTTCCGACGAGGATTCGATTATTGATATAACACTTGAGAAGGTTGTTGAGTTAACGGATAGCGAAGGTGGTATAATTTTCTTTTTTGGCAGACCTGATTTAAAGGATAAGAATAAGTGTTCTAGTTCAATTGATAGTTTCATTGTGCATGAAAACCTCGTAGAAATAAATAAATCTGCGGATAAACATTGGTCTTTGATAATAAATAATCAACAAGCTCGGATTTCTATCGATCAAAACGAGAATAAATATCTGGAAAAGTTAAACTGGGAAGTCAATTCTTCACTAACTCTTCCTTTAATGTCTGATGAATCGGTAATTGCTGTTTGTGTTCTAGGCAATAAAAAAACGAATTATACCGAACATGATATTTTAACCGGATCTTTGCTGCTTAATGAAATGTGGCAGATTATTATTCGTAAACGAGTTGAGAAGAAAATTATCGAAAATGAAAAACGTTTCAGAAGTCTTTACGAAAATTCGACGATCGGTATGTACCAGCTTTCCCCCAACGGAAAATTTATTTTGGCAAACCCTGCCTTGCTCAATATGCTTGGATATGAAACATTATCGGACATTAACCCGGATTTTGATGCTCTCGAAATTTATGCTGATAAAAAGTACAGAGAAAGATTTGTATCGATTATGAAATCCGAAGGAATTGTTCACGGATTTGAATCGCAATGGAAAAAAGCCGATGGAACAACTATTGATGTTAGAGAAAGCGCAAATGCCGTTTATGATGAGGAAGGTTCAATTTTGTATTACGAAGGCGTTGCAGAAGATATTAGCGATAAAAAATTATCAGAACAGTTTTTAATAAGCGCAAAAGAGAAAGCGGAAAAAATGGATAGAATGAAATCCGAGTTTCTCGCTCAAATGTCGCACGAGATAAGAACCCCAATAAATTCGATGCTAAGCTTCGTTAGTCTTATTCAAGAAGAAGTGAAGGGTAAAATTGACGATGAACTTCAAGAAAGTTTCGGCATGATCTACAGTGCCGGTAAAAGAATAATAAGGACAATAGAACTGCTTCTAAACATGTCTGAAATGCAGACCGGTAATTATGATCACAATCCAAAGAGTACGGATATTCATGAAGAAGTTCTTCTGCCTTTAACAAAAGATTTTCGTGTTCTGGCGGCAAATAAAAATTTAAATTTAACTTATACTTTCCGGCCGGAGCATCCTAAACTTTGGGTTGATCAGTACAGTGTGGCTCAAATTTTTAGACATCTCATCGATAACGCAATAATTTATACGAAGAGTGGAAACATTAATATAAATTATTCTTACGACGGAAAGAATGTTCGTGTTGAAGTTGAAGACACAGGAATCGGCATCTCAAAAGAATACCTTGAAAACTTGTTTGAACCGTTTTCTCAAGAGGATAGAGGTTACACACGTAAATTTGAAGGCAACGGATTAGGCTTAGCATTAGTAAAAAGATATTGTGATTTGAACGGTGCACGAATTGAAGCGGAAAGTGAGAAGGGTAAAGGAACGAAGTTTACAGTTATCTTTGAAGTTAACCATGCAATAAGCGAGTAATTTTTACGACAGAAATTCTGACTCGATAAACAGTTTTGGGGAGAAATAAATTCTCCCCAAACACAAAAATTTAATCCAACCAAACTCCGAATAACGTAGCGTACATTATTCTATAGATATCGGTATTATCAACCATTTGCGGTAATAGTTCAGCGTTCAATCCGTTAGTCTTTGCAATAACCGATCCATAGCCGTCCTTTTTCGTGCCCCAGCAAATATAGAACGGTAAGTTGTTTCCGTTTGCATCGGGAGCGGAAAGAAAATAATCCGATTTGCTTCCGTCGACCCCGTCAATTGGTGCTCCGTTGCTTTCAAAAGGAGGAGTTTTACTTCCTTCTTCAAATTCATCCAATGGAATTCCAATCAATTCCATTGAACTAGCTTCGCTGTCCGCTGCAGTGATCAACATTGTTTTATCATTCTTTTTCTGAAATTCAAGCACAACCCCGATTGCATCATCTGCTCTCTTCAATGCTTCAAATGTTCCGGAAGCATTATTATTGTTTCCAAAATTATCAGTGCCTTCTTCTTCAACAACTAGAAAGAACTGATTCTCTTTGTCATTTGAGAGAATTCGCAGCGCTGTTTCGGTCATCTCGGCTAAAGTAGGAGTACCGGGTTTATAATTCCCGCCGAAATTTAGTTCCTTGATAACCTCTTCAGAATATGAATTGAATGTATGTCCATCGGAAAAGATTCCAAGAACTTTTTTTGTATCAGTCGGAAGATCAAACAATTCTTCTTTCGTATAAATTACTTTGTAACCAAGATCTTTAGCTACTTCAATTAAATTTATTCCGTCAGTACGCTTACCGGTGCAATGAAAACCTTGTTCGCCTTTGGGTAAAAACCATTCTTCTCCGCCGCTGAAGAGAAGATCAACATTTGAATTTACGACTTGCTTTGCAATTTCTTCATCCATTTTTCTCGATGGAACTTTTGCAACAAACGCGCTTGACCCGGGTTCGACTATACTTCCGGAGTTTACTAATCCGGTTCTGTAACCTGCTGCAATAGCTTCTTCCATGATGCTCATTTGTTTGCCCGATCGTGCTGTTATTTCATCAGTGCGATCTAAGCCATAAGAATCCAGAGCTACTTTTACTCCATAAGAATGAACCGTTCCGCCGGCATGAGAAGAGGATGTAAGACAATCTTTCATATGGATTTTATAGAAAGCCAGGTGGGATAATTTATCCCAATTGAGTTGAGAATCGGGTCCGTAGTACAATATTCTAGCCGCGTTCCAGTTTGTTAATCCCGTCCCATCGGGATGAATAAATACAACATTTCCTTTTTGAATGTCCTGTCCTAAAAGCAATGTGGATAGGATGAAAAGATTAAGTAAATATTTCATAATACCTCAAGAGTTTGTTAAAATCGAACAAAGTTAATGAATTTAAAATTATTATTCGACCCAACAGTGCTTCCGCATTTTTTTTTCGGGAGCATCTAATTCAAAAAAAATCTATCTTGAGATAAATTAAATCAGTCTCAAACGCTATGGTTTTTTGTTACCTTCACAATCAATATTTTATAAAATTTAAAAGCGGCATCTGAAATGATTGATAAAAAAATCGTGTTTGTAATTGTAGTCTTAATAAATAATTTTTTCGTACTTCTTGCGCAGAGTTCAAACAATTACATTCATTTTTTTTCAGAAATGTTGGATGTGAATGCAAGTAAGAATTTAGTTAGTTCATTGTTTACAGTTGATATAGATGGGCAAAATCATTCTTTCACTAAGTTTATAAATTTCTTCGATGAAGGTTCGCAAGAAGAGTTTATAAAGAATAAAGTTGTTGTTAAGATTGCTGGATTTCAAAAATTAAGCGATGATATTAGATTTTCTGTAGAGTTGATAAACATTTCGCAAGATACTTTAGTGATTGAGAATTTTGTACCGTTTAATAAATCAAAACAAACAACATATATTACCGCAAGTGGTCCTTGGGAACTAGCAAGAGCAAGATTATTCCGTCCTGATCTTTCACCTGTAAGTTTGATGCTTCCGGATAATGCCTGGGAAATGGGATATGCATCCTTTGAAATAAATGAGAAAACATCGTTATGTGCCCTCGCAAGAAGATCTGAATACAATAATGCTGCTAGAAAGAGATACAGCACCAGCCTCTTCCCCGGCGGTTCAGTAAAGTATAGTGTTTACGTGAACAAATTTTCGGGTGTTTGGCAGAGCGGATTGAAATTATTCTTTCACGATAAGTATTTGTATGATCTCGATGAATTTGATAATTCGCTTTTTGAAAGGGATGATCTGAAATGGGTAAGAAATAAATATCTTCTTTTAGATGTGATGGTTTGGGACGAAAAATTTTATGATAGAAAACTTGGTGAATATTCTTATCAAAAATATATAGAAGGAGGCGAATATTATCTGGGTGGTTATGATATTTTTGCGATATGGCCGACTTGGCCAACGCTTGGTCTCGACGAACGAAACCAGTGGGAGATGTATGAATCATTGCCCGGCGGATTGAAGAGATTGAGAAAAATATCTGACGACCTCCATAGTAAAGGAGTACGTTTTTATATTAGTTATAATCCTTGGGATCAAAGTACAAGGAATCAAAATCATCACGAAGGAATGACAAAAATTATCTCAGAGTTAGATGCTGACGGCGTGACGCTTGATACACGCGGAAAATCAAGTTATGAACTTCAACGAGCTGCAGATAAAGCGAAGCCCGGAGTTGTAATGTTCAGCGAGGGCATGGCTGTGGTTAAGGATATGCCCGGGATAATTTCCGGGAGAGCACACAATGCTATATTCCTTCAGCCGGTTCTGAATTTGAATAAACTTATCAAACCGGAGTTTGCAATATTTCGGGTTCTCGATGCAGCAGAAGCAAGTTTTATTCGTGAAGCATCCATTTCTTTTTTTAATGGTTATGGAAACGAACTGAATATGTTTCGCCC